>JAHFNP010000011.1 GCA_023267245.1 Candidatus Nomurabacteria bacterium
AACAGCACCTCGAAGACTTGATCTCAGCCGTCGCTCTAGCTGGTGTCGAAGTCGAAGATGTTATCGCTGCGCCGATCGCGGCAAGCGGAGTAGTTTTAAGCGACAAACAGCGCACAGCGGGCTGCATCTTGGTTGATATCGGCGCCGAGACAGTCTCGATTTCAATATTTGAAAATGGAACAGTTCAATATCTTCATGTTTTTTCAATCGGCTCGACAGATATCACAAACGACATCGCCCTAGGACTCCGAGTTCCACTCGAAGAAGCCGAGGGTATAAAGATAGGTAGCATCATCGGAGATTATCCTCGTAAAAAATTGGATCAGATTATCGATGCCAGATTGTCAGACATCTTTGAATTAATCGAAAATTATTTAAAGAAAATAAAAAGAAACGGTTTGCTTCCTGCCGGAGTTATTATCATCGGCGGCGGTGCAAACATCGGCGCAGTTGAAGAATTATCTAAAAGCTTCTTGAAGCTTCCGTCAAAAATCGGCGACGCATACCTATGGGGAAATAATCTAAGTGGAAAGGTCCGAGGCTCTTCTTGGCTTGTCGCTTTAGGTCTTTGCTTTTCAGCAAAAAATTCCAACTCAATGATCGGAGGAAGTTCATTCAAAAAAACAGCCAAGGATATCAAAAATTTCTTCAAATCAATCACTAATCAACTAATTCCTTTTCTTTTTCTTTTTTTAAAATTTTTGCTATTATAGGCCTATAAGTTTTAATTATTAATAGATTACTTAATTATGCCTAAAATAAACCCAGAAATAGAGACATTTGCGAGAATTAAAGTTATCGGAGTTGGCGGTTCCGGTGCCAATGTTGTGAACCACATGATCAATTCGAAAGTTAAAGGAGTGGAATTTATCGTGATGAATACGGATACACAAGACTTGCACAAATCCCTGGCTTCCAAGAAAGTCCATTTAGGTAAGAATTTGACCAAAGGTCTAGGCGCCGGCATGAATCCGGAAATAGGCAAAAAAGCGGCGGAAGAAACCAAAGCTGAAATTCAAGACATGCTCAAAGGCGCGGACATGGTTTTCATTGCATGCGGTCTAGGCGGCGGTACAGGTACCGGTGCGGCTCCGATCGTCGCCAAGTCAGCCAAAGAACAAGGCATGCTTACTGTCGCTGTCGTCACTAAGCCTTTCTTCTTTGAAGGCAGTCAAAGAATGAAGATCGCAGAAAAAGGACTCGAGGAATTGGAAAAAGAAGTTGATGCTATTATCGTGATTCCAAACGACCGCCTACTTGCTATCGCTGAAAAAGACACCGGCTTCAAAACTGCTTTTGCTATGTGCGATGATGTTTTGCGACAAGCGGTCGAAGGTATCTCCAACCTTATCATCACCCCAGGTATCATCAATGTCGACTTTGCGGATATCAAGTCTGTTATGTCGAATGCTGGCTCAGCCCTGATGGGAGTCGGTTCGGCTACAGGCGAGAAGCGAGCTGAAAGGTCCGCCTTCCAAGCGATCAACTCTCCTCTCCTTGAACTTTCGATCAACGGAGCCAAGGGAGTTTTGTTTGCGATTTCCGGTGGCGAAGATCTGACTATCCACGAGATACAAGAAGCAGCTAAAATAATCACCGAATCTATCGACAAGGATGCCAAGGTTATATTTGGAACAATTCAAGACGATTCTCTGCGCAAAGGCGAAATGAAAGTCACTGTAATCGCGACCGGCTTCCCTACTGATGCTCCAAAGAAAACTCTTTTCCAAGCACAAGCCCAGTCTACAGTGATCAAAGAAGATCTAGCTTCTCAAAAAAGAGAGATCAATAATACCGGTTTTACTGATTATGTTAAGAAAATAGAAGAAGAGGAAGAAATCCTTCCTGATTTTGAAAACAGTACTGAAGACTGGAGCGCTGTCCCGGCATTTTTAAGAAGAAAGAAATAATATGTACGATCTAATTATAATCGGCGGAGGACCCGGCGGTGCGGCCGGCGCGGTCTACGCCGCTCGCAAACAATTAAAAACTCTCTTAATCACTTCCGACTTCGGCGGGCAAAGCGTCGTGTCGACCGATATCCAAAACTGGATCGGCACAACCAACATCTCCGGCCAAGAACTCGCGGATAATTTGAAAAAGCACGTCTTGGCTTATGCGAATGATGTCGTAACTGTAAAAGAAGGGGTTATAGTAACATCAATAAAAAAATCACCAGATCAGACTGTGAATATTTTTGATGTCACAACTGACCAGAATGAAACATATCAGGCAAAAACTGTTTTGATCAGCAGCGGATCCGGCCATCGACGGCTTGAAGCCCTCGGCGCGGACCGCCTCGAACACAAGGGACTTACTTACTGCGCATCATGCGACGGGCCTCTTTTTACCGATATGGATGTCGCTGTTATCGGCGGAGGCAATTCCGCATTTGAAACTGCCGCCCAGCTCCTCGCTTACACAAAAAGCGTCACCTTGATCCACCGCAATCAGAATTATCGAGCGGACCCTATCACTGTGAAAAAAGTTTTATCTCATCCGAAGATGCATGATTTGCTGAATGTTGATATTCTGGAAATCAAAGGAGATAAATTTGTAGACGGAATTGTTTATAAAGAAAAGAATAGCGAAACTAAGGAATTGAAAGTTGCCGGTATTTTCGTTGAAATCGGCCAGATCCCAAATACTGCTTTTGCAAAAGACATAGTTGACCTAGATGAATACAACCGCATAAAAATAGATCCATGGACGGGCAAATCATCAACTCCCGGCATCTGGGCCGCCGGCGACTGTACAAATATCCTCTATCACCAAAACAACATCGCTACAGGAGACGCAGTTAAAGCAGTCGAAGACCTTTATCTTTACCTTCACGCAAAATAAAACTAACGCCGGCAAACATAGAAAAAAGCTGGTGGCGTATTGAGAAATGTAAATCGTAATTTTACATCTGAAAAATACTGTTTCAACAAACTTAAAGATTCAGGGAAATATTGAAATTGAAGAAAAACTCCACCTGGAGTTAAACTCTTTACGGCAGTGGAAATCAATTCAGATTTGATATTTTTTTCTAAATTAGAAAGCGGTATTCCTGAAATAATATATTCGACTTTTTTATTATCCAGGTATTTTGATATGCTTGTAACAGAATCATGAACAAGAGTGATCCTATGGTCTTTTATCTTTTTGAGCTTTTCTATAAACACCTGATCAATCTCGAAAACAATAAGCCTAGCATCAGGATGCATCCTTTTTAGGATTTCTTCGGTAAAAGAACCGCTTCCGGCGCCGAGCTCTAAAATAATCCTAGCCTTATCGAAATCAACTTCTGAAAGCATATCTTCAACTAAGAAAATAGAGCTAGGGAATATAGCTCCGACTTGTTTCCATTTTTTAAAAAATTGAACAATGAATGAGTTTTTCATAAATAATACCCTTAACTATAACACAAAATAAAAAACCTCTTCATTAAAAATGAAGAGGTTTTAAGCATAAATACTTAAGCAGAAAAATTCAGGCCGATTGTCTTTCCGGGCTCTTGTATGAAACCGTGGCCTACAAAAAAATCTCCTGGCACTACTGGCGGCATAAGATGAATAACCGGGAAAGAATTTTCTTTAGACTTTTCGAGATCTATTATTTTTGCAATTTCCTCGCCTAGCCAATCAAAAATTCGTTCTGGGTTGACTATTTTAGCCTTTTCAGAAATACCAGTGATTTTTACAAAATCATCAAATAGATCTTTGAGTTTTTGACCGTCCCCCACATCACCCTTGATGCCTTTGGTGAAAAAACTAAAAAATCTTTCCTCATTTGTTGTGTTATCGATTAGCCTTCCGCAACCTATCCAATTTCGCCTGTAGCGAAGTTGATCGCCTTTTTGACGGCTGCCACCCAGCCATCCTTCATTTTTAGTATCTCCCTGAATAAGGAGCTTGTACTTCTTGCCTGATAAAATAATGCTTTTCATAGTATTTAGTTTTAAATTAGAACTTTTCTGGATTTAGACTAACATAAAAAACTATTCTGTCAAAGAAAAAAGCCGAATAAATTCGGCTTTTTTAAAAAATTATTGATCGATCCCTGTAGCTTGAAAGGAGGAGACTTTGCCGTTCTCGACTTCATAATTGATCTCGATCGGATTGCAGCAAACTTCGCAGTCTTCGACGTAACTCTGCGAGCCGGCGGAAAGATCCAGAACCATGGAGATCTTTTCTCCGCAGTAAGGACAAGTAAAAAATTTTTCTTCGGTTTCATTATCCATTTTTTTTAATTCAAATTTAAGTGAATAAGGCGGCGGGCATTTAAAGCGACGATGACCGTACTAAGAGACATGAGTATCGCGCCGACGGATGGTATGAGAGTTATACCGTAGGATATCAGAACTCCGGCCGCCAACGGGATCGCAACGATGTTGTAGCCGGTCGCCCAAACGAGATTTTGCGTCATCTTACGATATGTCGCTCTCGAGAGTTTTATAATTTTTACGATATCGAGCGGATTATTTTTCACAAGCATTATTCCGGCTGAATTGATCGCGACATCCGTCCCCGCACCGATCGCGACTCCGATATCAGCCGCCGCCAAAGCCGGCGCGTCGTTCACTCCGTCTCCAACCATCATCACAACCTTGCCTTCTTTTTGAAGAGCTTTCACTTTCGCGACTTTTTCTTCCGGCATAATTTCCGCAAAATATTGCTCGATGCCAAGTTCTCTGGCAACAAAACCGGCAGCCGCAGTAGAGTCGCCAGTAATCATGACAACTTCAAGGCCCATCGATTTAAGCATCTTCACTGCGACGCTCGACTCCGGCCTGATTTGGTCCGCAATGGTTACAACGCCGACGATTTGACCGTCTTCTAAAATGTAAACAACCGTCTTGCCGTCTTTGTTCGCGAGATCAATATTATTTTGCAAATCTACGGATAAAATATTTTTATCAAAATTGACCAAAACTGCTCCGCCGGCAACAATAGTCTTTGAACCGATCATCGCTCTGACGCCACGGCCGGGCAAAGTTTCAAACTTGTCAATTTTATCTATATAAACTTTCAAATCCTCCGCGGCCGAAACTATCGCCCGGCCGACAGCATGCTCCGACAGATATTCAACCGACGCCGCAAGAGAAATAACCTCACTCAAAGTTCTGCCTTGAGTCGCCCCGCCTAGACTCGGCGAGGCTGGCCAAATATCTATGACTGCAACTTTTCCAAAAGTCAGCGTCCCCGTCTTATCAAATAAAACAATATCAGCGCGACGGGCCTTCTCTAAATCCAAACGATTCCGGACAAGGATTCCATTCCGCGCGGCGATACTAGTCGAGATTGAGGATACAAGCGGCACCGCGAGCCCCAGAGCGTGCGGACAAGCGATAATCAGAACAGCAACCAGCCTTTCTAAGGCGATATTTAGGCCGGTCCCATAAGAGAGCCAAAAAATAAAAGTAATAGTACCGGAGAATATTGCAATAATGACAAGATAATATGCGGCCCGATCAGCCAAGACTTGCACCTTGGATTTAGAAGCTTGCGCCTCCGAAACTAGTCTCATTATCCCTGATATCACCATATTTTCTCCAACCGAAGTCACGCGTATCTTGAGTGCACCGCCGATATTTATCGTGCCAGCGATTACATTACTGCCTATGATTTTTAAAACGGGTTTTGATTCACCTGAGAAAGCTCCCTCATCTGTTTCTGATTCACCCTCTATTACAACACCATCGGCCGGAACTCTCGCTCCACTGCGGACCAATATAAAATCTCCAACATTGAGTTCTCTGATCGGAACCTCTTCAATCAAATCTGAATATATTAATTCAGCCGTATCCGGTAAGAGCTTCGCTAATTCGCCCAAGGCACCCTTGGCCCGAGCTATTGATTTCATCTCCAAGTAATGTCCGAGGAGCATGATCGTGATCAGTGTCGAAAGCTCCCAGAAGAATTCTTGCCCAGAGATAAAGAAAATAGTTGCAAATGAATAAATATATGACGCTAAAATTGCGATCGAAACGAGGGTCATCATGCCAGGCATCCGATTTTTAATTTCTAAATATGCACCCTTTAAAAAAATAGTTCCGCTATATATTAAAATAGTTGTACCGAGGATGAAAGGCAGCCAGTCGGTAAAGATATTGGTCTTCGGCTGAAAGCCGAACAATTCTTGAAAAGTTTTAGAAAAGACAAGAACGGGTATTGTTAAAATTAAAGAGAACCAAAAACGCCTCTGAAAATCATTGGCGCTGTGTCCCTCATGCATTTGATGATCCATATTATCCATTAGTTTATTTTAACATATTTAATGAGACGGGGACGAGGATGAGAAACTTCTAAAGCCCTTGAATAACATGAGGATGATTATGATTATGGAAAAAACTTGCGGCAAGGCGATAAAGAAACTGAGCAGGATCAGAATCCCAGCGGTAAAATCCATAAAGGCCGGCAAATTGATCGGAAAAATAAAAACCTTGGCCAGCAAATAAATTCCGGCGACAATAAGAGCGGTCGGAGATAATTCAACCTTATAGACCCTGAGGATCAATACAATAGTCGCACCTATATCAGCTAATCCAAGTAAAAGTATCATATTCTGTATGTTGGGCTTTTTTCATCCAGACCAGCTTCATGATTTGCAAACCGAGCTAGCGCGTAAAGGACGCTGGAAAGCCTGTTTAAGTAGGCCATAGTGTTCTCTCCAATCTTTACATTTCCTTCTTCTTTAAGGGCGACGGCTCGCCTCTCAGCCCGGCGGGAGATCGTCCGTGCGATATCGAAAAGCGAGGCAAGCTCAGTCCCGCCGCTGATAAAAAAAGTTTTGATTGGCGGGAGCTTGATCTCAATACTGTCCGTCAACTCTTCCAAGTATTTAACTTTTTCCGCGCTGATGGTCATGTCGGCTCCTGCTAACTCTGCTTGTATTACAAACAAATCTTGTTGAATAGAATGGACCACTTCTTTATTTTCAGATTTCACTTTGCATAAACCCAGAAAAGAATTGATCTCGTCGATCGAGCCCAAAGTTTCAGTCAAAATAGAACTCTTTGAAAACCGGTCTTTCGAATTTAAGACTTTGGTCGTGCCACTATCCCCTTTTCTCGTATACAGCATTTTAAACTTCGCAAAGTCCGGCCACGCAGGCAAGCTCTTTTTTCACTTCAGTTTCGTCGTCTACTTCGTAGGTTATAATTTTTGAGAAATCAATATTCACAACTTTCTTTAAAAGTTCGTTGTACTTTTTTTCATCAATCGCTTCATAAGGCGCGAGTTGATAAACATGGTCAGACCTCGGCAAGAAAGAAAGTCCGCCGACGATATCCCAGTTCTCGTAAATCCAATTAGCGACGGAGATCCATTCATTGTCTCCGACTGAAATCGTTACAGACGGATTGTGCTCAGTGTAATTCACCTTGACGAGCTTCCAGTGTTCAAGCTGTTCTAGAGCATTCAAATCATCTTTCACGATCGCACCAGTCGGCGCCTTGACTGGAAATTCTAAAACGAAAGTATGTGCAGTTTCAATATTCTGCCCAACTTCCGGGAAATAAGGTACGCCTTGATCTTTCAACATTTTAAATAAAGCATCTGAAGCGGAGATTCTGATTCGGCGGATATAATAAGCTGAATGTCTTGGGTGCATGCCGGAAGCGCAATCAACCGTCTGAGATACGTTGCCGGAAGGCTTGACGCAAGTGATGCAAGTCGATTCATTGACGCCGAATTTCTTGGCGTAAATTTTATTGACTCGGATCGATTCTTCTCTTACTTTGCTCAAAATTTTTGCATTGCGGGCAGCTTTAGAATCCCATTGGCCGGTAATAGAAACTCCGAGCAGTCTTTCTTCCTCGCAGTTCTTTTTCCATTCCTTGGAAAGATACGGGAAATTGGTCAAAGTAGATTGGAATGTGCCCAAGATCGCTGCGAGTCTCACTTTACGGAGAAGCGATTCCTCGGTGTCTTCAGCTCGAGCGACCAATTCTGAAAGATTACAGAATTGTTTTGAGCGCAAAATTATTTCGCCGCATGGATTTGTGCCGATCGGCTTAACAATCTGATTGTTTTCAATATAATCGGCTTTATCCAAGCATTTAATTCTTCTTTCTGGTAAAGTTTTCATCAAGGCACCACGATTAAATATGCCTCTTTCACCGGATCCGCTTTTCATCAAAGCCAACCATTCATCCATAAATTCTGTTGTTGAAGGCTTGGCATTGTAGACAGCCGAGTTGTTGGCCAAGCTTCTTTGCGGTTCATTTATATAGAACTGTCCTTTTTTAGCATCGCGCAGGTCAGCATCGTCCAAATCAGAAAGAGAAATCAAAGCACTGCGCCTGACACCCCCAGAGACGACGCATTCGCCGATCTTGCAGATGATATCGTGCGCGTCTAAGTTGGTGAGCTTTCGGCCCTGTTTTCTTAAAACTCGCTCTCGGGTGAAGAAAAGCATATCCTTCAAAGGTTCCGGACCGGAACTCTTGCCGCCGAAAGTCTTTAGTCTGGCGCCAGCCGGGCGAAGCTTGGAGAAATCAAAATCTACATCATTGCCTTCGAACCAAGTCTTCATCCCGTGGGATAACGCGTCTGCCCAGCCTTCTTTGCTGTCATGGATCACATAACTCGGCAATTTTTTGCCGGTTTGCATTTCAATTTGAGGCAAAGCTTGAATATTTTGGCTTTCAACGGAAAAGCCCACTCCCGTACCGCACATTGAAATGTAAACAATCTCAGCAAAATCCTGAAGACAAGACGGGGCAATAAAAGAACAATTGTAAGCGCAGACATTTGTCCCCTTGGCGGCTGGACCGGCAAATTGAACAAGACGCATAGAAGGCATAATCTCCTGCTTCAAAATCGCTTCACGAATCTCGTTATATTCAGCCTTGCTTAAGGCGTCGCCGGCATTCTCTTTCATAAAATTCATATAACGATCGATCGTCTCGATCCATGTCTCTCTTCGGTGTTCAGCTTCGATCCAGCGGGAATAAGTCCGATAATAAACGAGTTCGGCCAGTGTATTTCTGAAATACTTTTTACTTTCTTCAGAAAGCTTGCGAATGCGCTCTGGGACAAGACCGACATCTTTTCTTATTTCAGCTCTTTTGTTGCGATAAAGGATGTATTCCTTGACTGTCACGGCTAAATTTGCGGCAATCAGCATATTTTCAACAATATCCTGGATCATCTCCACGCTTGGCAGGAAAGCAGCGTTTTTAGAGGCTTTTTGGAGATTTAAAAGCTCTTTAAAAACCTTCTTAGCAAGATATTCCGCCTCTTTCATATCACCTTCCTTGGTAACATTAAAAGCTTTCTGGATAGCCTCCGCGATCTTCTCAATCTCAAAAGGAACAACTGCTCCGTCGCGGCCGCGGATACTTTTTATTTTTTGCAAATCTTGCTTGCTTAGCGTTATTTGTGGACTCATTTGTGATTCTGCAGAATCACATCGCGTAATGTCGATTGAAACGCGATGCTATCTTAATTTAGCTGATAATTTTTCTGATTAATTTATTTCCTGTTTATTGTAACAGAAAGAAAATCTTTTTTCACAAATAAATTATCCACATTTCCACTAAAGGAAACAAACTTTTTGGAGTGTAAACCTGCCCTCTTTTTTCACCCAACAATCACTGGGTTTTGGGAGACAAAAAAGGAAAAATTATCCGCCAACTGAAAATTACCCTTAAAAAAATCTAGAAATTATTTTTCCGCCATGAAGGCTTGCTTGGCCGTGTACTGATAAGAATATCCTATCTCTTTTATCTTTGTTCCGTCGACATTTATCGGATAAATAAGACCAGAAACGGAGTCCGGACGAGTTGGAATTTTACCAAGACTTAAATACCAGGCCAAAAAGAATAAGATTTTTGCCATCCATGGATTTATTCTAATAACTTTTTTATTTAGCAAAGTTGCCATATCCCTGGCCGTCAAAAAGGAGTCCGGGGCGATATTGTATACGGTTAAATTGCCGGGCTTTAGGGGGTTAAAAGTTATTTTTTCAATTATATTAACGACATCATTTTCATGCACAAATTGCCTGGCCCAGTATGGATTGGTTTCCATAATGACAGGCAGTAACTTCTTCAAAAATGTTATAAGGCCAAATTTGCTTTTCAAGCTCTGACCTAAAGGACCGGTAACGCTGTTTAGGCGCAAAGTGGAAATTTCCGTAATAGGATTTTTTTCCCTTATCAGCTGAGTAAGATTTTCTTCAATAACTTTCTTTTGATATCCGTACGGGGCTTTGTTTTCAAGAAGAGGAGAATCTTCTTTCAAAAGTTTTCCAATATTTTCTGGCCTTGCACCATACGTAGAAACAGTGCTCAAATGGATCAATTTATCAACTTTATTTTCAAAACAAAATTTAAAAACATTATTTGAGGCTTCTAAATTATTTTTTTCGATTAATTTTGTTTTTCCCAGGGGGTTCCTGATTTTGAACGCCGCATGAATAACCGCATCGATCGGAAGTTCTTTCGATACTTCTAATTGCCAATCATTATCAGCCAAATCAGCCTGAATCCAAACTAGCTTGCTGTTACTTTCTATTCTTTGCGGCTTGGGTAAAAGATCAATAGAAATTATGCGAGAAACATTTTGGTCGCCAATTAATTTATTGATAAGCATGCTGCCGATATAGCCTGCCCCGCCAGTGATAAGAATTGTTAAAGGTTTATTGTTCATATTTTTATTCTACATGCCGCCTAAAGACAGAAGCGTTTTTATCGTACGCAAGGCAATGCGTATATCCAGCCAAAGCGAGCGATTCTTTATATAAAACAAATCATAAGAGAGGCGCAGTTTTGTCTCATCCAGAGACTGGGGCGGTTTAGCCTGATTGACCTGCGCCCAACCGGAAAGACCCGGCTTTATAACCGTCCGGATATTGTAATAAGGAATTTCTTTTGCCAGGGCGTCTCCGAGATCGCGGATGTCCGGCCGAGGGCCGATCAGCGACATATCCCCTTTCAAAACACTCCAGACTTGGGGCAATTCATCTATTCTGCTTTTTCGCAAGAAATGGCCGACGCGCGTGACCCTGTCGTCATTTTCTGAAAGCCATTTGCCGCCGTCACTCGCTCGCATACTTCTGAATTTATACATTTCTATAATCCTATTGTTTCTGCCGACTCTTTTTTGAATAATAAAAGCCGGGCCGTGATCATCGAGCTTTATAGCCAGCCAGACAAAAGGCCAGAGTATGAGGGTAATGACTACAAGGATAAGCGCCAAAATGATATCGATACTGCGCTTCAATATGTCATAAGCCTTAGGCGATGTAGGTGAAATATTTTCTAAAACCCAGGCATATTTGAGACAAGAAAGAGGTATCCGCCAAAAAAGTCCTTCATAAAAATGATAAATATCAATAAAGTGAACATCTTTAAAATGAGTTTTATAAAGTTCCGGCAGAAGATGGTCTAGGCTTTCGTGATTGATATCCAAAACAATATATGAGATTTTTTCTTTCTCAATCTTCTCAGATAAAATGGTATGGAAACCGCTAGACGAAGCGGTCTTGCTGCTGATAACTTCGACGCATTCGAGCGAAGAACGCCTATTGGCGTTCATTTCTTTGCACATCTCTTCCACTTCTGCGCCATCACCTATAACAAAAGCCCGACTTTTCTTCCGCGTGCCCAAAAAATAAAAAACCATAATCCTCCAAACAAAAAGAAGTCCTGAAGAAATAATAAAGTAAATAAAGAGGGTTGTTTTCGGACTAACCAAAAAATTTGGCACAAAATAGAAAAGGGCGACAGCTAGTAGAATATTGACTATCTGCGATTTGATGATAACGGCGGTTTTGGCATAAAAAAATTCACCATATTGGCCGTACAGACCGGCTATGTAAAAAATAATTATCGAATATAGAAAAATAAAACTAAAAGGTAGGAGGTGCGCTTGCCAAAAAGACGCGTCGGGCAAAGCATGGTACCTGACTACAAGCGTCAACCACAAAGAAAAAACAAGGATAGTGATGTCGCCTATACTCAACACAAAAGGCTCCTTTTTATTTATAGCTGTCATTGCATGCTCAATATAGCACAATAATTAGTTGTTTTATAGTATCCATGCTATGGTTGTGGTCTTATCAGTTTAATATAAATAATATGGATACAACAGAAGAAGAAGTAGTTACTCCTGAAGTAACAGAAGAAGCGGCGCCTGAAACTATGTCAGACGAAAGTGTTGCTGAAGCAGAAGCGGAAACACCCGCAACAGACGAAGAAGTTGCATAATAAATAAAAATACCCCGTCCGCCAGCTGGCGGACGGGGTATTTTTATTTAAAATGCACGGAGTGATTTATTTTCAATAATTTTTTGCACTTCCTCAAATCCGGCCGGAAATGCAAAGTTGTAACGGGCCGGCAGGGCAAATATGTATTTAGCATTGCGCCCGAGCTCGCTCGGCCCGATCGGCGCCGCGCCCAGAGAAAGCTTCTCTTGCTGGACTAGATCCCACTCTGCGGGAATAAAAATCATAATTGGGATATCCTGGCGCGGAGCGGAAGAAGTCCACAACGGATGCCTTATAAAAATCTCCGGGCCTTTAAAAGTCTGGGCGGGCTCTGCGTCGATCAAGTTCCCTTCCCAATTCTGTATGACAATAGAATATCCTTCCCAACTTAGAGGCAATGAGAAAATAAAACCATATTGAGTGTTTTTATATTCTATTGATATCACCGGTCTTTTAACCAATGCAAAATAACTGCCTATCCCTAAGATCACAATTGCAAGAATGATGATTAACTTTTTTTGATTCATATTTTTGTTATTTTTTATTTTTAAAACAGACTATTCGAAAATTAAACACCAAATTATGGAAAAATAATATTTGACATAGATTAATAATACATGATATAGTAATTTTACTTTTAAAACAAGTTTAGAAGTACGCAATTTGCTGACGTTAAACAGTAAAAATCATCTTTAAAAATATAATAAAATGAGAAAAGCAGTTATTGTTATTTTACTTCTGGGTATAAGTTTTGTTACCTGGAGTCAAAATGTTGTTGTGACAACAAATGATTCTACAAATGTTTTTAAACTTTTTGAACAAGAAAGGATAGAGTTAGCGGGTTTATCTCTGGCTTTTACTGAAAAATCCCTAAAAGATATTATTAAATGCCAGAAGTTTTATACAAAAACTGTCAAAAAGACACTTAGGGTCAAAATTAAACACCCTGACGTGGTTGTGATGTGGACAGACCTTCTTAAGCTCAATTCTCTTTTAGAGGAAACCCGGACTAAATTAAATGATGTAAAATATTTTGATTTGCCACTGCTAAGTTTCGGTTCTGA
>JAHFNP010000012.1 GCA_023267245.1 Candidatus Nomurabacteria bacterium
CGTCAGTTTCAACTTCCAATACGATATGGTCGCTTGGAACAAGATCTCCTTTCTTGCGCAGGTCTTGGATAAATCGAAGAAGCTCGCGATAATCCCCTTCCAATTTTAATTCTGAATTGATAGTAATATCCAACTCAACTTCATTTGTTATTTTCTCGTCAAAAACAACTTCCTTCACATTCAATTCGTCTTTTATTAATTCAGCATATTGATCTCCTAATGATTTGCTTTTGGTGATTATTTTTAACAGTGGCTGGCGAACTTTGATCCCAGCTTTCTGTCGAGCTTCAAGTCCCGAAGTAACTATTCTCCTGACCATTTCCATATTTTCGAGTAAATTATGGTCAATCTCACCCAAAGTTGGCCAGTTGGTTAAATGTATACTTTCTTTATTCTGTTCAACTCTCAATTTGAGCCAGACATCTTCGGCGGTAAATGGCGTAAACGGAGCCATGATTTTAGATAAATTTTTCAAAACAAAGTATAGAGTTCTTTTTGCCTCTCTATCGCCTTC
Source organism: Candidatus Nomurabacteria bacterium (assembly GCA_023267245.1). GTDB lineage: Bacteria > Patescibacteriota > Minisyncoccia > Phycocordibacterales > UBA9973 > JAHFNP01. The sequence goes on from JAHFNP010000012.1 coordinate 515, forward strand.
TTTTATCCTGTCTCTGGAGCGGCGCAGGTACCAAGTCGAAAGATCGCCTATAAAGTCCTTGATCGCGCGCGCCGGTTCAAGAATTTTGTAATTATCCAAATTTTCAGTCGCGAGTTCTGTCAGTTGATTCAATCTGGAGACAATCCACTTATCTAAAATGTTAGCAGACACCTCAGTATAAGACCCTTGCTCTATAGAAGAGTCGCGATACAACTCATAAAAAGACAAGACATTGTAAAGCAGATTGAAAACTTTATTATTTATCTCAGCTACTGTTTTCTCGTCATAATTTTTGCTCTCGCCCGGCTGATTGACCGAATACATCCAGAAACGCACCGCGTCCACGCCAAATTTATTCATTTGTTCAAACGGTTCGACGATATTGCCGATCGATTTAGACATCTTCTTGCCTTGCGCGTCGAGCAAGTGTCCGAGGCAGATCACATTCTTGTATGGTGTTCCCCTGTTCATCAGTACACCGACAGCAAGCAAAGTGTAGAACCATCCGCGCGTCTGATCGATCGCCTCGGAAATAAAATCCGCCGGATATACAGGTTCCCTGTTTTCAAATGGATAGTGATCTTGAGCAAATGGCATCGCGCCAGAATCAAACCAAACATCCATAACTTCTTTAATTCGGTGAAATTCCTTGCCGTCCTTCTCTAGAACAATTTCATCAATAAACGGCCGATGCGGATCGAGTTCAAAATTTTCATTATGCGGCAGTGGCACAAACGGCAATTCACGAACTTCGGCATTTTCAATAAAGAAAATACTATCCTTACGGCTTTCTTTTGTTTGATCTTTATCGAAACCTTGAGTGACTGCGAAAAACATCCAGGCTGGAGAGTCATGCGTCACGATCAAAATATTCTTGCCGACGTATTTATTTTCAATGTCATATATAAAATCTCCAATTCTTTTCTTTACATCAGAGTAACTCTCCCCGCCCTCTGGAGCTTTTGTAAATCTGTCGTCTCCCTCTGCAAAAAAACTATGGTATTCCTCCAAGGATTTACCATCGAAAACTCCGCAATCTACTTCATGAAGTCTTTCGTCGACAATTATTTGATCTGGAGATAAGCCTAAGATCCCAGCTGTTACTTCTGCTGTCTCTCTAGTGCGAGCAAATGGCGAAGCAAAAATCATATCAATCTTATTATCTTTCAATAACTCTGCGCTCTTGCCTGTCTGATCTTTACCCTTCTCTGTCAGGTGATGCTGATTAAAATCCTTACAGCTTATAACTGCGGCAATATTATTTTCTGCTTCGCCATGGCGCATGACGAGATATCTATTGCCGGACTTCTTTCCATATTTTTTAAGAGTATCAAATGAATCAACAATCAATCTCTCGCCATCCGCACTCATCCAAATAGGCAGCGGTGTACCCCAGTATCGCTCGCGGGAGATAGCCCAGTCTTTTATGCCGTCGAGCCATTCGCCAAAACGGCCTTCTTTGATATGCGCCGGTTCCCAATTTATCTTTTCGTTTTCCGCGAGAAGCTCGTTGCGAAGCTTGGACATGCCGATATACCATGAATCTCGGGCGTAATAAATAAGCGCTGTTTTACATCGCCAGCAGTGCGGATAAGAGTGCTTAATGTTTTCTTGTTTGAAGAATAATCCCTGTTTTTTAAGATCTTCTATTATATCTACGGCGAGAGTCGGCTTGCCCGGCCCGCCAGACTGACCACCGTCAACTTCTTTCACAAAACGGCCCTCCAGAAATCCCGTACCTTTTACAAAATGTCCTGTTTCATCGACTGTATGAATCTTTGGTAAATTATTTTTTGTACCCAAGGCGAAGTCGTCTTGCCCGTACATCGGAGCGATATGCACAATGCCTGTGCCATCTGTCGTGGTCACAAAATCCGCTGTGTATACTTTGTAAGCATTTTGCAATCTGTCATTGCCTTTATCCAAATCAGACAAATAAGGATAGAGCGATTCATATGAAAGACCGGCGAGATCACTTCCCTTTAAATCTCCCACAACTTCATGTATGTCTGCTTCAAATAAAACAATCCTAGATTTAGCAATAATTAAAATTTCTCCGCCCACTTTTACTTTTACATAATCAATATCATCACCCACTGCAAGCGCGACATTGCCCGGCAATGTCCATGGAGTTGTCGTCCAAGCCAAAATGTAAGTATTATCTTCTCCAACAACTTTAAACTTTACATAGACTGACAAATCTTTATCATCCTCATAGCCTTGTGCAAGTTCATGCGAAGAAAGAACAGTCCCACAACGCGGACACCAAGGCACAACTTTGTAATCTTTGTAGAGCAATCCGCGTTTATTGATCTCTCCGACAACACTCCACAGACTTTCAATATAATTCGCATCATATGTATAATAGGCGTCATTAAAATCCACCCAGTAGCCCATGCGCTCGGTAAATGTCTTCCATAGATCGATATACTCATGCACACTCTCCTTGCATTCTTTGTTAAATTTTGCGACGCCGTATTGCTCAATCTCCTTCTTTGATTTCAAACCGAGTTTCTTTTCTATCTGAAGTTCGACTGGCAAGCCGTGCGTATCCCAGCCGGCTTTCCGGCGGACGTGAAAACCTTGCATTGTTTTGTAACGCGGGATGACATCCTTGAAAGCTCTCGCCTCAAGGTGATGCAGTGCCGGCTTGGCATTCGCGGTCGGCGGACCTTCATAGAAAACAAACTCCCCTTTAGTGGAAGGTTTATCCAGTGTTTTTTGAAAAATATTGTTTTCTTTCCAGAATTCTAGAATTTTCTCTTCATTTCGAGCCAGTTCTGACTTGCCCAGAGCGGGGTCGAGAGGGTTTTTGTTTTCCTTATTTGTATCCATAATGCCCTATTCTAGCATAAAAATTAATTAGGTCGAACGGCTCATTTGGCCCCATTTGAGCCGTTGGGGTCTCGCTTGCCATAGTCTAGTTTGTATAAAAAAATCCCCGAATTCGTTAATAACGAATTCGGGGAAGGACTAAATTTCAAGGGTCCAGTAGACCCGAGAATAAAAGTTTTAAGTGCTAACTTGCGAGGAGAGCCACAGGACGGGCACCACCCCAGACATTGACAAGCCAGTAGTAGAGCGACTGCCAATTGCCGTCAAGGAAGAACAAAAAGCGGACATGCAGGCTGCCATTCGAGGAGCGGAATATCGTGCCCCAGAAAAAAATGTAGCGAGTATTACCTTTTTCATCTTTTTTCCAGTTCTCAGGAATGAAGTGCGGGTTTGCGAGCAGGTAATCCAACATACAAGCATTTAAAACTTTTTTACCTGTGAGTTCCTCTCGCAAATCGTGACCCTTTATTGTCTTTCCATTTTGTTGTTTTTTAGAAAGATGAAGAACTACTTTCTTGCCATCAACATAGAGACCGTCTCCCTTTTTCTCAATTTTTACAATTCCTCCGAGTGTGTGTAATTCAATCTCTGCTCCACTGAAAGGGAGAACGGGAGTCGCATTGCAGTCAACAATGTGTTCAATTGCTTTGATTTCGTAAGTTCCTTTCAATACTTCGAGATGTAAATACGATTTGTTTTCAATAATGATGCCTTGTATTACATCAATTGCGTCTTGATAAGAGATTGTGCCCTCATTAACACGTCTTTTGATTTCTCCTACCTTTCGATCGAGTTTTCCAAGTTGTTCATCGGTAAGTTTACCGTCTTGAACAGAATTTTTTTCCGTTGACATTTTTGACAGTTTTTCATTGTTAAAGAAAATAGATTTTCGAGCAAAGCTCAGGCAACCCTTTGACCTTAAAAACTAGGAACAATCTAACACAATAAATAGTAGTTTGTCAAACCATAAAAAGATTACAAAATAAGGATTGATTACCCAGTAGGCGAATTAGCGGGTTCGCGGCTTGGCCGTAAATTAATCTATATCACATTTTTTCAGGTGCTTGGATGCCGAGGAGATTGAGGCCGTTTTTGAGGACAATTGAGAAGGCTCTGGTCAGAGCAACTTTGTGGGGCGAACTTGGGTCAGACGGATCGACGATTTTCGTCTCGCCGTAGAAAGCGTTGAAAGAGCGGGAAAGATCAGTCAGATAAGTGATCAAATAATGTGGCGCGTATTCAAGAGCCGATCGCTCAACAACTTCCGGGAATCTGTATAGGAATCTTTCTAATTCGGTTACTTCTTTTGTCGCCGGACTTCGCAATTGGGAAGCCTTGCGCAGGCCGGCGGGCCGAGCAGAGAAAATTTTCAGCAGAAAATTATTCGTGCTTCCCGAGTGCGAGAGTTCGGCGATATTATTTTCTTGAGCTTTATTAAGTATTGACTTGGCGCGCGCATATGAGTACTGCAAATATGGACCGGAGTCGCCTTCGAAAGAAATAGATTTCTCAAAATCAAAAATGATATCCCGGCCCGGCGATTGTTTTAAAATAGAATATTTAAGGGCGGCGACAGCGACCATGTTCACAAGTCTTTCCTTGTCTTCAATACCTCTATCGGAACTTTCAATTTTCTTCCGGACCATCACACTGATATCTTCGATCAAAGATTCTCCGGTGATAACCGAGCCGGTACGCGAAGACATCTTGCCTGAAGGCAATCTGAGCATGCCGTGAGAGAGATGTTTTGTGGCTTTTGCCAATTCGGGGAAGATAAGTTCAAGCGCCTTGAGCAGAACCTTGAAATAATCATTGACCTCATTGCCCGTAATAACAATAGACAAATCATATGGAAAAAGATCATACTTTATCTGAGCGAGGCCGAGCTCTTTCGCTTCGTAAGTCGGCAGTCCTTCTTTGTTTATAAATACCCGGGTATGAAGCTTCGGATCATGCTTTTCAGCGGGAAAAATAATCGCCCCTTCGCTCTTTTCAAAAACCCCTTTGTCTAAATAATCTAAAACAATTTCCTTACCGAATTTGCCCGTCTCGCTTTCAAAGAAATAAAAATTAAATTCCGTCCCGAGCTTTTTGTAAATCTCGGCAAAATGTTCAAGACTGATCGTCTTACCGTGATCATAAATCCTATTTATGTCTTCGTCGCTGCGGTCGTATATTTTTTTATTGATTGCATCAATTTCAATTTTTGACTCCGGATCTTCATAAGCCTTCGAACCTTCAGCGTAAGCCTGGCCAAGATTACCCGCTGAAACAACTTCCTTTTTATTCTTTATCAAAGCCCACACGGCTTTCGCCACATGCAGACCAACATCGCCTTGATAGCAGGCTCTCTTGGTCTCCGCTCCGCTCGCCTGTACCAGCCGCGAGATAGACTCCCCGATGGTATTAGACATCAAGTGCCCGATATGAAACTCTTTAAAGGGATTCGGGTCAGTATATTCGACTAACGCTTTTTTGCCTTTAAGAGTAGAATTTTGTCCAAAAGTATCCCCTGCTTCAAGCAAACTATTCAGACTTTCATCAAAAAACTTAGATGATAAATAAAAATTAATGAAGCCGGCGCCGGCGACTTCGATTTTTTCTATTGTGTCAAAGACGGTCTTTGACATTTCAGCGACAATCTTCTCAGCCAGCTCTTTGGGGTTCATTTTTAATTCCTTAGCCAAGATCAAAGCGATGTTGGTAGAATAGTCGCCGTGCGAAATCTCGTCCGGATGTTCAAGAGAAAAAGCGCCAACTTCAAGGCCTAAAGATTGGGCGGATTTTCGTATTAAATTGGTTAATTTCTCTTTATTCATTGAATTATGGTCGAATTGTAACATTTTTAAAATAAAAAAACCTCTCGAAAAAATCGAGAGGTTTTATAGCACCTTGAAACTAAAGTTGAATTGTTTTCGAAGAATCATCACTTACTGTCGTTGTACTAAAAAGTTCTTTAACCTTTTTGAGCCTTTCCTGAAATTCGCCTAAAATTGCAGAAAGATGATAATTGGGAATTTCACTGAGACGGGCGGACATTTGGTCAAAAAAACAAATTTGTTCCTCTCTTATCTTTTTGGGATTCCAAGAAAGAACTTTCAGGTCATCAATACAAAAAGCTACAAAAATAAGTTTGACTGGAATGCTTTCGTTCTTGTGAACCATTTTCACAAGAAAATCAGCAGTTGTGGTCTTCCATTTTGGATCTCCATCAATCCTGAGCAAATCAGGGAATTCCGGAGTTTCAAAAACACATATTTCCACCATCAAACCAAAAGATTTTTTGCATAATTCTTTTGAGAAGAAAGGCTGGTAATTGCGCGCTCGGGAAAGAATTCCAGCAATGCTTAAATTCTCTTCCCACGCTTCGCCTTTGCCATAGCTTGAAAGAATCCTGTTGATACGGATCAAACGAGCGGCATTTTTTGTACCGACATATTCTCCAAACAGCCTCCGCTCAAACTGGTCAGCTTCAAAAATAGCGGCTCTGATCTTGCGCGACATCCGGGGAGATTTTCCCTGATAACTATCCGAATCATTCTTCTGATAATTACTTTTTCTTTCTAAAAGCTCGATGGCTTCATAGTACTTTTGGTCGACTGGTTTCCTGCCAGATTCAACTTCTTTAATTTCTGAAAGAGCAATTTTAACAACATTTTTTTCTGCCTTTTCTTTTTCTGCATTATTTAGCGGCATAACGGTGGGGGTTTTAAGGGTGGGTTATTTATTTGTTTTCTAAATAGCACTATAGCACTTTTCCTAAAAAATGCAAGGTTTATATATAGAAATCTATTTTCTTAAAACTTGATCAATCTTCTTTGCGATTTTAATCATATCTTTTTCTTTTTTACCGATTGTTGTTTCAGCGCAAGTGCCGAGGCGGATACCAGATGGATCCATCACGCTTCGCGTGTCTCCTGGAACGGTATTCATATTCACGATGATTCCTGCTTTCTCTAATTTCTTGCTTGCATCGCTTCCGGAAATTCCTGTTCCTCCGCCAGCCGGCGGACTCCAAGTATCCATAAGGATCAGATGTGAATCCGTTCCGCCGGAGACGATTTTCCAGCCGAGTTTTTGCAATTCTTTTGCTAGGACTTTCGCATTTTTAATCACCTGCTTAGCGTATTTTTTGAAAGCTGGCGTATCAGCTTCTTTCAAGGCGATAGCAACGCCGGCAATATTGTTTTCATGAGGACCACCAAAGAGTCCAGGGATAACCATCTTATCTAATTTCTTATCAAATCCTCGCTCATCTTTTTTAACAAAAAGAATTGCCTGCCTCGGACCGCGAAGAGACTTGTGCGTTGTCGTCATCACCGAGTCAGCATATGGAAATGGGCTTGGATAAACCCCAGCGGCGACAAGTCCGGCAAAGTGCGACATATCTACATGTAGCAAGGCGCCGCACTTATCAGCAATCATTCTAAACTTTTTAAAATCCACAACTCTCGGATAGGCAGTGAAACCGGCGACGATGATGTCCGGCTTTTCTTGCATTGCCAATTTTTCCAAAGCGACATAATCGATCATTTCTGTTTTAGGATCAAGCTCAAATTGAATCGGCTTCCAAAGCTTGCCCGTCATCGAAAGCGGGTGTCCGTGAGTCAGATGTCCCCCGGCAGTTAATTTCATACCCATAATCTTGCCGCCGATCGGCACGAGTGCAGAATAGAGCGCGAAGTTGGCCGGAGAGCCGGAAAGAAGCTGGACATTCACATGCCAATTTTTAGATTTTAATTTAAAAAGTTTCAATGCGCGAGAAATCGCTAAATTCTCAACTTTATCAATAATCTCATTCCCGCCATAATAGCGCCTGCCCGGATAGCCTTCGGCATATTTATTGGTCAGTTCCGAACCTAAAGCTTCCAACACATCTTTAGAGACATAGTTCTCTGAAGCGATCAAATTAATGACGCTCTTCTGCCTCTTTTTTTCCAAGTCTATAAGTTTTTTTATTTCTTTATCTTTCATTTTTTTGTAAAATCTTTCCTATCTTTTTCATTGAATCCGCCAACGACAGTGATCTCTCCTTTGATCGGAGGGTGCGGATCATAGTTTTCTAGAGTGAAATCTTCAAATTTAAAATCGTCTATATTTTTAACTTCGGGATTTATTTTTATCGTTGGAAACGGTCGCGGTTCGCGAGACATCTGTTCTTTAACCTGCTCATAATGATTGCCGTATATGTGCGTGTCGCCTAGCATATGCACAAATTCACCAGCTTCATAACCGCAAACTTGAGCCAAAATCATCGTGAGCAATGAGTAACTAGCGATATTGAATGGCACACCGAGAAAAGTATCAGCGCTTCGCTGATAGAGCAAAAGTGAAAGCTTGCCATTGGTCACATTAATATTAAATAGAGTATGGCACGGCGGGATCGCCATAGAAGCACCCGGCAAGGCCATTTCATAAACATATTCCGGGTTCCAAGCAGAAACCACAACATGCTTACGATCGGGATATTTTTTTGTTTTTTCTATAGCCCAAGCAAGCTGATCTATCTCGCGCCCATCGGATGCTTTCCATTTCCTCCACTGCCGACCATAAACCGGCCCGAGTTCGCCCCATTCTTTTGCAAAATCAGCTTCATTTTTTATTTTATTTATAAATTCATCTTGAGTCATCACAGTAACCTCACCTTTTTCCATTTTCTTTTTATATTCTTTGTAAGGCCATTCATCCCAAATATGCACGTCATTATCTACCAGATATTTAATGTTGGTTTCTCCGTGTAAAAACCAAAGAAGCTCATGAATAATCCCACGCATAAACACTTTTTTTGTAGTTAGAAGAGGAAATCCTTTGGAAAGGTCGAAACGCATCATCCGGCCAAAAACGCTCCGGATCGCAATACCGGAATTGAATTCATGCTTTTCAAAACCATTATCCATGATATCTTTCAGTAAATCGAGATATTGATATTCCGGATGCCTTTTATTTTCCATAGCCTTTTTTCTTGGCTTCCTTAAAGTGAGCGGAATTTTTGCTGTCATATCTCCCTATGCCATCTTTGCCGAGATATTTCTTGCTCGATTCGCTGGTAAGTTTTGCGAAAAGTATTTGAGCGATTTCCATTCCCGGTCGAAGAATTATCGGGACATTACTGGTGTTTAAGAGTTCAAAAGTCGGATAAAAATGGTGTCCCGGATTGAAAAGCATTGCTGTATTATGTACAACCAGTCCAGCGCGGGCAAGCGAACTTTTACCGGAGAGCAATATCAAATGCTTGTGGTCTACTCCGATAAATTCTTTTTGTTTTCCTAAAACTGTTTCTCCCGGATGAAGGACGAACTCACCCCCATCAATAATCTTAATTTTTCTAGTTTTTGGATATATTTTATTAACTGGATCAACAGCGACAGTACAATAACGCTCCGTTATTTCAAATTCGTTTCCAAGCGTCACATCATAGCTTGCAAGTTGCAACTTTTTTTCGCTAAACGGCTTTATAACAATCGAGCCGTCTTTCAAACCTTTTTTAATATCAACATCAGATAAAAACATAAATTTATTCTATCACAAATATTAGGTCTGTGCCGTAATATTCGCGCCAGTTATTATTATAATGGTTAAACATTCTCTCCAGCCGATCTTGAGCCAATTCTTCCACTCCCAGCTCTGCCATGCAATCTAAGAGTTCGCGCTTAGCACTTTCAATCTCATCTTTTGAATTAAGCACGCGCTCGAATTCTGCCAAATAACCGTAGCCGGCATTTTTATCAAAACAAACTTTCATCTCGCCATTAGCAAACTCCTCGCGCTCACGTGACCATTTAGCTTGATAAGTGAGTCCCGCGTCGAGCAGGATTTGATCAAGCTCGGCAAGAGTAAGCTCAGGCATCACCGCTTCGAATTCGATCCGTGAAACTCCATTCGAACTTGTTTGATCATCAAGCGATGCTTTGACGACAAAAATAACTGTGCCGTCAGCATCTCTAGTTCGAATGGATATTTTTTTTCCATTTTCTAAAATTTTATCAAATAGTTCTACTTTATCTTCTGATAGAAGAGGGGTGATAGTTTTATAAAGTGGCGTAAGATCTTCCGGTAAATTAAAATAGTGATTGAGTTGTTTGCCTGAAGATATAAGAGCCGTATCCGGATAGCGTTCAGTTAATTTCCGCTTAAGCTCCAAAGCACGCTCCTTCGAACCAAGCAATGTCTTTATTTCGATTTCATATGTTTGAGGCATGATATATAATGAGTATATAGTTAATGAAAATATAGTCAAATGATCAGTATTATTGCCGCTATTCAAAGAAAAGACCGAGGTTTGGGCTTCCAAAATAAGCTGCTCTTTAGAATTTCTGATGATTTAAAAAATTTCAAAAACCTCACCGAAGGGAATGTAGTTATTATGGGCAGAAAAACTTTTGAATCTATCGGCAAACCCTTACCCAACAGAGAGAATATTGTTATCACTCGAAATGAAAACTTTAAACCAGAAGGAGTAAGCGTGGTACATTCCCTTGATGAGGCACTGGAATTAGCGCTGAGTTTTAAAAAAGAAATTTTTATAATTGGCGGCGGAGAAATTTACCAGCAAGCTTTACCAAGGACTGATCGCCTTTATTTAACAGTAATCGATGGAGACTTACCTGCTGACACCTTCTTCCCCGACTATAGCGAATTCAAAAAAGTAAGGGAGCGTCGCGTTTCAATCGACAGTACGCGACGTGATTTTGCAAAATCAGAAAAAAATAACTTATCCTACGAATACCAGATTTTGGAAAAATAAAAACCTCCACTTTGGAGGTTTTTTAGTTAAGCGTTTGTTATTCAGACATTTGAAGCTCTTTGATTTTTTTAATACAAAGATCTAAAAGACCGGCAAAAGAATTGTATGTTTGAAAGGAATAATTAGGATTTCTTTCGCATGCCGCACCTAGAACTAATCTAGTGACTTTTGCGTCATCCCTGGCAACTGCAAAAACATGTTTTCTATGCTTCTCAACAGCTGTGCCGAGTTCCCATCCAAGGCCGGTAGATGGATAAGAGCATTCAGCGATGATCAGCTCTCCGTCTTTGACACAACCATGGACATCATGATTATAAACATCCGTAGCTGTGCCATTTTCCAAACCAATAAATTCAAGAATTATTACTCCTTTCATTGATTTGAGATTGTGCTTTAAAAGATAAATATCATTTTTGAACTTTGAGCTAGCGTGCGTTAAAGCACAGCCGACATAGACTTTGATTATTTTCATGGGGCTGATATTAAGTTAATGAGGATTTCTGGATCAACCCTATCATGCGACCATGCTTAAGTCAAAAAAACCGCCATAAAAAAAATGGCAAGGTCTGACCTTGCCATTTTTTTTATTAATACTTTAGATTTAGTCTTTGATTTCGATTCCGGCAGAACGGGCTGAACCAGCAACGACTCTCATTGCGGCTTCTATATCAGAAGCATTCAAATCGGGCAATTTCTTTTCTGCAATTTCACGAAGTTGAGATTTTGTGATTTTACCGGCCTTAGTCGTAGGAGTCTTGCCGGAACCTTTCTCTACTCCGGCAGCTTTAAAGATTAAACCTGAAACTGGAGGGGTTTTGACAACAAAATCATAGCTTCGGTCTTCATAAACAGTGATGACTACGCCGACGATGTCGCCAGCCATAGCTTGAGTCTTGGCGTTAAACTTGGTGACGAAATCACCGATGTTTATACCGGCTTGGCCCAAAGCAGGACCGAGCGGTGGAGCCGGGGTCGCTTTCGCGGCCTGGATCTGAAGCTTTATTTTTTTAGTTATTTTCTTTGCCATATGGGTTAGATTAGCTTATATTTTCTTAACTTGCAAGAAGTCGAGTTCGACTGGAGTTTCTCGGCCGAACATTGAAACCAAGACTTTGACCTTGCCTCTTTCCTGATCAACATTTGCGACCTTGCCTTCAAGGTCTTTAAATGGGCCGTCATTGATAAGAACTCCTTCACCAATCTCAAGATCGATCGCGTGCTTGGTCTCTTTGTTTTCCATCTTCTTGAAAAGGTGCTCGACTTCTTCATTGTTTAGAGGAACAGGATTTACACCGGCTCCGACGAATCCAGTAACACGCGGGGTGTTTCGGACAACATACCAAGAGTCATCAGTCACGATCATATCTACCAAGACATAGCCCGGATAAACCTTCTCTTCAACCTCTGCCCTCTTGCCGGCCTTAATTTTGATTTTCTTTTCTGTTGGAACGATGACATTGAAAATTTTATCGTGCATGCCCAAAGAGTCTATGCGTTGGCGGAGATTGCGCATAACCGCATTCTCATAGCCGGCGTAGGTATGGATCGCGTACCAATTTCTTTGTCCTTGTAGTTCTTGTTTTGCCATATTATTTTAATATTTTCTCAATTCCTTGAGTGAAAATAAAGTCAAAGAATCCTAAAAAGTAAGCGACCACAACGGAAATGATAATAACGAGCACGGTAAAGACTATGGTCTGATTCCTAGTAGGCCAGTTCACATGCTTCATTTCTTCTTTAGTTTCTTGGATAAATTGGGTTATTTTAGACATCATAAAATGTTTATTTTGGTAATTTTAAAAGCCCCGTGGGGCTCACTTAAGATACTACTCTTTTAAGTGAGAAAGTCAAATATTCGAATAAGCATCAAAGTCTTGACCAGATTACCTTATTTCGTAGGTGATAGTGACATCCGATGAAATAGTATTCTCCCCTGTTGGAAGTTGTGCTGGAGGAACTGCGGCGCCGCTGTCAGCCGACAATGCCTTGGCGTACATCATAGGTCCCGGATAATTGCCGGATTCGGAGAAAC
>JAHFNP010000031.1 GCA_023267245.1 Candidatus Nomurabacteria bacterium
TTTGGTAGGAGAGAAGATTATTTTTTCGACACAGACGAATTTAGATAGTGGAGATAAGGTTCTTGATCAAGATGGTAATGTTATTAGTAATTTGAAATATGATAACCTTGGACAAATATATAATATAGGTGGCAAGATAGTTTATCATGTATATGAAAATGAAAAGTGGTTTTTAGTTACCGAAGACGGTAAAGAAATCGGAAAAGGTGAAGACAATGTCGATCACCCGTTTGAAATTATGGGTAGGATTGGATATGTAAAGATGGATCATATAAAAGGTGATAAAGCTTACGACACGATCGCCGTCGATGGAAATGGTGTTGTTAAGTTAGTTAGTCCGCATTTAATGATTTCAGATCCCATAATGATCGATAAAAAGCTGTATTTTTTGGCTAAAGATGAAGATTCTTTTAGAGATGTTGTTTTGGATGGAGCGGGAAATCAAATTAGTCACATTGATTATGATGATGTTGGTTGTTTGGCAAATGTTGGTGGTGAATTAGTTTATCTTGCTAAAAATGATAATTATTGGTTTGTTGCAACTGAAGGCGGCGCGGAAATTGGTTTAAAATATCAAGTAGTTAATCCGTATGCTGATGGAAAGGTTGGTGACATAAATGGAGAAATAGCGTTTGTTGCAACTGATACTTCTAAAAAAGTTTTTATTGCAACTGAAAATGGACGCAAATATGGTAAAAATTTAGATTCAATACTCGATTTTTCTTATCAAAAGGGGATTTTAACAATCCTCGGTATTAGAGATGATGAATATATAAAAGAAACTATTCTGATTAAGGAAGCGATCCAACCTTCAGAAAAAACAACTGAATTGGAATCAAAAACCAAAGTTAAAAAAATCAGTGAAATTAATGACTTTGCTTTTAATTTATTGGACTATGACCTTATCAGTAATATTGTAATTAAGGGACATACTATCTATAAAGCTAAAAAAGATAACAAATATTTTGTAATCAGCGTTAAAGGGAATCCTTTCCCGGACGAAGATACGACAGATGTCAGGATTTTGGGCAAAGATTATAATAATCTTCGTTATACTGAAGACAATGATAGCAATATTATTATTAGAGGAGAAAAAGAAGGCGTTGGACTGGTTGAGGAAATTATTTCATTTGAAGAAGATGAGGTGAAGCAGGAGAAAGAGAAAAGTAAGGGATTTTGGATTACGGAAAAGGACGGCAAAGACTTCATTAAATATGAAGATGGATCAGAGTTGGGACCATATAGTGAAACTACCCTCATTGATAATGGAGTAATTCAAGTATCTTTTGATGGGCATGATTATGGTCTTGTAATTAAAGGTCGCGAATACGGCCCGTTTAAGTATGTTTATGAAGTAAAAAAAATTGGTGACAAAATATTTTTTATAGCTAAAAAAGATGATAGTAATTATTTTGTTTTTAAAGAAGGCTCTGTCCAGCTCGGTCCATATGCTTTTGTTGATAGACTTTATGATATAGGGGGAAGGGTTGGTTTTGCTGCTCAAATTATTCAGCATAATGAAGTTACTAAATTTTTTATAGTTGAGAATATTGGTGCTATCGCTGAAGGCTATGATTCAATTGACACCGTTGAATATAAGGACGAGATTTTATTTATTAAAGGTGAAAAGAATGGCAAAGACTCAACGGAAACAATGCCCCTTAATAATCTTAAAAATTCGGAGGTGAAACAAGAAATATATGAATTAAACGAATACGAAAAGGCTCTTCTTGAACTTTTAAATAATATACACAAACCAGAGCTAGAGAAGATCAAAGCTTATTTTAAAGAATATAAAGGTGCGGATGAAGAGACTTTGACGCAGAAATTGCGCCAGGGGTTTGAGCAGTCTTATAAGTTCATACAAACAATGCCGAGCGTGATAAAAAACGCGCCGAAAGCATTCCTCGACACCCTGCCCGCCAAGAAAGATCGGGCGATCGATCACTTAGTCAAAAGAACTCTTCTTAAAATTTTTCCGGAAATTTATGAAAAAGAACAAAGCCGAAACAGAAGTTTATTAAGCAGTCTTTGGGGTGGAGGCGGGGAAATATCGAAGCCAAAAGCGGAAAATTATTTAGAGAATAGAAACGGAACTTCTTTCGAAGGTGGCGACCCCCTCGAAGGAATTAAAGGCGAGTCAAAAGAAGTGTTGCATCTGCGCGATAACTTGAATGAAATTATTTCAACCGGAATATACGGTAAATTTGAAAACGAATCATGGAGAAAAATGCTGTTTTCTTTGAATGTTTCTATATCCGAGCCGGCCAAGGAAATGACTTTGACTTTGCCGGATGTGTCCAATGTTAAAAATGTAGCATTGCCAAAGACTCTCAATTCTAAAATCATCAAAGAAAGAGTGAAAGGCATCACAAAAGACGGCAAAGAGATTCCGCTTGAAGTCGAGATAAACAGCTTGGGCGAGGGCGTTATCATGGACAAAAAAGATTCCAAGCAGATAGTTTATTCGCTTGAACAAAATCTCGTCGCGGAAAAGATGAGAGATATCGACGCCCGCGGTTATGAGGAATATGGCAGGAAATTTGAACGCGACAACGGCGCAGGCTTGAGAGAGCGTATTGCCGGCTTGCCGGAGGAGCTTGAAATGTTTATCGATTCGATCAAAGACCTTACTCCGAAGAAGAAAGTTTTTGCGATTGAGAAATTTGTCCGGGATATTTCATACTACGATTTCGACAATGCCGAAGTAGCTTCCGTGAAGAACGGCAAGAGTTTGGAAGAAAAAATGATGATCATGGAGGAACGGCTCGACGAGCTCAAGGAAAGACTTCCTGAGTTGCGGGAAAAATTAGAGAAAAAGAAATACGCCGGCGTCTGCGCGGATTTCGGACTTATTACAACGACTCTTTTGCGCCGAGCGGGGATCCTCTCCGGCGTGGTTGCCGGTTTTCATCCAAAGGGCAAGGTCGTGACGACAGCCGAATCGCACGGAGTCTCTTTCGTTCTTTTCCCGGACGAGCTCGGCCGGAATAAAATATTTACCGTCGACGGCACTCCTCATGGAGTGAATGAAGCGCAAAATAAAGAGCTTGCCGATCTTGGCGTGCTTTCTCCAAGTCTGGAAGAAATAGAATCAGACTCCGACAATCGTATCTCTGAGATTAAAAAAGAGGCGGAAAAAGATCTTGAAAGAATTCTCGAGATAATAAATAACCAAGACGAAGAAGCGATCAAAAATCTCAGCAACGGCAAACTTGAAAGCGCCTTGAATAATATTTTGAAATATTCCGTCAAAGAGTCCCATCTCGGAGCGCTTAAGAGAGTCATGGAATCTTACTGGTATACGCCGGTAAGCAATCTCGATCTCAGCGATCCTGACAATAGGATTGAAATGGGCAAGTTTTTCCAGAATGAAATTAAAAATGTCAGAGCCGAGCTTGAAAAGAAACCTGAAGGCATAGACAAGCCTGCCGGAGCGTATCTGTTTGAGAGCATAAAAGATTTTGCCGATAAGTTTATTAAGCAATCAAAGACTAAAGAAACAAAAGAGTCCTATGATC
>JAHFNP010000013.1 GCA_023267245.1 Candidatus Nomurabacteria bacterium
TAATTGCCGGATTCGGAGAAACTAGCAATATTGCCTAGCTTCACGCCAAGTTGACTGGCGAGCTCCTTGGCTTTTGCTTTCGCGTCATCAATCGCAATTTTTCTAGCCTGGGCTTTTAGACTATCTTCATTATCAATCGTAAAATTAGGTCCGGACATATTGGTCACGCCGATTTTATTTATGCCGTCAATGACTTTTGACGCCTCATCAACTTTGCGGATCTTTATAGTCACGCTCTCGGAAACCGTGTAGCCGACAATTTTCGATTCAACTTGAACGCAAGGCCTCATCATTCCCTGATTATAATAAATCGGACAAGGTGTCGGATTGGAATATTTTGGGTATGAACTGTATGCTTCGGTCTTAATATCTTTCTCAGCGATGTTGGAAGATTTAAAGAAATCTAAAATCTGTTTCTCTTTTGTATTTACAGTATTACTTGCTGCCGCCTGGGTAGCATCGCTTGCTTCAATGGTGAAATTAACACTGGCGATATCAGGCAATGCTTTTACTTCGCCATGACCAGAAAATGCAATTACATTTTGAGTGTCTTGATTATTGGTGCGATTACTGCCATTAATGCTGCCGAAGATTCCGGCGATTGCCAGCAAACAAAGAAGGCCGATAAAAACGGTAGAGATCTTGATAAAAATTTTATTTGTAAAAAGTGTTTCCATATTGTTTATGTATTATCTAATCCCCATTGGTCGGTCTATATAGACACCGACAAAGATTAGGGCCGCAATAGCGGCAATTATAATGATAATCTGATAAATCGTTTTCTTGCTCACTTATAGCGATTATACACCGGATCTAATTATGCGGCAAAAAGGCCGAGATCTTTCTTGAAAAATACTTCTGAGATGTGGAAAATCGTATAGGTAATAAAAAAGGCAGACACAACATCTATCGTGTAGTGCAAATGGCCAAGCAGAACAATAACACCAAAAATCAAAGATAGGGCAATAAAAATAAAGCGGATCAGCTTGTTGTTCCAATAAATAAGCGCCATCAAAAACGGCAATCCTGTATGACCGGAGAAAAACAAATCACTGCCAGAACTAAAATAACTTAGAAAATCCTGAGAAGATATTATTATTTGATTGGGAAACGGACCGATATGCGTGAGAGTGATAAAAAGCGCTCGAATCAAAATAAATAAACTAATCGATTTTACTATAAAAGGAAGCTTTTTGGGTTCAAGCAGACAAAGAATTGTTATTATAGCAACAAGCATAAAACCGCCATAAATAAAAAGACCGTCAACGTCGAAAGTCCGAAAATTGCTCAAAATAATATCTGTGACAGAACTGCTTGCCCTTTCAGCCGCATAGACGCTGGCATAAAAATTAACGATTAAACTGCTGATAAGCAAAGCAAATGCTGTAAGAGTAGGCGGGATAAATTTTCCGTCTTTATAATGCGTTTTATATTTATTAATAATTTTTTTCATATGATTTTGCAAAATCACGTCGCGTACTGTCGATTGAAACGCGACGCTCTTTTATTTTTTATTTCGTCTGATGTAAATAATAATTCCCAAAGCAAGAATAAAGAAAAGTATAAACCCTATTTTATCAACATATGAATTTATGCTCTGATATGCGTAACCAAGATAATATCCAATGAGCACAAAACCGAGCGATTTGATCATTGTGCTTAAAAGGTTGAACCAGAGAAATCTGCCTATTGGCATCCTGGCAGCACCGGCGGCTGGGAGAACGGCCCAGCCCATCGAATGAGTCAGTTTGCCGATCATAATGGTCTTGCCGCTATGAACAGAAAAGTGCTCTTCCAATTTCTTTATCCGCTGATCTGTCAAACCAAAGATGCGGCCAAGAAATGTGCCATTGAGTTTCTTGCCAAAATAGCCAATGTAATAAAAGATAAGATCGCCGATCAAATCGCCAATGACCACTATAAAATATACCACGATGACATTAAAATATCCTTGTTTCGCCAAAAAGGCCGCAATTACAGTAATAATCGGACCTTCTATTATAGATATAGGTAAAATAATCCAATAGCCGTAGCGTATTATGATTAATGATATAGAACTTAAACTCAAGGACATTTAATATGGCAATTATTATGATAATATAACAATGTGAATAAGATCTCTTGCTTAATCCCATCATACAATGAAGGACCCAGAATCTCAAGCGTTTTATCTATTGTTTCAGAGCATCCCCTCATAAATGAAGTCATCGTTATTGATGATTTTTCTACAGATGATACTTGTGAAATTGTGAGCAAATTTAAACAAGTTGTTTTGATTAAACACACAAAAAATAAAGGTAAAAGCGCAGCAATTGCAACCGGCCTAAGAGAAGCCACCGGAGACATTATTTGTTTTATAGATGCCGACCTTCTTGGCCTGACGCAAGAAAATATCACCGACCTTATCGAGCCTGTTCTTTCCAGCAAAGCTGATGTGTCTATCAGCATCAGAAGAATTAGTCCTATCATGGACAGGTTCTACCGAATCACTGGAATGGATTTCATTTCGGGAGAAAGAGTCTTTCATAAAAATATTACCCAAAATCACATAGAAGAGATCAGCCGCCTGCCGCGATTTGGCCTTGAAGTTTTTTTAAATAGAATATTGATAAAAAATAAATGCCGGATAAAAATAGTTTTCTGGGACAATGTCCGGAGTCCGCTAAAATCAAAAAAATACGGCGGCATGGCGGGAATCAAAGGTGATATTTCAATGTTCTTAAATATTTTAAAAACGGCATCTATCTTAGAAATTATAAATCAATTTATCAAAATGCGCCGGCTTATAATCAAATAAATATGTCATTGCCAAAAATCAGCATCATTATCCCCGCATATAACGAAGAACAAGGTATCGCAAATACCTTAAGAGCAGTCTGCGATTTAGATTACCCAAATTTTGAAGTTATTGTCGTCGACAATAATAGTACCGACAAGACACAGGAAATTGCAAAAAAATACCCCGTAAAAATTGTTTATGAAGAAAGAAAAGGCCTTTTGTACGCTAGAGAATGCGGCCGGATAAATGCCTCTGGAGATATCATCGCCAATCTTGACGCCGATTGCCTGCCGGAGAAGGACTGGCTTAGTAAATGCGCGCTCCTGTTTTCAGATCCAAAAGTTGTGGCGGTATCGGGGCCATACGACTATTTCGACGGCTCGCCATTCTTTAGAAATTTTTCCCTTTTTATTCAAAAATATATTTATTCTGCCATGAATAAAATATTGAGCATTTCAAAGCGCGGAGGAATTTTAATAGGGGGCAACAATATGATCAGGGCCAGTGTGCTTGATGAAATAGGCGGATACAACACTGACATACTTTTTTATGGCGAAGATACAGATACCGCAAAAAGAGTATCCCAAAAAGGGAAAATAATTTTCAATAAATCAAATACCATGAAAACCTCAGCTCGCAGATTTAAAGCCGAGGGTACATTTAAAATCAGTGTGCTTTATTTATTTCACTTCTTCAAAGTAATTTTTTCAAGAAATAACCGGTGAAAGCCAGTCATTGATAGCGATCGCTACATCCTCTCGCGATACGGCAACAATATTGTGCGTATTTTTACCCACTTCTTTAATTTCAGAATTTTTAAAAATATCAAATAATTTTTCTCGCAGAGAACCGCGGATAAAACCTTTGGGTGAGAAAATCAAAAAAGTTTTTGTGTCTATTTGTTTCGGCAGGCGAAAATTTAAAATATCGTCTATCTTTGTAAAATAATCAGTCATATTTTGATACTGTATGTCGAACAATGGCTGAAGAAATAATGGGTATTTTGGCAGATAAGAATAATCTATATTTACTTTGAATTTTGTACGCCTTATTTTAAAGAAGTCAGTTATTTGCATAAAGGCAATGATGATTTTATTGGCAATGAAAGCGACCGGACTCCACCAAGAAAACTCTGAAAAATAAGGTTCGATAATCACTAAAGATTCAACGGCATCAGGGAATCTTTCAATCAAACGGAGAGCTGATTGCGCGCCGTAACAATTGCAAAGGAGGATAACCGGTCCCCTTTCAAGAGCAATAAGCTCTATCTCTTCCTGAGCTTTGCGCCAGTCGATAACGGTGGCATGATAAAAATCGTATGCGAACAAAATTTTCTCATATCCCTTAAAAACAGTCGGGTGGCCGCCGAGACCGGGTATCGATATAATCGTCTTCTTAGAAATTTTTTTTGCCCTTTTGGTTTTCATAAATACGGAGTACTGATAATAAATTTAAGACAATATTAAACTCGCCAATCCCAAGAACACCAGAAAACCGAGAACATCCGTCGCTGTCGTGATAAAGATTGTCGCGGAGGTAGCCGGATCCTTACCTAAACTTTTCATAATCAGAGGCACCAATGTACCGAAGAATGCGGCGACTAATAGATTTATAATCATTGCCATTGCTAAAATAAAAGCCATCTTTAAATCTTTATTGACGAGAAAAACCACGGTCGCCACCAAGACTCCATTGATCAAACCATTGACGAGTCCGGCGCCCAGTTCATGCTTTAGAGTATTCGCGGCAGTTTTCAAATCGATCTGCTTGAGGGCAATACCCCGCACAAGGACGGCGAGGGTCTGAGTCGCGGCATTGCCTCCCATACCCGCTATAATCGGCATATATACAGCCAGCAGGACATATTTGGAGATCGTCTTGCCGAATAGACCTACGGTAAAAGCAGCGAGGAATGCTGTCGCTAAGTTCACGATCAGCCACTTGTAGCGATTTTTAACTTTCACGCTAGTGGAGTCAGTTACGGATTCTTCTTCATGAACGCCGGCGAAGTCATACAAGGAAGCCGACTCTTGCTCTTCAAGAACTTTCAAAACATCATCGGTATAAATAATCCCGACAATATTTTCTTTTTCACCGATAACGGCAACTTTGTTATGCGGATTATCCTTGAAAATGCTTATGACATCCTCATAATCAGCATTGTGTTTGATTGTGGAAATATGTTGGACATGCTTTTTTATCTCTTCTTTCGGCTGACCAAATCCCAATTCATGCCCCGGCAGATATCCTATAACCTTGCCTTCTTGCATGACAATAATCTCCGGCGGCCGGCCGGTACGCTGTTCGTGCACCTTAAACCTTTTAGCGACATCGCTGATCGTGTCTGTCTCTTCAACTTGAATATAATCTATATTCATCAGTCCGGCGGCCGTTTTAGGATCAAACTGAGACAACAACTCGACACTCTTTCTTAGCTCTTCATTTAGCTTGGGGATAAATATCTTCTGCCGATTTTTGGTGAGCAATTGAATCATGTCGGTCGCTTCATCCGGGTCAAGGTTTGGAAGTGTGATCAATAATTTATCATCAGACAGGCTGTTCACAATATCGTGCTGGATATGCTTGGTCAGGTGCAGTAATATCGTCGCCTGTATTTCAGGCGACAAACTCAAAAACAACTTCAGCCGTTCGTCGGGATGAAAGCTGATTTTATTTACAATCTGATCGATGTCGCTTTGCGGCAAATGACTATTGGACATATGTTGTACTCTAGCAATTTATAAAGAAAAAGTCTCAGACTTTCAGTTTATTGAGTAATTTATTTATTATCCAAAAAACAGAAGCCCCGATTATAGCCGCTAAAATATCAAGCAGAGTGTCATTCAGGTCACCTCCCTGAAACCAGCGACCGACTATTGGGAAATATTGCGGAGAGTAGAGCGTCGACAGGCGTTCCGCATATTCCCAGAGTACTGCGATAAAACAAGTCGCAGAAAGAACAATTATAAATTGTTTGAATTTAGGAATAGAAGAATTTTTTACCAAATAAATATAGAAAAACCAGCCAAGAGCAAAGCCGCCAGAGAAATGATAGACCTTATCGAGGTGCGGGATTAAGCCGTATAAATTAAAAACACCGGAAACAAAAACACCTACAAAGAGGATAAAAATTCCAAACGCTATCGGGTAAAAGTATTTCACTGATGGCATAAATTATATTATAAACTACCAAGGCATCTGTTCATCCTTAAACCAAAATCCGCCAGTCTTAGGATTTGAAATTGCCACCTGATAAATACCCGCAGCTGCGTCTTCCGGAGAAATATCTGCCTCCGGGCCGCCCATGTCGGTCTTTACCCAGCCAGGATGAACTGAAGATACAGTTATCTCGGAATCTTTTAGTCTTAAAGCGAGAGTTCTAGTATACATATTGAGTGCTGCCTTGGAAATCTTATAACTGGGATAATGATTCGGAAAATGACTTAAATGCGAATCACTGGACATCACTAGAGATCCGGCGGTTGAAGAAATATTTATAATATGTCCGCCTTTATTTATCAATGGAATAATTTTTTCTGTAAAATCTATCGTGCCTATTAAATTTACTTCTAGGGTCTCCCGTAATTTTTGAACAATAACAGTCGTCTCATCTTCATCACGAAGCACTCCAGCGCAATTGATAAGTATGTCTATTTTTTTACCAAGCCTTTCAATTTCTTTTACACAAGAATCAATACTTTCTTGAGATGATAAATCCAAAATATGTGCGGATAAATTTTCATTTGATGAGGCGGGGGAAGTAAGATATGTGCCAATAACAAAATACCCTTCTTTTATAAATTTATCAGAGAGAGCCTTAGCGATCCCCTTACTTATACCCGTAATTAATACTGTCTTCATAAAATGAATTACCCTAACCAATTTCTTAATTTTGGAAATTTCGAGCAAATCGGCAACTTGGAACACCAATTTTCAAGACCATAAACGCGCCCGGCATGCATAGATGCTAAAACAAGCAGAGCCGCTGCGTATATTATATGATCATCAACAATAAATGAATGCGTATCCGGGTGCAAAATCCCAAGCGGTAGCCAAAAGAGAACCATCAAGACGACGCCCAGTTTGCTGGAAAAACTTACGGCTAGCCCAAGAATAAGTGAGACACCTAAAAGTGTCAGGCCCCAGGCAGTCAAAAAATTAACCACCGGCAGAACAGCAGGATTAGCGAGGAAGTGGTAAAGTCCGACAAAACTCTTAGCATTTGCTAAATATCCCCCGGCGGAAAATTTCGGATCAAGAACATGACTCAATCCGGCCCAAAACATAAACCAACCCGTACTAATGCGCAATAAAAATAAAGAAATTTTTTGAAATTTTGTCATAAGACTATTATATTACAATCTTTAGCCAATGTCATATCAGTTGTTCAAATTTTATACCAATTATTTAAACAAGAAATATACCCCGACGAGCATAACACCCATTGCAGCTAGTTTCTGAACAACAACCCTCTTACTTATATTTTCTTTACCAAGTGAAGGAATAAACACTGTAAGAATTACTCCATAAAGAAAAACCATAAATGGCTGGAGGCCGTTCACCACCCAAACCAACACAAGAGGTGCTAACAGACTTGCAAAATTAGCCGCTAGTTTGGCCCCAATGTTCAATAATTCAGAAATAAGATTAATAGTTAAAACGGCTTTTCTGGCTCTTTGAATGGTTGCAATAAATTGGTTGCGATATAAAGGAATCAAAGTGAAAAGAAGTAAGCCGAAAATACCGCCGCCTATATACTCCCAAAAAGCAGTTCCCCAAAATGTTTCATTTATGGCAACCATTTTAAATACAAGCCCATTCACCGCAATCATGAATGCCGACAAAACCATAAGCCAAAATGGCTTTGCCTTTAGTTTAATCTTCTGTGAAAAATCTAATGAAATAATAATAGCGCCAAGAACCACCAAAAGAGAAGCAAAAATTTGTAATGTACTTAATTGTTCGTGAAGAAAAGTTAATCCAAGAAAATATCCAAAAACAGGAATGAGCTGATAAAGTGAAGACGCCCATGATGCTTCCTCGTTTTCCAGAGCGTGCAGGTAAGGAATGAAAGCGGCGACAAGTAGTGCTCCATTAAGGCCAATCACAAAAATACTTAATGGATCAATGAATATCTGACTAAAACCAAATAAAAAAATGAAGAATGAAACAATAAGTCCACTAAGGCTCGTAAAAAGTACCAGAGAGCCAACCCCCGGACCAGAAAAATACTTACTGATAATATATTTATCAATATGATTAACTAAAGCCCAAAGAGCCGGACCAATAAGTGCAATTAGAAACCAATTCATATTAAATTTAAATAAGTCTTATTAACGCTGCCAGTATTTTTCCTCGTCATCCCTATTGAATAATTTATCCCAGTCTTCCACGGTCATTTCGCCGAAATACCACTGGCCGTCTTTTTTAGATAACTTACTTGGGTCAGCTACTTTATACTTAGCGGCGACCTCAACTCTCTCTATTTCTTCTGAACTAAGTCCTGGTTGTTTTTCTTGATTCATCAAATTATCCTAAATTAATAATGTTCTTACTGAAAAATGTAACTGGGGAGGCTACTGGGAATCGAACCCAGATCGAGAGTTCCACAAACTCTAGTGTTAACCGTTACACCATAGCCTCCATAAAATCACTTGCCCAACAAGGATAACATATCGTCTATCTTGGCCGCAAGAATAAAATCATTCTCCGAGAGGCCGCCGGTAGTGGCGGCACCTGTGGACGGTCCGCCGATCGCGTGCGTCCAGAGCTCGAGATTAACTTTATTGTAAAAAACATAAATATCCGGATGATGCCCTTCCATCTCGGCGATATCCGCCACTCGATTTATAAACCGAATCGCCTGCACAAAATCTTTGAATAAAAATTCTTTATGAATTTTAAGAGCACTTGCCCCGAGCGCAGTTGAGGGGTCGCTCAAAAACCAACCCGGCGCAAAATCCAAATAATCTTGCGCTTCCTCTTTAGAAAAAGGCTTAAGTTTTTTGTCCTCGCACGCCTTACATTTTTTATTCAATAAATTCATGGTGCCCAGGAGAGGACTTGAACCTCCACGACTTTCGTCATACGAACCTCAATCGTACGCGTATACCAATTCCGCCACCTGGGCAACAATCACACCAGCACTATATCAAAAAACTATGGATTATTCCATAGTTTTTTATTCTCCTGTCTCCTCTGTTTTCTCGTCTGCAACTTCTATGTCTGATTCCTTTTTATCTACCACAGAAAGCATGCTTTTCATCTTCCTTCTAATATGCTTAGCGGCTTTATCTCGGACATAGTAAAGCTTTGACCTTCTAACTTTAGCTTTTTTAACAATCTCGATTTTATCAATCATAGGTGTGAAGAGCGGGAAAATTCTCTCTACTCCGACTCCGCTCGCTATTTTCCTGACCGTAAAGGTAGCATTCGGACCTTTGGTGCCGTTCTTGCGGGCCAAAACCAAACCTTCGAAAGCTTGCAATCGAAATTTGCCTCCTTCTTCAGGAATTTTGGACCAGACTCGAACCGTGTCTCCAGAGCTGAAGTCTAGCTTCTTTCTTTCTTCAATATTTACCGGACTAAATTTGATTGCCATAATTAAAATTACATTATCATAAAGACATAGCTTTTGCAATATCTGAGGGCAGTGGCGCCTCAACCAATATTCTCTTACCAGTATTTAAGGCAAACTCTATAGACTTGGCGTGCAGGGCTAAACGGTCAAGATTTAGAACCGGGCAGGGCTTGCTAGGCGCGTAGAGCCGGTCGCAAACGACTGGATGATTGATGTATTTCATATGAACTCGGATCTGATGCGTCCTGCCCGTTTTCGGCGATACCTCCAACAACGTCAAGGCTTCGCCTTGACACTGAAATCTTTTTAAAACTTTGTACTCCGTCACCGCTTCCCGCTCTTGACCGCGCTTGCCCTTTTGGGCCGACCATTGGCGGAAATCGTTCTTGCTTCTGGCGATCGGCGCCTCGATCACGCCACTATCTTTTTTAACGATGCCCCAAACGAGCGTCAAGTAAGTTTTCTGCATTTCCCTTTCCTTAAACTGATTCTTCAGAAATTCAAAAGATTTTTGATTTTTAGCCAAGATTAAAGCGCCGGATGTTTCTTTGTCCAATCGATGCACGATACCGGGCCTCTCGACTACGCTCGAGGTAAACCGATCATCTTTAGAACTTTGACCGGGCTTGCCCCGACTTACATGGAGGGGCTCGCCGACATTTTTCATCTTTGGATATTTTTCTAAAATCCAGTCGGTCAGAGTTTTTTCCTCACTCCGGCCGTCGCCGTGGACCATCAGGCCGGACGGCTTATTGATAACTAAAATATCTTTATCTTCGTATAATATTTCGATTTTCATAAAAAGTTGAAATTAAGAAGAATATAGCATATACTGGCAAAGATTGCTTTTAAAAAAATATATCGCGCGATTAGCTCAGTTGGTAGAGCAACCCGTTTACACCGGGAAGGTCGCAGGTTCGAGTCCTGCATCGCGCACACCCAAGCCAAAAGCTGGGCAAGCCCGCCCTTGTAGTTCAATGGATAGAACAGAGCTCTTCTAAGGCTTCGATGTAGGTTCGATTCCTACCAAGGGCACCAATAGTATCAAGTTTATATTGTTATCTCGAAGCTTCCTTAATGTCTTGCATCTCTTTCCTGACAACCTTTTCAGAATCGTCTAAATCTCGTTTAAGCCTTTTGACTATTTTTTCTTCTTGCATTGTAAGCGGGCGCTCATCGCGAGTTTCTTCCAGCATTTTGATTTGTTCTCGGACATCATCTTTCAGCATATCAGAGTCTCTATGCAAGGTAGATTCTGCTTCGTGGACTTCTCTTCGAAGATGCTTCCTCATAACTGAAAATTTCTGCCATCTACTCCAAAGAATAAAGAAAAGTACAATGACGATGAAAGCAAGCGGGACTGCCACGGCAAGGAAATTGGTCGGCCAAGTGCCGACATTGAAAGGCCATGATCCGATGCTAAAGATTGCCGGCTTCATTACGGTAATAATTATCTTTTCTGTTGGCAAACTCTTTGCACCTCGGCTATCATACACCTCTGCCCATAACTGGTAAGCGCCCTCGGCCAGTTTTTCATCATCCATAAAAGTGAATTTTCCCGCGGCATCGCTTTGGATTGTGAAGCTTGTCGGGGGATCATTTTCTCTCTGTAACCAAATATCTACCCTGCTAGTCGCATAAGTTGAACCGCCAACGACTAGAGGTTCTCCGCTTTTTATTTCTTTGGAGTACTGGGTGATGCTAGGTTGATTGGGCACTTGTGTTACAACTGGCGCAGACGGAGCGACGCTTAACGGCCGAGCATAATTTTTGAAAACCCACCCCGTAAGACTCTGGTCCACAATATGATACCAATCCCCTTGCTGTTCTGTGTATACATATATACTTCCCGGCTGAACTTTCATAATAAGAGTAGACGCCGTTGTCGGTGCTTGTCTGATATTGACCAATGGTGTGCCGGTCAGAATTTCTAATTTCTTTTCGGCCGGCAAGATTGTTGACTGGACCGGAACACTTGCAGATGCGTCAGTAATTGCACCCGCCGTAGGGCCTGGAGGGAAAGAAGGGCAATCAATTTTATTCACGCCTTTAATTGAATCCGACAGCCAAACACAAAATACAAAATCTTTTGTTCTATTTAAATAGTAGTACGGCGCGTTAGTAGACGGGTCGGTAATTCTAGTATCCAAACTAAGCAAACCTTTCTCTTTTAAAACGGCCAGAGTATCAGGAAATGTTTTGTAAGCGGACTGATAATCCTGCAATGCCAAAAGTATATTTTGCGCATCTTTAACTCTCTCACTGTCGAACTCAATCGCGACATTGCGTTTTGCCAGATTACTAAGGCTGGTTTCTACATTGCTGATCTTAAAATTGGCCAAATTCGAAACCAAG
>JAHFNP010000032.1 GCA_023267245.1 Candidatus Nomurabacteria bacterium
ATTTTGCTTTCTCTTCTAATAATTTTAACCTGCCCGGAAGAAATTATTTTTCCTTCATAGACTTTGCCTCCGACGACTTGCTTCTCTTTGGTTCGGCTGAACAATTTTAATATTTTTGCCTTGCCGGTTATCTCGGATACTTCTATTCTGGGACGGCGGATTTCAACTTCCTTTTCGAGCCATTCGATCAATTTATAGATAGTGTCGAAAGTTTCGATTGGAATATTTATTTCTCTATTCATGTCGACAGCGTTTCGGTCGATCTTCACATTAAATCCGACTATAAGAGCGTTCTTGTCGGACGAAGCAGTCCTGACATCGGATTCGTTGATATTGCCGGCGCCTTTGCTAATTATTTTAAAGCCAATATTTTCTTGGCTTATTTTTAGAAGTTCTTTTTCGACTGCTTCAAGACTGCCGAAAGCATCGGTCTTGATAATGATAGGAATAAGTTTAACTTCACTCGAAAGCGTTCTTTCTTTCGCATTTTCTTTTTTGTTTTCTTTACTCGTCTCTACTTTTTCTTCAGCTTCAGATTTTTTTTCGAAAGTTTCGAACATAGTTCCGATCGTCGGGGATTTGTCCCAGCCGGTGATGCGGATAGGTGAGGAGAATGACGCTTCATCTATCGGCTTACCCAGAAAGTTTTCAAAAATTCTAGTTCCGGATATTGCATGACCGACGACGATGAAAGCTCCCTTTTTGATAGTGCCGTCTTTTATTATAAGCGTTGCTGAAATTCCTCTTTTCGGATCAAGGTTCGATTCTAGGACGTACCCGGTAGCGGGCTTATTCAAATCGCCGGTGAATTCGTTGAGTTCCGCGACGATCAATATCAAACTGAGCAGATTATCAACTCCTTGGCCCGTCTTGGCCGATATTTCAGCGTAGGCGACATCGCCACCGTAGCCTTCGAGATAAACTTCTTTTTCCGCTAGATCCATTTTTGTTTTTTCAGCATTGGCTCCCGGCTTATCGATTTTATTTATCGCGACGACATACGGGAGTCCGCTGTCTCGGATCGTCTGCAAAGCCTCGACAGTCTGTGGCTTGACGCTATCTTCCGCCGACACGACCAAGATCGCGATATCGGCGATCTCCGCACCGCGGGTTCTCATCTTTGAGAAAGCCTCATGGCCGGGAGTATCCAAGAAGGTTATTTTTTTATCTTGGCCTTTCTCATCTCTATGGATCACTTCATACGCGGAAATATGCTGGGTGATGCCTCCGGCTTCTTTGTCGACGATATTTGTTTTGCGGATATAATCGAGCAGCGTAGACTTGCCGTGGTCGATGTGTCCCATGACGACAACGACAGGTGGCCGTAAAACGATATTAGGTTGTTCTGTTTTTTTAGCCATACTATATTTTAGCTTTATTCAGCGCCTCTCTTTCTTCTTGAGTCAATTCGTATTCAGAAGAATGTTTTTTGATCGGCTTAGCGAAAATGCTTATTCTCTCTCTGGAATAGAGACTTGAAAGTATAACTCCGTCGCCTTCCTCGTTGATCAAGGCGATAGCAAAGCTCTGATTGCTCCCGGAATCTTTAAAAGGATTGAAGCGGATTGTTTCAAGTCCTCGGATGCTTGTCTTCAATTTTTGTTCTATAGTTTTGATATTTAAATCTGTTTGATTGTTTGATTTGTGAAGTTTCTCCATGTCTTGAAGGAGAGAGGCCATAACACTTTCGAGTTCATTTCCTCTTTTTCCGGCGAAGATTTTTTTGATGCGAATTTCTGTTTTTACCACCCATACGATAAGGATGGCGATGACGAATATCAATATATATAGAATTATAGTATTATTGGCAATCATAGACGGAAATTATATACTAAAAGCTATAAAAAACCAAGTTAATCATGAAAAATAAGCCTAAAACAATATATCTTGATTATGCCTCGAGCGCGCCGATGGACGCCCGGGTTTTTCAGGCGATGAAAAAGTACATGCTAGAGATCAATTCCAACCCGGGTTCTTTGCATAAATCAGGCATCCAGGCGAAATCCGCAGTTCAAAGTTCAAGAAAAATTATTTCCAAAATATTAAATTGCCGTCAGGATGAGATTATTTTTACCGGTAGCGGGACCGAGAGTAATAACTTAGCGATTTTGGGAATCATCTCAGAATATATTTCGAAAAGCACAAATATTTCCTTGCTAGGAAATTTCTCTGCTCGGCCCAGTCGGCCTGTGCAAGGCTTTTCTAAACATATTCTTTCGAAGATTCCTCATGTTGTTACGACAAATATAGAGCATCCATCAGTTTTAGAAGTTTGTAAATTTTTAGAGAAAAACAAGCTCGCCAAAGTCACATATGTTCCGGTTGAAGAGAACGGCATAGTAGATCCTAAGAAAATAAAAGAAGCTATAAAAACAAATACTGTTTTGATCAGCGTCTGTTATGCCAATAATGAAATCGGAAGCATTCAGCCGATTACAGAGATCGCCAAGGAAATTCGTAATTATAGAAAAAATAAAGCCGGGAAAAGGTCTGGCCTTAAGAATTTAAAAAGGCCAGACCTTGAGGAGGCTTTTCCTTTTTTTCACACCGATGCCTGCCAGGCGATGAATTATCTGCCAATTCGGGTCGACAGGCTCGGGGTTGATTTGATGACTTTTAACGGATCGAAAATTTACGGGCCGAAAGGCATGGGAGTTTTATTTAAAAAAAGAAATGTCCGGCTTAGTCCTCTTATGCATGGCGGTGATCAAGAATTCGATCTTCGACCGGGGACAGAAAATGTTTCCGGCATTGTTGGTACAGCGACGGCACTTTCAATCGCCGAAGCAATGAAAGACAAGGAAACAAAAAGACTCACCAAACTGCGAGACTACTTCATATCCCTCATTCGCGCGAATAAGGGAATAGTTTTGAATGGAGATGAAATTAATCGGCTTCCGAACAATGTGAATATTTCAGTTCCGGGAATCGAAAGCGATCTTTTGGTTATTGAGCTTGATGCGAGGAGGATTGAGGTTTCTTCCAAGAGCGCCTGCCAGTCTGATGACCCGGAAGAGTCTTATGTAATAAAAGCCCTCCGACCCTTATCTAAAATAGAGGAAGGCAGTATCCGCTTCTCCCTTGGCCGCGAGACGACGAAGGCAGATATTGATTACACTCTTAACAGCCTAGGGGATATTCTCTTTAAATTAAAAAAGTGGTAT
>JAHFNP010000014.1 GCA_023267245.1 Candidatus Nomurabacteria bacterium
AAGGCCTCGGAGAGCGACTGGTGTACGACTGTGTCCACGAGACCGGGCAATATCCCGTCTACTATGCTGTTTATGTCCGGTTCAAAAGTGTAATCAACTAAAGTATTATCAGACACCGTGACATCGATCAGTTCTAGGACATTGGCCAAAGATTTTACAGAAACCGGGAAAAGCTCACGCAGGGCAGGCTTGTAAGAAGTGGATTTCAAGAATTCCGTATATAAAATTTTAGCAGACTTATATTCCCCTTTCAAAAATTCTCCAACAGCGAAATCTGAGAGGATTTTGGTCTCGTCAGTCGTGGATTTCTCCGAAAAAGTATTGAAGCTAGCGACGATAGGCACGGCAAGTTTGCGGCAGATTTTCTCGCCGTATTTACCGACAGTAATAGCTTTTATATTCCGAACGGACTCGCTTGTTCCGAGCATGGTCGAGGAAGCTTTTTTAAAATAAATATTTAATGATTTTTGCAATTGACTGTTGTATCCTCCGCATAGGCCTTTATTTCCAGCGACAACGATCAAAAGTTCTCCGCCAGCTGGCGGAGTCCCCTTTCTTTCTGTCATCAGTGGATGCGTGACATCTTTGTGCTTAGAAAGATTCACCAAAAGTTCCAACGCGTATTTTGCATATACACGAGAAGCAACTGCTCTATCGACAGCCTTGCGCATCTTGGAAACCGAAACCATCTCCATCGTCTTGGCGATTTTCTTAATGTTCCCAGTTGATTTTATTTTCTGTTTTATTTCCTTAGTGGACGGCATAAAAATTACATCCCCATAAATTCTTTAATTGCAGACTTTAATTCTTCTTCTATTTCCTTGCTCCAATCAATTTTAATCTTGATGAGTAATTCTTTTTTGGAACGGTCCAAAAATGCGTAAAACTTCTCTTCCCATGCCTTGATTTCAGATATTTCAAGCTCGTCCAAATAGCCTTCATTCACCGCGTAAGTCGAAGCCGCTTGCTTGGCGACATGCACCGGCGAATATTGATTTTGTTTTAATAATTCTGTAACTCTTCGTCCTCTGTTAATCGCTTTCTTAGTTTCCGGATCAAGGTCGGAATCGAACTGCGCGAAACTTTCCAACTCGCGGAACTGCGCCATGGAAAGCTTCATCTTGCCGGCGACTTTTTTCATAGATTTTATCTGCGCGCTTGAACCCACACGAGAAACAGAAAGACCCACATTGATCGCCGGACGAATACCTTTATAGAACAAAGATGTCTCCAAGAAAATCTGCCCGTCGGTAATCGAAATCACGTTGGTTGGAATATAAGCGGACACATCGCCGGCTTGAGTTTCGATGATCGGCAGTGCAGTGATAGAACCGCCGCCATATTCTTTAGAAAGTCGGCAAGCGCGCTCAAGAAGACGGGAATGCAAATAGAACACATCACCCGGATACGCTTCACGGCCCGGCGGTCGGCGAAGAAGCAGAGAAATTTCTCGGTAAGCGACGGCGTGCTTGGAAAGGTCGTCATAAACAATCAAAACATCTTGACCTTTGTCCAAGAAATATTCAGCGAGAGCTGTACCGGAATAAGGAGCAAGGTATGAAAACGCCGGAGAGTCTGAAGCGCCGGCGGAAACGATAATAGTGTAGTCCATCGCGCCAGCTTCTTTTAATTTGCTTGCAAGACGGGCGACTTTGGATTGCTTCTGTCCGATCGCGACATAAACGCAGATCATGTTTTCGCCTTTTTGGTTGATGATTGTATCAATCGCGATCGCGGTCTTGCCGGTCTGTCGATCACCGATAATAAGTTCGCGCTGTCCTCGGCCGACCGGGATCATCGCGTCAATAGCCTTTATGCCCGTTTGCACTGGGGTCTTGACCGGCTCGCGACTCATTACGCCGGAAGCGACTTTCTCTACCGGATATTCAGCATCAGCTTTGATATCGCCAGCCTCATCTATCGGTACGCCGAGCGGATTGACCACGCGGCCGACGAATTTTTCTCCGACTGGAATAGAAAGAATTTTGCCGGTTCTTTTAACCGTCTCTCCTTCTTTAATTTTTGAATATTCTCCCAAGACGATCACGCCGACGGAGTCTTCTTCCAAGTTAAGCGCAAGCCCAGTAGCCCCAGATTCAAAGGAAACCATCTCCGATGCTTGGCATTGCGAAAGTCCGGAAATCTTTGCGATACCATCTGAAATGGAGAGGACTGTGCCATATTCATACGCCTCTTTGCCCATCTCTGTCCCCTCTATTCTCTTTTTGATGCTGTCTATAAGGTTTGCGCTCATAATAATTAAACTATTTAATAATATTTTCTTCTAATTTTTTAAGTCCCGTCGCGAAAGACATATCGTAAAATTTGCCTTGCCATTTTGCCGTGAATCCGGCGACTAAATTCTTATTTATTTTTAAAGTCTGATCTACTTCCCCCGCCTTCAAATAATTTTTTATTTCTTTCACCGTGTCGCCTTTTAATTCATGTGCGGATTCGATCGACACTCCTTTTTTCTCTTTCGCTTCTTTTTCTATCTTTTCAAGATGATAAAGCACGGCGGGAATCTGCGCGGAAAGTTTCGTATTCTTCATAAAATCCAAAAACTTCTCGGCTAGACTTGCCCCGCCTGGGCTAGGCGGGGTGAAGCGCTCTTCTTCATTCAAATCATAAAGCGCCTTGGCTATTTGTCGAGACTTGATCATATTAAGCTTTTTTTAGCATTGCGCTGATAATCTCATCTCCTTTCCCTTCAGCCACATAGCTCTCAACCATTTTCTTCACCCCTTCGGTGACAAGCTTGGCGGCTTCGCGGCGGACTTCTTCCTCTCCGCCTTGTTTTGCCTTCTCGGCTTCGGCGCGAGCACTCGCTAGAATATTTGATTTTTCATTTTCAGCTTCAGCCTTTGCATTTTTTACTATCTCTTTACCGTCAGCGGTAGAACCGGCGACGATCTTGTCTGCATTTACTCGCGCTTCGCGGATGATGTCCTCTTTCTGCATATTTGCGACAGAGAGATTCTTCTCCGCAACTTGCGCGTCAGATATTCCTTTCTCTATTTTCTCCCGGCGCTCGCGGATCATATTGCCGATCGGTCCAAAGGCAAACTTTTTCAAGACGAAAAATATGATCAAAAAGTTGACCAAGTTTGCCAAGGCTACATGCCAATCGAATCCGATTTTACCGAGGATTTCCATATTACATCAAGAAGAATGCGACGAGTGCGTAAATCGCGACTGATTCCGCCAAAGCCACGCCGACGATCATCTTTCCGAAAATTGAACCTGATGCTTCAGGATTCCTGCCCATAGCTTCGAAAGCCTTGCCCATAAGCATACCCATAGCGAGTGCAGGTCCGATCATTGATAATATTGCCATTCCTTTTGCTATTAACCTTGCTGATTCTACTTCCATATGATTTAAAAAATAATTAACTTAATAATATTCGACTAATAATAATTTTAATGCCCATGGTTCCCTTCGGTCTTTATGGACAGACTGTAATATACCGCAATTAAGGACCCAAACACAAGCGCCTGCACCACTCCGACCAAAAGGCCCATCATGCTCCAAACCGCCGGCAAAGCGTATGCTAATGCGCCCATGATGACGACGGCCAGTACTTCGTGAGCGTACATATTGCCGAAAAGACGGAATGAGAGCGAAATGATGCGGGCGAATTCCCCGATAAATTCTATGATGCCGACAAATAGGTCGATAAAGGAAAGAAGTCCGGGACCAATTCCTTTTTTAAAGCCGAGAAATAGTTCTTTGAATTTGAAAAACTTTCCGAAGTGACCAAGGACGCCGAAATCCATTATCGAAACGATTTGCAAGAATAATACTGAAGCGACAGCGAGCCCGACTGTCGTATTGAAGTCAGTAGTCGGTACGCGAAATATCGACACGCCTCCGAAAGTAATACTTGTAAGTCCCGGAATAATACCGATCAAATTCGACACGCCGATATATACAAAAAGAGAACCTATAATCGGGATAACCACATCCGCCCTGTCTTTGCCGACAATCGAAGAAATAAAATCAGATATCGCTTCGTAAATCATTTCAAGCACAGACTGGATGCCGCTCGGTATCATTTTTAGTTTTTTCGAAAACAAAATTCCCAAAACCAAAAACATGACTAGGATAAAAAAAATAAATAAAGTAGAACTCGCGACAGGGTAGCCGAAAACTTTGAAAAGTATTTCTGGCTCGATTCCCGGTATTCCTCCTTTGATCTGTAAAAAATTCATTATTTGACGATCTTCTTAAAACGAATGATAAAAATAATCCAAGAAAAAACAAAAGTGAAGGCAAGAATTCCCAAGGTGATCTTGTGACCTGTGTGATAGGAATTATCCAACCTTGTCCCGATCAATGCACCGATAATAACCGGCAATCCAAATATCAATAAAATATCGAAACCTATCCGGAAAAGGTCGTTTTGGGCGTTTTCTTTTGCCTTTTTTTCCACCAGCACATTATACTTAAATATGAAAAAATAAAAACCCCCTCTATATATAGAGGGGGTTGTACGTGTTTTTAATGCATATGCAATTCTGCATGAGTTTTGGATTCTTTCTTTGGTTCAATTCCTTTTTTTGCCACCTTTTCAATTACGCCAAAAACTCGAGCAAATTTCATTTCAGTCCTGCCACCGTGAATAGTATGAATGACATTATTAGTAGTGAGCCAACTTCCTTCTGCTTCGGTAGATCCTAAATTTTTTTCTACTTTGCATTTTTTT
Organism: Candidatus Nomurabacteria bacterium; assembly: GCA_023267245.1. Classification (GTDB taxonomy): domain Bacteria; phylum Patescibacteriota; class Minisyncoccia; order Phycocordibacterales; family UBA9973; genus JAHFNP01. Next base: position 4,707 of record JAHFNP010000014.1, read on the forward strand.
TCTTCTTTCTTTAGCTCGTCTAAAATTGTCGGTAAAAATTTTTCACCTTTTGGAGAAAATGAGATGAAATTTCCGCCCCTTTTGCCTCCTCGATGATACAATACATCAACGCCTTTCATCAAAGCAATAGGCTTTACAATAGTATTGTGATCTTCACTTTCAACGCAGGCCAAAGTAAGCATGTCTATCAGGCCGTCATTTATTATTTTTCTCTTACCATCGAAATCAATCAAAGCTTTTGTGATTTCACTGATTTTCTTTTTAAATTCAGTGCAAAATTCTTGAAAGGTTTCTTTTTGCTTGAGCTTTGACCCATTTTTTATCTTTATTTCTGCCTTTGTATCAGCAAAAGTTTTGCCAAAAAAATAATGATCTGTCATGCTGGAATTTACACTGACCTTTTCAGTGTCATAAAGAAAAACTTGCCCCACTCGAGATTTTTTTACTTCAAAATAATCAATAACTTCTTGTTTACTATTGAAATCTTTGCCGTTAACCCCTTGATCAGATAGACAAAATGTTAAAACACCTCCCCCGCTGACTCTTTTCTTGAAGTATTCGATTCCCTTTTTGTTTTTGGAATAAAACTCCACTTTGGCCGTATCTAAACCGTTGTACTTTTTACCCCCAAATTGCTTTATCAAGCAAGCCATTTCATTGGCTTCACTGGACTGATTGTTAATTGCAATCTCCTTGATCTCTTCTAGACCAGGAAGATAATTTCTTTTTTTGTTAATGAGCGACATTACTACTGCTACCATATGTTCGAGTTTTTTCCGGAATAAGCCTCCAGTGTTGCTTCCTTCTTTTTTCCAATATTTCCCAATCGGACCAAAAAGCAGGAAAGGAAATTGTAGCAAGGGTTTATAATTGTGTCAATAAAAAAGCCGTAGTATAAATACTACGGCTTCGCTCCTTACCTTTGGTTTTCTTATGGGTAATGGCTCGCTTGTTCAATGTGGGTTTCTTGCCTGTTCTGGCTCGCTTGTATAATGTGGTTTTCTTACTATTCGTGGCTCGCTTGAAATTGTCGGTTTTCTTATTTCAACTGGCTCGCTTTTCACTCTTGGTTTTCTCCGATGCGTTGGCTCGCTTGGTACACTCTGGGTTACATATATTTGTTGGCATTTTTATTTAAGGCTCGGAATATTTGATTCCGAGCCTATATTTTTACCGATCAACCATTTCCTCTGGCTGAATCACAGTCGTGTGGCCTAGTTTTTCCACCGGGTAAGGATCGCGAAGGGCCAATCCTTCCGCTTTCCTCCAATACATCCAAAGGCAGCCAAGGAAAAGTTTTATCATCTTCCTGAATGCGCGATTGTGCACATGCAGAGAATTCACATACTCTTCTTCTTTGCCTTTCGGTATATCGGCAACATCGGCAATCTTTTTGCCTTGCGCTTCAATTTTGCGGGTCTCTTCAGCCATGGCCTTTTCATAATACTCGCCAAATTTTGTGCCTCCTTTTGCTTTTGAAATGCCGTGCGCTTTAAGCAAAGAAACTCCAACACGGTAGCACATCGTTTTAAGAGTTTTGTTGAAAGTAAGTTTCTCGCCTTTTTTCGGGCGATCAGCTTTGCCGTCTACAACTGCATACCCGGCGTATTTCCAAAGAGCGCTAATGCTCGGGGCTCTTTCGATGTCGATCAGCGAAACAACTTTAGCAATGTTTTCATTGCCGATGCCTTTTACGCATGAGAACCAAGGATGAGCCGGGTGCTCTTCCAATAGTCGGGCTACCGGTTTTAAAATAAATTCTTTTTTGAATCTCGCTGATTCATTTAAAAGTTCTTTTGTTTCTAGATCCGGTGTGCCATTTTTGTCCAAATGAGTGTCTCTGATTTTAAGCGCAGTCAGCGCTTTTTCAAATTGCAGCTGAAAATTAACTAAAGCGCCAAGCGCTCCGTTTTTCAGAATTAATACAGTTGTGGTGTCCTCGGTCGGCTTTTTCATTTTTTGGGTTGTTAATGAGCAAATTGGCTCGGGTTAGACATGTATAGACTTCAATATTTCTGGTCAAACATTACCATTTTATGCTTAAAATGTCAAGGAAAATGGGTAATTAAAAAGCCGCAGTATAAATACTACGGCTTCGCTTTTAGAATATGGTTTTCTTATATTCGTTGGCTCGCTTAAAAGATGTGGTTTTCTTATTTTATTTGGCTCGCTTTTCACTCTTGGTTTTCTCCGATGCGTTGGCTCGCTTGGTACACTGGTTTACATATATTGGTTGGCTTATTTCTAAACAAAGATTATCATGAATCTATTGGTCTGTCAATTATTATTTCAAATACTCCGGGGCGAAATCATTCATCGCGGTCAGAGTTTCTGCCATGACGAGCGAGGCGCTGATCGTGTTGGTCGCCGGGCCGTTTTCCATCAGCACGATAAACGCATAGCGCGGCGCGTCCGACGGGAAAAATCCTATGACCCAAGAGTTAACTCTCTGCTTCAAAAGTCCGAGCTGGGCCGTACCCGTCTTGGCCGAAACTTTTACGAAAGGCAGGCCAAGTCTAGATGCGGTACCCTCAGTCGCCGACATCCTCATCCCATCATGAACGACATCAAAATATTCTTTCGGTATGCCGAGATCCCTGTCGACAAAATTCTCTTGAGTTCCTCCAGTGAGAAGATGAGGTTTAAGCATCTTGCCGTAGTTTGCGATCGCGGCCGTCGCCCGGAGCATCTCTAGGGGCGTCACTTGATATCCGTACTGTCCGATCGAAGTATTGTAAGTATCTCCGACTCTCCAAGGGTCGTTCGGGAAATTTTCTTGCTTCCATAGCGGTGTCGGGATCACGCCGCTATTCTCCGCCGGCAAGTCGATGCCTGTCTTTTCTCCGATGCCGAAGAGCTTGGTGTATTTTTCAATATTGCTTATGCCTAAGCCTTTTTGATTTTCAAAACCTCCGCCGACTTCATAAAAATAAACGTCCGACGAAGCAGCGATCGCCTGCCGCATATCGATCCAGCCGTGAGCTTTCCAGTCATTGAAGACGGATTTTTTGTCGGGGTAATACGGGTTCGGAATCGAGATCGAACCAGTCGACAAGATCTTCGTCAGCGGATCGATAACATGCTCGTTCAATGCGGCCAAGGCGACGATCGGCTTTACGATCGAGCCGGGAGTGTAGAGGCCGGAGACCCCTCTATTCAAGAAAACTTTATCCTTGTCGGTCAAATACGCTTTAATTTGATTTTGATCATCCCCCCGAGTCAGGACTTCCGATTCGTATTCCGGATAATTAGTCAGGGCGAGGACTTCGCCGTTTTGAACATCCATCAAGATACCAACTCCTCCGCGGAATCCCTGATTTGCAGAAAAGGATCTGATTGAATCATAAAGCTTGGCTTGGATTCTAGAATCGATAGAGAGAGTCAGAGTTTCGCCATGCTTCGGCGGCTCGATCACATTTTCAGACTGCACTGCGCCGTGAACATCGGTTTCGAAAATCTTCACTCCGTTCTCGCCCTTCAAAAGATCATTGTATTGTTTTTCAATGCCGTCCTTGCCGATAAATTCCTTCTGCCAGAAATATCCCGACTTGTCCTTTTGCGGATAGCTCACATAGCCCAAAACATGGCCAAAGCCGGGATCTTTTATATAGGCTCGATCAGAAAAGAAATCTCCGGCAGAATTGGCGACATTCCAAGCCAAGGGAACTTTATTGCGATCGTATATGATACCGCGATCGGCAAAGATAGCCTGTTTGTCGAGACTATTTCTCTGGCTCAAATTATAATACGAATCTCCTTTTGAGATCTGGAGCACTATGATCTTCGACAGAAAAACAATTCCGATCAACCCAAAAAAGACGCCCAAGAATAATAAATTCTTTTTAGATATCGGCTTCTCTATGACCCCTTCGAATTGCTGTTTGTTGAACTGCGGGATATTTTTTGAATCCAAGAATATTTCATCCGGATCAACTTCTGATTTCCATTTTTTTTTCTTCGTTGAAAATTTCATATAATTTTATTTGGGCAACAAAAGTTTCTTCTTAAAAATATTAACGCCGACAAATAAAATTATGGAAATAGATGTGAAAATAAATCTGCTATTAAAGAACGATGCAACCGGGACTCCATAAATCATATCTATTAAAAAATAAACAATTATGAATTCAAAAAAAAGATTGAAATAAATCAGACCGGCAAGAGAAAGCAAAATTGTCAGCCAAAAAGGAAATGCAAAAATGCCAAGCAAAAGTATCAAATCTAAAATAACCCGGAGTAAAATTTGCTGATTCCTGTTCATAATTATCCAAATCCTACCACGCCTATACTCTTTAGACAATTAAAACGAATTTTTGATCGAGTCGACGATACTCTTGTCGTAAAGATCGGGGAGAATTTGATCCACACTTAGATTTTTATTGTGGCCGGCCAAGGCTTCGGCTGCTTTGATGAAAATCTCATTATTTATTTTCTTGATGCGCTTGTCTAAAAGACCGCGGAAAATTCCGGGGAAAACGAGGGCGTTATTGACCTGATTCGGGAAATCCGATCGGCCGGAGGCATAAATAAAAGCGCCGGCACCCTTTGCAATATCCGGCATGATCTCCGGAGTCGGATTGGCTAAGGCAAAAATAATCGGCTGCTCCTTCATCATCTTTATATGATCAGCATTTAAAAGCCCCGCCTTACTGACACCGATAAAAATATCAGAAAATTTCAACCCGTCTTCGAGACTGCCTTTTATTTTTTCTTTATTTGTTATTTGAGAGAGTTTTATTTTCTCGTCGCTCAAATTATCCCGGCCTTCGTAAATAAGCCCATGAGTATCACAAAGCAGAATATTTTTGAAACCGTATAGGGCGAGGATATAAGCGATCGCGGAGCCGGCCGCGCCGACACCGTTGATCAGGACTGTCGCATCTTCTTTTTTAGTGCCTCGCAACTTCAAAGAATTTATCAACCCCGCCAAGACGACAGTCGCCGTCCCATGCTGGTCGTCGTGCATCACTGGGATATCAAGCTCCTCCGCAAGTCGCCTCTCGATCTCGAAACAGCGCGGCGCAGATATGTCTTCCAAATTAATTCCGCCGAAAACCGGCGAGATCATTTTGATTGTTTTTATTATTTTTTCAGTGTCTTGCGTATCAAGGCAAATCGGAAACGCGTCGATGCCAGCAAATTCTTTGAAGATCGCCGCCTTGCCTTCCATTACTGGGATCGCCGCTTTGGCGCCCAGATTTCCTAGGCCTAAAACTGCCGAGCCGTCGGATACGACAGCGATAGAGTTCTGCTTCAAAGTATATCTGTAAGCATCTTCGGGATTCATTGCGATCCGCTTTGAAACTTCGGCCACGCCGGGAGTGTATGCGAGTGAAAGAGCCTCTTTATTATCCAGCGGAACCTTGCTCCTCACTTCGATCTTGCCTTTATTGCGCTCGTGAAATTCGAGCGATTGTTCAAAAATATTATCCATATTATCTGTTCTTTATTTTTCTGTAAATAAACCTGATCAGAATAAATAAGAGAGAGATCGACAAACCATAAAAAATAATTTTATGTCCAAATATAAAACTGCCGAGAGTCAGGAAAAATAACTTTACATAAGCGAACGGCTTTTCGGTTACGGATTTATCTTTGCTGTCCGCAGTCTTTGGCGCCTCATTTAATTTTTTTATTTCCGCACTGACCTCTGCTTTTTGAGTATCTATACTCGAAGCTGTACTGTCGCGCCAAGCATCGACAGAATCAGCGGCTTGGCTGACCGGCTCTGCGACGGACGCCGGGATATTGTCTTTTATAAATTCCCCGGCTTTCTTGACTTCCACAGCAAGTGCGTCTTTGGTTATTGTTTTCTCTACAACCTTGATCAAAGCGGGATTCTTCGGGACAGTGTATTCGCTGGTCGCAGTTTTATTATTTGAAAGATAAACGGTTTCCCCTTTTGTCCCGACCAATGTTTTCGCATTAACTATTTGAGCTGAGATAGAGTGATCGCCAGCCGTCACCTGCCAATCAATCGAGGCTTGCTTGAGCTCATTGGGACTCAAAGTAAAATCCTTCTGCCCCAAGATGACGCTTTTATCATAGAAGGTGACCGTACCGGAAATCGCATCTTGGTCGCCATTCCAAAGCGCAGTAAAAATTTTAACCTTATCTCCTTCTACAAGCTTGCTTTGTGAAAACCAGATATTACCCTGAGTAAATCCAGTATTTGAAATTTCAGTTTGAGCGTAAGCATTTGAAGAACATAGAACAACCGCAAGAAATGCAAGGGACAGGATGAATTTTGGAACGATTTTAAGCATTGATAGATTTTAGCACAATTACTCTGTCTGTCGATTTTTGATCGGGTGCAGATTGGAGGCGATGCCGATAGCTAAAGCTATGATGGCTATGTTCTTGATTATATACTGGCCTTCAAGTGTCGGGATAAAAGACCCTGACCATGTCGCAGTTCTTAATATAAAAAGGGGTAATATCGTCGTAATCATGTGGATAAAAAGCAGCGGGATCACCGCGCGCTCAAGACCCTTGATCAAAAACAAAATGCCGATCAGCATTTCAAATAAGCCGAACAGGATAATAAACATTTCCGGCGAGATGAACGGCAAGGTGGAGTGGAGTAGGTCTTTGACGAGCGGAGTAGCCGGACTGAAACCTGCGACTTTCAGCGCGCCGAACCAAAAAAATACAACAAAAATAGAAAATCGCGCCACGGGCATTGAAATTTTCTTGAAAAAATTTATCAATTTAATATCGATATTTCGGATGTTCATAAACATATTATATAAAAAATAAAACTTATTAACCAACCAATTAATCACTAATACACTATCCAAAAATCTCTTATCCCTCATTCGCGCGAATGAGTCCCTAGAGTGTTCATACT
>JAHFNP010000015.1:0-10363 GCA_023267245.1 Candidatus Nomurabacteria bacterium
TCTTCAATTGAGGCGAGCGGGAGCTAGCTCCAACACAAATGACTATGTGAGTGCAGCCGCTCGCCACAGATAAAGACAAACGCAGAACTATTATATCAAAACTAACTACCGCACCGCAAGCAGGACAAAACTTAGCTTATCCATCAAATTAAAATAAGGTACTCACATCAACTTTATACAAAGCATCAGAAGAAGAGCCACACCCGCCACCTGATTCACATTTATAAACATAAATAGAACTACTATCACTTGTCCATGCAAGTTTATATACATTTTCTCCAATAAGAATTTTTTTATGATCAGATAATCTTTCTATATAAAATTCCGGGGGAGAAACAAAACCGCCTCTACCAAAAATTTCTTTTTTTACAAGGCTAGCAATATAAAGATTATTTGGAGAATAATATTCATCACCATGATGATTTGAATCAAATGTTTTTCCTAAAATTATATTTGTTCCGCAATCAGAACAAGTAAAAGTTCCACTGGTTAGGGAATCGGATGTTTTCCTAGTAGCCGACATGTACTGCTTTATAAGATTTGGTTTTTGGCCCGTAAAATCAATTACTATATTTATATCTGGCAAAACACAGAACTTGCTGTCAGTAGACCAACATCCATGTGATAAATTTACAGTTAACTGACTGCCAAAGATGTCTTGTTTATCTATAATAAATTTTTGATTTGAATTTAAATTAATTGCATTTAGATTGTAATCATCCTCGTTATATCCATAAGGGTGTATTTTTCCACCCTTACTAAAATAAAGTAAATATTTGTTATCTGGAGAAATAGTGAAATAAAAGCCAGGCAAATTTAAAAAATCTTCTGTTCCAATTAATTTTGAAAATCTACCAGCCTGATTATCTTGCTCGTTAGACAAATTCTGCGGTTTTGTGCGGAAGAAAAAATATAGTACCCCACCAATAACCAAAAGGACTAATAAAAATAATAGGATTTTATTATTTGATTTCATGGAGAAATTATATCAAATTTTCAACTAAAACCCACAACGTAGAAAGCCCCGACCGAAGTTGGGGCTTTCTACGTCATTTGTGTTGTTATAATAAAATAAGCTAACCTACACTCCCTGAGATACTAGCAAATTCGAGCGAAAAAGTCAAGTTTTTTCTAGTCGAAATGGTTTTTGAGGCGGATAATTTTGTCGTTCTGGCGGAGCTTGTCGTGCACCTTGGCCTCAATCTGACGAATACGCTCGCGGGTCACGCCGAATTCTTGGCCCACTTCTTCAAGCGTATGCTGAACGCCGTCGACGAGTCCGTAGCGCATTTCCAGTATCTTCCTCTCCTTCTGGGCGAGAGTCTGAAGAACTTCTTTGATCTGATCGGATAGGATTCTCCTGGCCGCATCCTGATCCGGTCGCAAGATCTTTTCATCGGCGATAAATTCGCCGCGAGTAGACTTCTCTTCATCATCGCCGATCGGCTGTTCGAGAGAGACGGTTTCCTGATTGATGTTCTCAATGATGTGAACTTTCGCGACTTCTATGCCCATTTCGGTTGCGATCTCTTCCGCGAGAGGCTCGCGGCCGAGGTCTTGAGAAAGACGGCGGTAGACTTGTTTGTATTTTGAAATAGTTTCAACCATGTGCACCGGTATGCGGATAGTCCTAGACTGGTCGGCCAAGGCGCGAGTGACGGACTGTCTGATCCACCAAGTCGCATAAGTTGAAAATTTAAATCCCCTCGTCCAGTCAAATTTATCAACCGCTTTAAAGAGGCCGATATTTCCTTCTTGGATCAGATCAAGAAGTGTCAGGTCGGAACTTCGGCCGACATACTTCTTGGCGATTGAGACGACGAGGCGGAGGTTTGCTCTCGCCAAAAGATTCTTGGCTTCTCTGTCTCCCTTCTCTATTCTTTTAGCTAATTCTTTTTCTTCACTGGCAGGTATGAGCGGATATTGGCCGATCTCTTTAAGATACATCTGAATCGAATCGTATGACGGCGTAGACTCTCGGGAATATTTTAATTTTGCGCCTTCCTTCGGCTTTGAATCATCTAAGTTTAAAAGATTGCCGCCTTCAAGCACATCAACTCCGGCGACGGACAAGGTCTCATAAAGATCATCCAAGAATAAAATATTCTGTTCGATATCCGGAAAAGTCTTCAATATTTCATCATGGGTTACAAATCCCCTTTTCTTGCCTTTAGCGACGAATTCCAAAGCCTTCATTGAAAGATCTTCCGCTTTGGATTTCTTTTTTGGCGCCGGCTTTTTAGCAGGGATCTTGGCTTTAGTTGCAAGCTTTTTGACTTGTTTTACCACTTTCTTCACAACCTTTTTTGGGGATTTCTTTTTTGTATTTTTTTTCATTTAAAATATTAATTATTTTTCTAAAAATCGACTGTTTTTAATTTCATTTATCCTTTTTGAAATTTCTTGGCATTTTTTTAAAACCTCTTCCATCTCCTTTTCATCCTTATCCTTTTCGGTCTGGCGCAATCGGGTCAAAAGTGTAGATAAGCGCTCTTCCAGTAATTCTTTTTCTAAATTATCTATAAGCTCATCCGCATCCCCCTTCAAAGCTTTATGATTCTCGTAATACATTTCCGCTTGAAACACTAGATTTTCTTTCTCCCCTCTTTCTATGTTTTTTATTTCTTCTTCGAGTTCGCGGCCGCTTATTTGTTTATACTTTTTTTCAAGCAGGTCCAGATCAAGTCCCGGCGGAGATTCCCCTTTCTGCCAAATCCAGATACCTACAATCTTGTCCCGGATCTGGTCTTTTATTTTTTTAATTTTACTTCCAACTGGAGAGGTTACGCCCACTTCCTTTTGTTCTTTTTTCAATATCTTGCCGACTTCTTCCCTGATAGAGTCCTCTCCGAGATCGAGCTTATTAGCTATTTTCTTTATGAAGTGAGCCTGGTCGACTGAATTGCCGATCGCCGCGACATACGGCAAAACTTTTTTATTGACGGCAAGGACCAAGTCTCGATCCTTGATTCCTTTTTCCGTCAGATAATCAAGGTAGAAATCAATAATCGGCTGAGCATCCTTGATCGCTTTCTCCCAGATACTCTTATCCTTCAAAATAATATCGGCTGGATCGAGAGACTCAGGTATTTTAACCATTTTAACATCCATATCAAGAGAGAGGGCCAATTTCACGCCTCTTTCTCCGGCGGACAGACCGGCTTCATCAGAATCAAAGGACAACAATAGAGAATTGGTGAATCTTTTTATAAGGCCGATATGATCCGGAGTTAAAGCCGTCCCTGACACGGCGACGGTATTTTCTGTGCCGGCTTGATGCGCCATGATGAGATCCATCTGGCCCTCGACAACGATCGCTTGATTCTTTTGCATCATTGCCCTCTTGGCTTTATCATAGCCAAAAAGAATTTTGGATTTATTATAAAGCTCGGTCTCGGGACTGTTCACATACTTGGCGGCTACGAAATTTTTATCCTTAGCCGAAGCTTCAGAACCCGGCAAATCGAAAATCCTTCCGGAATAGCCGACAACTCTGCCTTGCGTATCCGTAATCGGAAACATAATCCGACTGCGAAAACGATCATAATATCCTCGCTCGCCTTTGATCGACAAGCCGTTCTTCTCGATTTGCATATCCGTAAACCCCCTGGACTTCAGGAAATTAAATAAAGTCTGCCAGCCGCCCTGAGCAAAACCTATTCTGAAATTCTTAATCGTCTTTTCTTCAAGGCCTCTTTTTTTAAGGTACTCCAGAACGGCGGTGTTCTTGGTCAGACTAAATTCAAAAAATTTAGTCGCGAGCTCGAGCAATTCATAAGACTTTTTGTGCTCCAGATTTTCTTTGGAGCCAACCTCTGTCAACTGGACGCCAGCCTTGTCGGCGAGTGATTTCAAAGCTTCATAAAAGGAAACTCCTTCGATCTCTTCAACAAAAGTGAAGATATCGCCGCCGCGATTGCAACCGAAACAATGGTAGCTATTTCTCGTCGGCGAAACAAAAAATGAAGGGCTCTTTTCGTTGTGGAACGGACAGCGCGCTCTCAGATTGGAACCGGCTTTCTCCAATTTTAAATAAGAAGAAACAATATCGACGATATTGAGCCTCTCTTTAATTTGTTCTACGGGAGAAGACATGCGCTGATTTATTGTTTTTTATTAATGATTAAACTTTTTAGAAGTTCTCTTCTCTTTTAGGAGTCATCTTTTCTTCATCTTCCAACTTTGCATTGAAGCCTGTTCCAGCCGGAATAAGGCGTCCGATAATAACATTCTCTTTAAGACCTCGCAGATCGTCTACTCCGCCTCGGATCGCATTGTTGATCAAGACTCGGTTAGTGTTTTGGAATGAAGCGGCAGACAACCAGCTCTTAGTTGTAAGCGATACTTCGGTAATACCTAGAACAACTGTCTCAGCTGTAGCTTCTTGGCCGCTTTCTTCTTTCGCTACGCGATCATTCTCGTCAAACAATTCAATACTTTCGACAATCTCGCCGCGTGAGAAAGATGTAGATCCGGCATCCTTGATTCTCTTTCTTGAGAACATCTGGCGGATAATAATCTCAATGTGCTTTCTAGAAATGGACGCGCCCTGAAGTTCGTAAACTTTGTTGATTTCTCGGATGATGTATTCTTCGGCTACTTCATTGCCGGCATACTTGAAGATCTCACCAATATCGGCTGAACCGTCGGTCAAAATATCTCCTTTTTTAACCTTGCTGCCGATTTTGACAATCGGTGTTCTTCGGAACTGAACCAAGTATTCAGATTCATTTCCGTTCTTAGCTGGGACCTTGCCTTTCGCCGGCTTGCTTTCAACTTTTATATCATTCAATACGACAATGACTTTTTCTTTGCCGAGATCTTTTATGTCTACAACCTCTCCGTCCGCGTGACAGATCAAGGCCGGATTCTTTGGCAATCTTCTTTCAAAAATTTCTTCAACTCGAGGCAAACCGGCAGTAATGTCGACAGTCGCGACACCTCCGGCGTGGAAAGTTCGAAGCGTAAGCTGAGTACCCGGTTCGCCGATCGCTTGAGCGGCGATAATACCTACAGCTTCTCCAAGCTTCACCAATTGGTTGCGTCCGAGATCCAAACCGTAACAAGTCTGACAGATTCCGTGAATGGTCTTGCAAGTGAGCGGAGAGCGAACAATAACTTCTTCTACTCCCAATGATTCGATTTTCTGAGCTTCTTCTTTGGTGATCAAAAATCCTCGCTTGTACAAAACTTTTCCAGCGCTATCTTTGATATCTTCAGCTACAACTCGTCCGCGGATATTCTTGGTCAAACTGATCTGGACGCCCATGATATTTTCCTTAGTGAGTTTCTTACCATCCTTTGAACCGCAATCATCTTCAGTGATGACGACATCCTGAGACACGTCAACCAAACGCCTGGTCAAATAACCGGCCTTGGCGGTACTTAGAGCCGTGTCGGCCAAACCCTTTCTCGAACCGTGCGTGGTAATAAAGTATTCAATCGGAGAAAGACCTTCTTTGTAGGATGAAATAACTGGGAAGTCGATCGTCTCGCCGGCAGTATTGATAATAAGTCCTTTCATACCCGCCATCTGAGTAAAGTTATGCATAGATCCTCGAGCGCCGGAATTTAGCATGTCCGCAGCGGAACCGTTCTTCTCCAAGTTTACAGGAATTATTTTTTCAATCTCGATTTTTACATGCTCCCAAATTTCGATTGTCTTTCTGTATTTCTCTTCTTCAGACAAAAGACCTTCCTTGTACTGGCTGGTCACTTCTTCGGCCTGTTTTCGTCCGTGAGCGACGATATCCGCCTTGCCTGCCGGAACAGTCACATTATCAATACCCCAAGTGATACCGGATTTAGTAATATATTTAAATCCGAAATCTTTTATCTTATCTAGGACCTTTGGAGTCTGATCGATACCGTAATGAAGAATAAGTTCATCAATCAAAGCTGACATTCTCTTTGAATTAATCTCTTCGTTTAAGTATGGGAAATCATTCGGCAAAACGCTGTTGAAAAGAAGACGGCCGACGGATGTCTCGAAAGGCTTACCTTCAAATTTTTTGTACTTCTCTGTCTCGGTGCCCAAAACTTTGATCTTGGCTCGGAAACTCACAATGTCGAAGTCATAAGCGGTGATCGCGTGGTTTGGACTGGCAAAAAACTTTCCTTCGCCGTTTTCTCCATCCATAGCCTTGGTCATCCAGTAACAGCCCAAAACGATATCGAGCTTCGGATTGACGATCGGATCTCCAGACTGAGGCTTGAGCAAGTTTTTATTTGCGGCCATTAATTCTTTTGCTTCGGCTTGAGCTTCATTTGAAAGCGGTACATAAACGGCCATCTGGTCTCCGTCGAAGTCGGCGTTAAACGCGGTACAAACCAACGGGTGAACTTGAATCGCATTGCCTTCGATCAAAATCGGGTTGAAAGCTTGTATGCCCAATCGGTGCAAAGTCGGCGCACGGTTCAAAAGAACATACTTGCCTTCAATAACTTCTTCTAGAATAGCCCAGACTTCTGGAATGCCTTCTTCGATTAATTTATTGGCTCCGCGGATGTTGTGCGCCAATTCCCTCTTGAGAATTTTGGAAATAATAAACGGTCGGAAAAGTTCCAGCGCCATGTGCTTCGGCAGACCGCACTGGTTTAATTTGAGCTGAGGACCGACGACGATAACTGAACGGCCGGAGTAGTCCACGCGCTTACCGAGGAGGTTTTGTCGGAAAAGTCCTTGCTTGCTCTTCAAGTTATCAGCCAAAGATTTAAGAGCTCTCTTTTGTGACTGACTCATAGCGGTAGAATCGTTACCGGCGATAGAGTTGTCTATAAGAGCGTCGACTGCTTCTTGGAGTATTCTTTTTTCATTTCGCAAAATAACATCTGGTGCGCCGATTTCTTTAAGTTTTCTCAAACGATTGTTTCGGTTGATCACTCGGCGATAAAGGTCGTTGATATCGGAAGTCGCATGTCGGCCGCCATCAAGAGCCACCATCGGACGAAGCGCTGGCGGGATAACTGGAATAACGGTCAAGAACATCCATTCTGGTCTGATCTTGGAATGAATCATTGATCTAACCAAAGAAAGTCTCTTTTGCAATTTTTCTTTCTCAACTGTATTTGCAGTCTCAAGCATTTTTTCGGTCTCAACTTTTAATTTCTCCAAATCTAAATTGCTGAAGAGATTAAAGATAGCTTCCGCGCCGATAGACGCTTCGAAGCAAGTTCCATAACGCAATGAGAAATTGTGATATAGGATTTCATTCAATACTTTTCCTTCTCTTATTTCAGCAACTTCCTTTTTTGTATTTACAAAAAGTTCTTTTAATTTCTCTCTGTCGTCGTCATTTTGCAAAGTTTTTATCTTTGATTTATATTCATTATCCAAACTTTGCAAAATTGTCGCTTTTTCTTCAGGGAAAATCTTGGTGATGATATAGCCGGCGAAATAAATAACTTTTTCAAGATCCATGATCGGGATATTCATAAGAATGCTCATTCGGGATGGCACGCCTCTCAAAAACCAGATATGGGCGATCGGAGTCGCGAGTTCTATGTGGCCCATGCGATCGCGTCTGACGATAGAGCGGGTGACTTCCACTCCGCATTTCTCACAAATAATATCTTTATATCTGATTCGGCGATACTTTCCACAGTAACATTCAAAATCTTTTTCCGGACCGAATATGCGTTCATCGAAAAGGCCTCCTTTTTCTGAGCGGCCGGTTCGATAGTTGATAGTTTCAGGCTTGGTAACTTCTCCGTAAGACCATTCCTTGATTCTCTCTGGGGATGCGAGCTTAATCGTAATCGAATTGAAATTATTTGTTGTATCTATTATTTTCATATAATTTATTTATTATCTTTTTTAAGCTCAATATCCAAAGAAAGCCCTCGCAAGTAATTTAGCATCACATTGAACGATGCTGGCGCGTTCGGCTGTTTGATATCTTCCCCTTTGATAATAGCGTCAAATACAGCCGACCTGCCTGTAATATCGTCAGATTTTATTGTTATCATTTCTCGTAGAGTATAAGCCGCTCCGTAACCTTCCAGTGCCCAGACTTCCATTTCTCCGAATCTTTGTCCTCCTCCTTGAGCCTTACCTCCGAGCGGCTGCTGAGTGATGAGAGAGTAGGGACCGATCGAACGCATGTGAATCTTGTCTTCCACCATGTGGTGAAGTTTCAAAACATACATGTATCCGACGGAAATATCTTGATCAAATTTCTCTCCTGTTCGGCCGTCAAACAAATTAACCTTGCCGTTCTCCGGCAATCCGGCTTTTACAAGTTCTCCTTTTACTTCCGCGTCAGTCGCTCCGAAGAAAGGAGGGACGATCGCCTGGTAGCCGAGCGTGTTTGCGGCGATACCCAAGTGCAATTCCAAAATCTGTCCCAAGTTCATACGAGACGGCACTCCGAGCGGAGTCAAAATAACATCAACCGGAGTTCCATCAGCCATGAAAGGCATTTCTTCTTCCGGTAGAATCATCGAGATAACTCCCTTGTTTCCGTGTCGGCCGGAAAGCTTGTCTCCGACGGATATGTTTCTAACTTGAGCAACTTCAACGACAATTTTCTTGATGATTCCGGATTCGAGAGAGTGTCCCAAGTCTCTGGAGAAAATCTTGACGCTGATGATGCGGCCGCGCTTGCCGTGCTCCATGCGAAGAGAGCTGTCTTTCACATCTCTAGCTTTCTCGGCAAAGATCGAACGGAGCAATCTTTCTTCCGGAGTAAGTTCGGTTTCACCTTTAGGCGTAATCTTGCCTACTAGGATATCATTCTCTCTGACTTCAGCGCCGATGCGGATAATACCTTCTTCATCGAGGTCCTTCAATTTGATTTCACCGACGTTTGGAATATCTCGAGTTGTGATCTCGGGTCCAAGTTTTGTATCTCGAACTATGCAAGTAAATTCTTCGACATAGATGCTGGTGAATTTACTTTTCTTAACCAATCTTTCTGAAAGAATGATCGCGTCTTCATAGTTGGATCCGCCCCATGACATGAAGGCGACCAAAACATTTTGTCCCAATGCGATCTGTCCGCCGTCGGTACTAGAAGTGTCGGCCATGATGTCTCCTTTTTTAACCTTGTCTCCAGGACTGACAATCGGTCTCTGATGAAATACGGAGAAGTTGTTGGTTCTCAAAAAGTTTACTAGACGATACGAATGCTCCTTGCCGGCGCTATTTTTAACAGTTATTTTCTTGGCATCAACATAAGAGACTATGCCATCTTCTTTAGATATGATCACTCGGCCGGAATCTCGGCAAGCGAGTTCTTCCATCCCAGTCGCCACTATAGGCGCTTCCGGACTTATGCAGGGCACAGCCTGCTTTTGCATGTTTGATCCCATCAGGGCTCGGTTGGCGTCATTGTGCTCCAAAAAAGGAACAGTTGAGGTCGCGATGGAGAAAGCTTGGTTGGTTGCGACGTCGATAAAATCGACATTCTCTCTTTCGATAAGGCCCGGTTCAGTCTTAACTCTGGCTTCAACTTTTTCAGTCAAAATATTTCCTTTCTCGTCATACTTAATACCAGCGTGGGCAATATTGTAATTTTCTTCTTCAGACGCATTGAGGTAGACCACTTCATTTGTGATCTTGCCGTTCTTCACTTTCATATAAGGCGTCTCAATTATTCCGAAATCGTTAACTCGAGCGTAGGAAGAAAGGTGCAAGATAAGACCGATGTTTGGTCCTTCAGGCGTATGGATCGGACAAACTCGTCCGTAGTGAGAAGTATGCACGTCGCGGACTTCAAGACCGGCTCTTTCACGAGTGACTCCGCCGGGTCCAAGCGCGGAAAGAGTTCTTAAGTGCTCTACTTCAGCCAAGATATTTTCTTGGTTCATAAATTGGGAAAGCTGGTTGGTGGTGAAAAATTCTTTGATTCTAGCTTGAAGCGGGCGTTGGTTTAGGATATTGACCGGCATAGCTGTAGCCGCGTCGACGGTCGACATTCTGTCTTGGATATTTCTTTTGATCTGAGCCATACCGACGCGGATCTTCTGCTGGAGCAATTCGCCGACATAACGGACTCGTCTTTGAGACAAGTTGTCGATATCGTCTCCTTTAGAACCGGGAGTGTTGTTTAATTTTATGATTTTAGAAATGATCGAAACCATGTCATCGGCTGAGATAGTATGTCGGGCCATTTCCTTATCATCTGTTTTCTTCTCGAAGCGATTATTGAAACGGAATCGGCCGACAGAAGAAAGGTCATAGCGTTCGTCGGAGAAAAGAGTATTTATGAATTCCTTAGCGTTCTCTGATGTAGCCATTTCGCCGTCTCGAAGTCTCTTGTAGATCTCTACATATGAATGACTCAAATCCTTGGCGGTATCTTTCTCAAGGCAGGTTTTGATAGTTGCTTCTTCGTCGCCAGAAAAAGCCGAAAGGATTTCC
>JAHFNP010000015.1:10373-11553 GCA_023267245.1 Candidatus Nomurabacteria bacterium
TCATTATCGGTCTTAAGACCTAATACGCGAAGGAGTGAGGTAACGGCAAATTTCCTTTTCTTGTCGATGCGGACATAGATAGCGCCGTCGGCGTCGGTCTCGATCTCGATCCAAACTCCGCGGCCCGGTATGATTTTCGCGCCGAAATAATTCTTGCCTTTTATGTCTTCTTCAGTGAAGAAAACGCCGTAACTCCTGGCGAGCTGCGGGACGATAACTCTTTCTACCCCATTTATGACAAAAGTGCCGTGATCAGTCATCATCGGCAAATCCGCCAAAAACATTTCTTGTTCCTTAGTTGTGCCTATGCTTTTATTTATAAGTTTTACTCTTATCTTGAGCGAGGTCTCGTAAGTCAATTTATTAACCTTGGCATGATATTCATCATACTTAGGCTCGCTTAGAGTAAAAGAAGAAAATTCCAATTGGAATTTCTTATTTGAATAGTCGTTGATCGGTGAAAATTCTTTGAAGATTTCAGCAAGACCTTTTTCGATAAGCCACTTGTATGAAACGATCTGAGTCTGAATAAGATTTGGGAATTCGACCAATGGCTTCTTGTACTTCGAGAAATACTTCTTAGGCAGTTTTGTTTTTTGCATAGACAAAAATATAAAAAAAGAGGCAATAAGGAAATTACTTCTTTTTGTAGATTAACCTTTATTATAAAAAATAGTAATGGATTGAATGCGCCTGTAACTCAATCTTTCAATCAGACTTCATATGCTACTCAAAAACCAAAGAATGTCAAGCTTTTCCTGGGGATTACCGCTTCTTTTTCCACTCCTCTATCTTGGCATGATGGCCGGAGAGCAATATCTTGGGCACTTTGTAGGTTTTATCCTTATATTTCAATACATCCGGGCGAGTATAGACTTCGCTTGAGGACACCCTTTCTTCTTCTAAAGATTCATATTTGCCCAAGACGCCGGGGATCTGGCGGGAAATGCAGTCTATTAAAACCATCGCCGGCAATTCCCCGCCGGTCAGCACATAATCCCCGATTGAAAACTTTTTTGTTTTTAAAATCTTATCTACTCGAGCGTCGATCCCTTCATATCTGCCGCAGATCAAAATAATATCCGTGTATTTTTTTGAAAGCGTCTTGGCAATTGCGGTTGTAAATTTAGGAGCTGTCGGAATAAAATTTATAGTAAAAACTTTTGAATTTTTATCCGCC
>JAHFNP010000016.1 GCA_023267245.1 Candidatus Nomurabacteria bacterium
CCGGCCAGATATCCGAGCTCCAGCTAAACAAATCAAGAGTCAGAGAAGTCGAAGCGACAAATGATTGCGGTATGATGATCGAGTCTAAAATCGATATCGCCCCGGGCGACGTGATCGAAGCATTCATAATGATTTCAAAATAATATGAGTCTAAGACAAGAAAAAGTAAGTGAGCTCATCAAGCGCTATGCCGCTGTTTTTTTTGAGTCTGAAACCGATGGTTCATCTCTTATAACCATAACCGACTGCCAAGCGTCGGAGAGCTTGAAACATGTCCGGATTTTGATAAGCGTATTCCCTACTAAAAAAGAAGAGGCGACCCTTGAATTTCTTAAAAGCAAAACAATGGATTTTAGAAACTATCTGAAAACAAAATTGAAGATGAAATTCATCCCGCAAGTAGATGTCGAAATAGACAAAGGCGAAAAAAACCGCCAAAGGATCGAGGAACTATTGAAGCAATAAATTCTGGTGCCCGAGGTGGGAGTCGAACCCACATCCCTTACGAGACACGATTTTAAGTCGTGCGCGTATACCAATTCCGCCACTCGGGCATTTTTTAAAAAATCAAAAAGTTTGATTTCCTTTTTCACTTTTTGAGGCCTAGGGCGGAATCGAACCGCCGTATAAAGCTTTTGCAGAGCTTCGCCTTACCACTTGGCTACTAGGCCATCTTGAAACCTTGTGCTGGAGGAGGGACTCGAACCCTCAACCCTTACGGGACTAGTTCCTAAGACTAGCGCGTATACCAATTCCGCCACTCCAGCATATTATTTACTATTTCAATACTGTTACTTTGTTACTAGTACAAAAGACTATCTCCTATACCAATCCGCCACTCCAGCATTGTGCGTCCAGTAGGGATCGAACCTACGACCTTATCCTTAAGAGGGATCTGCTCTACCAACTGAGCTATGGACGCATGTAATATTTTCGATGTGCCTCCGGCGGATCAAAAGCTTCAAGTATTCGCTTTTGATAGCCATGGCCGCAAACGAATGAAAACATAGATTATTATACACAAAAATTTATAAAAATCTAACCCTATTTCCCCTGCCTCCTGCCCTTCTTGGTATTTAAGAGTTTTTAGGCTATATTGGGTCCAGAAAATATACATTAAAAACAATTAAAAAAGGAGGTAAAAATGTTCAAGAAAAAGTTAAATTTCGAACACTCTTCGAAAAGATCTTATGAATTCTTTAGGGATACACGCGCTACAGTAATAGGGATTCTTATCATTGCAACGCTATCATGCCTACTATCAACTATCTTATTTGGAGGTGGTATTTTAAAACTCGGATTTCATTATTTTATTCTACTGGCTGTACCCTGGTCCATGCTGTTGTGCCTAGGATTTAAAAATGTTCGAACCGGAGAATACGGAGCTGTTTATTGGTTCGACAGAGTTATCTTTGGAATTGATCCCGGAATTATTCTCATAATTCCATGGTTGTTTCGAGTTGAAAGATTCAATGCTGAAATAATCCAAGAGTTCGGCGGCCTGACGGAAATAGTGACTGCTTATCCAAAGACTGCATCCGATCAAGAAGATGTCAAAAAGTATGTGAGTAGTCCACTCAACAACTCTATGCCTGTCGGCATCGATTATTGTTTTGATAATCAAATTGATGGATTGTACGGTCTTTGCGAAATGATCAGTAAATTCGGATCCTTAGAAAAGGCTACGGCTAACGCCAAAACAAAAATAAACATGGTGTTGGGCGAAGTAGCTTCAGGCAAAACTCCGGCTCAAATCCTCGGAGGTAAAACTAAGGTGGATACAGAGTTGAACAAGAAACTTATGGAAATGATCGGCAGAGGTGACAAAAAACATAAATCGTATCTAGGTATTTCAATAGATAATTTGAAAACCTTTAAGCCTGTAATTGATCCGAGATTTTTACAAGGTCAAAAAGAAATCATAGTGACTCTAGTAGATCAACAGAGACAAATAGTACTTTCTGAAACTGCCAGGAAATCAATGATTATTCTTTCTAAGGGCGAGAGAGCCAAGAGCATCAATGAAGCTGAAGCAAAACGTGTTTGGCTTGAAGTCGAAGCTTATGGCATTGAGGTGGCTGGAAAAGCTAAAGCCCTCACCTATGAATTGGTTGCCAAGGCGGCTGGCGTGTCTGTCATCGAACTTGAGCTACAATTGAAGATTATGGGCGAGGCTTTAAAAAGTTCTAATTACACAACCATTCTCGGCTCCGAAGGATTTTCGAGCCTGCTTGGTTTTTGGCCAGTTCTTAAAGATACTGTAAGCCGGATGAGTGCTAGCATGGGCGGGAAAGGAGGAAATACAAAATGATAGGCGATATAATATTTTTAGCTCTATTAATTTTCTTCTGGATACTATACTTCACGCGCGACAAATGGAATCCCGGAGGTTCGGATAAAACAGGCACGGAAAAAATGATCGGCGCGCTGTCAGTCATGACCCTTTGGCCGATGATGATTTTTTATTTCAATATTTGCTGGCACGAAGTGTTCCAAACATATCACAACCAAGAAGATATCTTCTTGGTTTCTCAGATTGCTATCGGAGTTGCGATCACTGTTTGGATAATTTTCCGCATCAGTAAATTTTCCTGGAAACATACCTTCTGGCGGGCAATTTTTATCGCTGTTATTCTGACTTTTACTTCGATTTACGGACCAATTTATATTCCGGTTAAAAACTGGATAGAGGGAATAGTCGAGCGGCGGCAGGAAAAAACTGAGCCTGCAAAACCAGTTGTGCTGGAAAGAAAAGAACCGGATGCGCCAAAGCCACAAATCCAAATCGTGTATGTCGAGAAACCAGTGATGAAGGAAATTGCGGTAAAAGAAATAGAAGTAGATTCGCTGGAACCAATTATCAGATATGCTAAACCTGGCGAGTGGTCAGAATTGGCTTATATCAAAGACAGTTATTCCGATCCTGTTCATCCTAATATTGATTTCAACGTCAGTTACTCCGGACCGGTAAGAGCCCGGGCGCATGATGCATTTGAGAGAGGTACTGCTGAAGCTGATCTAGAGTCACCAGATTTTAACAAAAAGATAGGATACAGTCCTGACAATTGGTGTTTGGATTTCAAATCCCTCACACCCAATACCGAAAAGATTGTCATCCGCAGGTGGGTAGTAAGGAAACAAAAATAATCGTTTAAGGCTGCAAAATATGTTATTTTGCAGCCTTTTTTATTACTCAAAAACAGTTTTAATTAGTTGACAATCATGCAATAATATGATACGATACATTTAGAAATTGAAAACGGAATACTAACTAAAAACTTATACAGTCATGGAAACAGGAACAATTCTTATATTATTTGGCTTCAGTATATTACTGTTAGCTATCGGGCTTGCCTCTAGAGGATCATCCAGTGAATTCTTTGGGTACAGATTTACAAGCTCAACAACATTCGTTATTTTTTCTTTGTTTGTCGGAATGTTTGCCACTTTACTATTTGGCTTGAAACATATTTGGCCACTGGGTTACAGTGATATTTTCGGAAACTGGAGAAATTCGTCTGTACTTATTGTTTGGATTATTGTATCACTTGTTGCAGCAATCTGCCATCAAGCTATCAATGAAGAACACTTCAAATCATTTCGGAATTTTTATTTTGGTGCCGCAATAATTACAACCCTTGGAATTATCCTGCCTGTTTTTATACAGGACTATAACCCAAGGAAAACCGATGCGGAATTGAGCGCTACAAACTTAATTGCTCCAGCAAAAAACCCGAATGATTCCCTTTCCGATCCGTGGTCACGCTCCGTTGAAATAGGAGACGGTGAATGGGGAATAACTTTTAAGGATGGGCAAGATGTCTTAGTTCGCAACCAATGCGAAGAAGTTATCACAGTGAATCAAAACGATGATGGCCCTCCTCAATTTGGAAACTGTGGAGGAAAACTGACAGTGCAATTTAAGTCCATTTCAGGGAAAAGAATGAGGGTTACTGTAAAACAACAACCAAATAGATTGCCGTTTAGTAAATGGCTGTCAGATATTGGCAAAAGTTTTTAAGTTATTTAAACAAGTGAAAACGATTATCTGAAGTCCAGATAATCGTTTTTTTATTGCTAAATAAGGGTTTTTTAGATCAAATTTCATTTGACAAAAGGGTGTTATTGTGATACACTTTACTTAGATTATATTGATAATAAAATATTCATTCACTCATCTAAAAAACTCTGGACTCATGAAAAAAATTATTACTACGGTAATTCTGATAATAGTTGTCGGACTTATCTTTTCCTCGCTTTTGTTTAATTTTCCAATCAACAAAATGATGATTGTGACCGCAGGCACAATACTTGGTATCGTTGTTGCGTACATAGTAGGAGCATCAGTAGGTGCATACTTATTATATCTCTTAGCAATACGGGCAATCTGGCCACTCTTAAAAAGTATCTTTAATCTCTTTAAGGGAATCATTGTTATGTTTAAAATATTTAGACAAAGACAACACAAAGAGCAAAAACGGCCGGCTTTTGTCCCAATCAACAACTCTGGCAAAAAATTTAATTGGAGAGCTCTTGGCATTATTTCTCTTGTTGTAATTGCTATTGGAATAATGGGCTCCGGAATCTATTTAGAAATTTATTCCGAAAACAAAAAGAGTGATGATAAACTTACCTCAACTGGCGGCAAGGAATGTAAAATGGGTCCCAATAAAAATGGAGAATCTAAAATGGGTCAAACTGGTCAGTCAAAGGAAAAAATGGGAAAAATTGTAAATAAGCCCATTGCCGCTACTGAAAAGAAAATTGAATCCCCTGCTGACACATCAGTCGTGCCAGTGAAAGCTGAAGACGAGTCAAATAATGGAGGCAATGGTAACGGCAACAAAAAACCAGGGAACAATCCCGGAAAGCAAATGGTTGCAGTATACGATTCTTTGTCACCGATTATAATGGAAGTTGAATATCAAAAATGGTCAAAATTGGTTTATATTAAAGACTATTATTCTGATACTCTTCATCCTAATGTTGATTTCAATGTCAGTTATTCCGGACCGGTAAGAGCCCAAGCGCACGATGCTTTTGAGAGAGGGACTGCTGAGGCTGATCTGGACTCGCCAGACTTCAATAAAAAAATAGGCTACAGTCCTGATAATTGGTGCTTGAATTTCACTTCCATGACGCCCCATACTGAGAAGATTACGATCCGCAGGTGGGTGAAAAGAATGGTGCAGGTTTAATTGTTACAAAAGCCCCTCAATATTTTGAGGGGCTTTTTTTATACTAGCCACGCGGAGTTATGCCTCCCGGCAGGGTCGCATGGACAGTATTAAGAAGGAGCTGCATAATACCAAAAACTGAAATCATAATAAACATCCCGATAATTCCCCAAAGCATGTGCTGTTTTCCTTTTGACCTGGCGTCATCACTTTCAGCATTCATCAGATATTCGATCACTCCCCAGATAAAGTAAGCGAGTGCCACAGCAAACATAAGACCTATCAACGGATTGATGATGACATTATTAATTTTTTTCACCAAAGTTTGAACCGCCGTAACCAAAGAATTTTTTGACGGAGTGACTGTTGGAGTTGTTGTTGCCGGCGGCGGTGTAACAATAGTATTCGGCAACGTCGTGAAATATTTTGTATCGCTATATTGACTCGTGTATTGAGTGCCGGATTGAGTGCTATTGCCCAATTTAGAAACAAAATATACATATGTCGTACCGGGCTCTAAATCGGTTAAAGGGATGATCATATTTTTGGGCAGATCGGATGGTTGAAGATTTTCTGTGCTGAGTGATTTATTTTTAGGCGCAAAAGATCCAAATTGCGAAAAAGATAAAGGCTGTGCAGTATCAATCGGATTTATAATAGTCGTATTATTGAGAGCTCCGCTTGTAGGCCCGAAAGATTGTCCAAGCTTGCCATAAACCAGCTGTAGAGCGAGAGGAAAAGAGGCTGGATTAACTGCCTCAATCCTAATTCTGATATCTGCCGCGGTCATTGTTGTATTAAAAACGCCCGTAGTTATCTTAGGCGCCAAGGCGGTATTGCCAACCTTGGTCTTGAACGTATGGATGTATGAGTGCAAAGACAGACCGAATGTGGTCTTGTATTTAACCTGATAATTATAGGTGGTATCAGGCGCCAAGTCCTGAATTTTATAGACGTAAGAGATCGTGGTAGGAGAAGTATAGCTAGTACCTACAGCAAAGATGTTGACATTGTTTTGGGTTGAATAGGCAGTTAAAGAAGAAGGTGGGGGCAAAGTGCCGAATGGATAATTGATAACTCCGGACGATTTTGGATCTGTGATGCTGCTGCCCGAAACCTTCGCCCAGACGATTTCTACCGATGGAATAACCGATCCTGATATAACAACTCCGGGAACAATTATCCCGCCTGGAATACTAGTTACTCCCGGAGGAGTATAAATTCCCGGGATAGGCGATCCTGATTTTAAAAAAGTTGAAATAACAGAACTTGGAATAACAATTCCGAGGGTATTAAAATTTATTTGCAAAAAAACAGAGTTGTCCGTCGGCTTATCGTTAGTCACTGAAACGATTTCGGGCACTATGGGAATATTTATATTTCCTGAAGGAGTTACGGGGACTTGAGCAAAAGAAAAAGCCGGCCATAATATAAAAGAAATGGATAAAACAAAAGCTCCAATTTTACGCAGGATTTTTCTCATTAGACTAGTATAGTATATAAAATTCTAAGGTAATAATCAAACAGCCCCGTCGCTCGCGAGCGACGGGGCTGTTTTTTTTAATTCAGAAAGAATTTGTATTAGCAGCCTGGCAAGGTTGGATTGGTCAAACAGTTGATTCCACCTTGGCCAACTCCTGTTGAAGATCCGAGGAACCTGATCAATCCCCAGATAGAAACGATAACGAAAAGACCGATGATGCCATAGATCATGACATTTCTTGATTCTGTTCTTTTTTCTTCATCCGCAGCAGAAACATATCCAATAACACCATAAATGAAATATATAACGCCAAGTGTGATAACCATAGGAACAATGAAGTTAAGAATATTTTGAACTATTCCTAAAATGCTGAAAATTTGGGTACCGCTTT
This sequence comes from Candidatus Nomurabacteria bacterium, assembly GCA_023267245.1. Taxonomy (GTDB): domain Bacteria; phylum Patescibacteriota; class Minisyncoccia; order Phycocordibacterales; family UBA9973; genus JAHFNP01. The sequence continues at coordinate 7,052 of JAHFNP010000016.1, forward strand.
GAGCGAAAGCGATCATTGGAAGGAAACTTGCGCCGGCTGTAATAAATGCAATTGATTTTTTCATGCGATTATAATTATTTTTAATTTATAAAACGACCTTATTGATAATGCCAGAATTATATCATAACCGGAAATAAGTGGCTACTGCGACTGCAACTGCGGAATAACTAATGTTGCAGAGTTAAAGCCAAAAGTACCCGTTAAAAGCTTTATAATGCCCCAGATCGAAACTAGAACAAAAAGACCGATAATACCCCAAATTATGAAAGACCGACCTTCTTCCCTCTTGGCGCTGTCTTCCGCATTGATAACGTACTGTATCACGCCCCAAATGAACATGATCGTCGCAATAGACATAAGAAGAGGGATGATTGAGCCTGTAATGAGGCAGGTAAAAAAATTGAATATATGACCAATAGTATCGAAACCGCCGGGGCAAAATGGTGCGGGCGGAGTGGTCGCACCTCCAGTACTGACACCTGAAGTAGAAGTTGAGCCTCCAGTACTTGTACCTTGAGCGGACACAAGAATAGGAAAAAGAACAAAACAAAAAAGTGAAAGAATTGCTAGATGACTTATAAATATTTTTTTTATTTTTTGCATGATTTTATTGGCAGGTTGCGCTAGCGCCGAGATCACCGACCGTTCGGCATATCGCTAAAGCGAAAACCCACGAGCCGAGAATAATAGCGGCGCCGATTATCGTATAAAGAAAAGTCTCTTTGGCTACTTTAAGCTCGGCCGGATCACCCTTGGCTTTAACAAAAAGAAATCCTGAATAAATGATCGCCAAGGTTATGACAGGTATGCCGATCGTGACAACGATATCCAAAATGCTTTTTACAAAACCAGCCAGCGAATCAATACCGGTGAGTGGATTTGTAAGGCCGAGAGCATGCGCTATGGGGGCAAACCCAAGAAAAACGGCGCCGATCGAGCTTAGAACAAAACTAGACGGTGTTATTTTTAAATTATGGATAGTTTTCATACTCTATATATTAGCAATTTAAACAAATAAAACAAATTACTCAAGCAGAATAAGATTCGGATTCTCTTGCAATCTTGCTTTGCTGATCAGAGTCGTCAAAATCAGGTTCACAATGAGCCAAGCGGCCATGGCAATCACAAAACCGATAAGTACATTGAAGAATATCTTCTTGCCTTTAGTTCTCTTGGCGGAATCGTCTCCGCTTGTCATAAATAGAAATCCGGAATAGGCAAAGATAATTGCTGTGATCGGCAGAGATAAATCAAAAATTAAAAAGTTTATAACTTTTTGAATTAAAGCCAGAAACTCCTTCCACCCGCAGCCGTCTTTAGGGCAACACGGAACCAAGCCTGTGCAATTGGCTGTCGTGAGGTTTGATAGAGCATCTTTTGAAGCATTTGTGCCAGCTGCGGCAGCCTTAATTTCATAACAATTCTTTGTGACAAAATCGCCGCCTGAGGTTGCTGAATCTTGTTTATTTTGACATTCATCGCCCGTAGTAGAAGGTCCTACTATTTCTGAAGTATTATCAGAACCCTTAATTTTGTCGAAATACCAACCGGGCGCTGTATCAGCAAAGGCATGATGTAAATATAAAAAAGAAAAAAATACTAATGGAAGGATAATTAAAAATTTTATTTTACTGATATTTTTCATTTTATTGTGATCCCAATAGAGCAGTTAATTGATTGGAAGCCTTTTGAACCGATTCTCCGGATGCCAATCGCCCGGAAGTAATATCTTCAACCATGCTTCTATAAATCGCATCGGTCTGCGTTGTTGACGGATCAAGCCATGCTCTTCCGATTAGAGCGGAATCATAAAAGACCGACGCATAGTAAGGTGAAGTTGGTTTATTGGCAAGCAATCCTCGCAAAGCCGGCGGCAAACCGGAGGCTTGAGAGAACTTGGCGACGAGATCAGGATTTACCAAGGCTGTCGCCGCGACATACGCCGTGCTTAAGTTCTTAGAACTCTTAGCGATAGCAAGCGCGTACATTTTACCAAAAGTGGCAGAAGCTCGGCCGCCGCGCGTCTGCGGTATTTTAACAACATCAAAATTTAAATTTGGATTTTTGGATTTAATATTTAAAACTTCGCTGGCATAACCGAAATAAGTCGCCAGATCGCCGGCAATAAAAGCATCTTTTGAATAAGACAAGGATCTGTTCCAAGAATAAATATCGAGTGTTGGATTGGAAAATTTTGTATAAAAATCCATGATCGCATTTGCCGGACTTATACTTTGTCCAAAACTATCGGCCAACCGGGTCACATAACCCGTATCAGTCCGGCTGACTATCGGATTCCCTGCTTGAATAAGCATGAGAGAAAGGAGGTCTTTGGCGTGGGCGACATTCGCAAACTCTCCGAAGGAAATCGCGCTTTTAATGATATTGCCGGTTTGGCCTCGTGTGGTTATCGTCTTAGCAAAATTTTCAAAATCACTCCAATATAAAGGCGGATTAACCACTCCAGCTCCTTCCAAAATATCACGATTGTAATACATAACCATCGGATCAACCAAAAAAGGCAAACCGAGAATTCCATTTTTGGTCAAATATAACTCCCCTTCAGTTATAAAAGTGCTGCGAAAAGTGCTCTCCGGATAGTTTTGATAAGGAATTACAAAAAGCTTATCGGTATGCCGTATAATAAGGTCGTCCGGCATGAAAAAAAGATCGGGCCCTCGGCCTGAAGCTAGCGCTTCAGTCAAGTCAGCGTCAAGAGTAGCAGGATCTTTCTCTATATAAATAACGCGATAAGTCTTATTGGCACGATTGAATTCATCAATGGAGTTTGAGATGAGATCGCGTTTGACTGTCCCCCAAATAACTACATCACCGGAAGCGCCAGCCGGTCCTGTATTTGTACCGACGGGTATGATACCGGCAAAAATCAAAACCCCGGCTAGAAGACCGGCTATGAAGACTCCGAGAAGAATTATTTGAAGTTTGGACATTATATTTTCCTAAATATTATACCATAATGATGTTCTCCAGAGAATATATCTTTGTCGAATTTAAACCCATGTCCTTCAAAAAGTTTTCTGGCAGTATCTTTCGAAACGATTGCATCCTTATGCGGACCCATATTTCGAAATGAGTCCGTCCAATCAATGACCAGAATTTTCCCGCCCATTTTAACGATGCGATAAACTTCTTCAGCAAAACTTTTTTTGTCTTCAATTTGGAATAAAATATTTGAGAGTATTGCCTCATCCATACTGCTGTCGCCCAACTTCGTGCCGCCGGTCTTTTCAACATTACCCCAAATAGTTTCGATATTACCCAACCCTTTATGCTTCGCCTCAGCCGTAATCTTATGCAAAAGGTCCTTTTGAACATCAATCGAATACACCTTGCCGGAAGGACCGACGGCGCGAGCGGCCTCGAAGCTATAAAAGCCGGAACCAGATCCAAGATCCGCGACAGACGATCCTTCTTTTAAATCAAATTGTTTTATATTGTGTTCCGGATCTGCAAAAATCATTGTTTTATTATAGCAAAGAAAACATAATAACCTCAATTTTCTTGTCAAAGAGACACTTTGACATATATAATATTAAGGATGAACAACAGGGATTACAAAAAGTTTGCATCTGGAAATATTTTTCATATTTATAACAGAGGTAATAATAAAGAAAAGGTATTTTTTGATGACCAAGACTACAGAGCTTTTCTTTTTAGACTTGGACTCTGTTTTGGTTTTAATGAAGAAGAATTAAATAAAGGAAAACTGACTGCAATGCCCTATTCTAGAATTAGAATCACGGGTACTGATAAAAATAATTATAAATTGCATTCTTTCTGCCTCATGCCGAATCATTTTCATTTACTAATTGAGCAGATTGGTGATGTGCCTATCTCAAAATTAATTTCGAAAGTTTGTACAAGTTATGCTAAATATATTAACAAAAAATATAAAAGGGTTGGGCATATTTTTCAAGACTGCTTTAAAGCAGTACCCACTGAAAACAATTTCCAACTAATGTGGACATCATCATATATACATATGAATCCAGTAAAAGACGGAATTGTAAAAAATCCATCTGAATATTTATGGAGCAGTTACAATGATTTTGCTGGTGATAGAAACCTATTAATCATCAATAAAGAACTGTTGATTGAAACTTTTGGCAATCAGGAAAATTTTATAAAAGAAACATTGAACTTTAATGTCAAAGAGACACTTTGACATATTACGTTAAGCATTTATTTAAGTTTATTATTTACAATATTTAAAACAGCGGCAACTGAACGTCTAATAGACAAAAACTTTTCATCTTTTAAAAGATCTAAAAGATTTACACGCGTATTTGAAAGACGATTGATAACATCATTATTATCTTGACCAGGGTTACATTAATTATTAAAA
>JAHFNP010000033.1 GCA_023267245.1 Candidatus Nomurabacteria bacterium
ATTCATACACATTTTCAACAATAGGATCACCGAGAATCGAAACATTTTTTACTTTGGAAAAATTATTTAAATCATACGAAGGCAAGTTGGCCATGGCGTAGATCGTCCCGTCCTCCGGATTTATTATTATCCCGCCGACGGCATCCGGATGCCATTCATCGCTAACTTCCGACATCTTCTTTTGCAAATACGCCTGCACATTCGGCTCAATTGAAGTGACGATGTCCCCTTCCTTTTCGCTTTTGTCGAAGAGCGTTTTATTTACATCTGAAAATATTTCCGCAAAAAAGTTTATGTATAATTCCTGCTGATTTCGCGAAAGCGTCGCGTCATAATATTTCTCGAGGCCGGTGCGTCCGCCGTATTGGTCGCCCTTGTAGCCGACGAAGCCGATCGCATGCGGAGCCATATCCCCGCCCGGATAAAAACGCCAGTTTTCTTTGTAGATATAAACTCCGTGGATAGAGTAATTTGTGATCTTATCTGCTTGTTCTTTGGTTAGGTGGTAAGCGATCTCTTCATATGGATCCGTCTTCTTCGCCGCTTTGTCGGTAAATTGAGCCTGATCAATCGGGACGGCTCCATTGATCGCCAAATAGGCAGAATCCGGCTCGACTAGTTCTTTCGGATTTATAGCGACTTTAAAACCGGAAGTCGTCACCGCGGCGGCAATAAGACTACCGTCTTTATTTTTAAAAAATATAGAACCCCGCTCAAATATGTTTGTCGCCGGAGTCGCATACTGCCTATCAGCCCGGTCTTTATAACTTTCGTGATGAATAATCTGAACAAAAAAAAGCTTGGTGATCAAAAGAAAGGTTAATATAAAAAGTAGCGCAGAGATAACCCTTATTCTAGATAAGAAATTATAATTCATTGGTTTTTTCTACAAGGCTACCAACAGCCTGCTTGCGAGAAGCAAAATGAGTATCTTCTGATTCTTTAAAACCTAGCGATTGCGCCATGTTGTAATCGATCGTTTTAGACAACTCGATATATTTGATCTCAAGGGAATCTGCTTCAGTCGAAAGACTCCTGACACTCAACTCCAAATTCTTCCTATCTATGACATTAAAAATAGTATGGCTGAAAAAATAAAAATAAAGTCCGAAAACAATAACAAGCGCAACCAACAGCACCTTGAAGATGCTCTTGTCGACGCTGTTGTCGTCGTTCGTGATCGCGTTATTTAATTTTATTGTTAATGCGTTCATATTTTTTATATTTTTTCTAAAATTCTGAGCTTAGCGCTCCTTGATCTTCTATTTATTGAAATTTCTTCGTCGCTTGGCGTAATCGGCTTTTTTGTTATTACTTTGCCGAGGCCGAGCTGGTGCTTCTCTTTAAAAAATCTTTTAACCTGTCGGTCTTCTAAACTATGGAAGGTGATGATTGCGAGGCGGCCGCCGGAGGACAAATGTTCAAATGATTTATTTGAGAAATCTTCAAGTGCCCGCAATTCGTCATTGACTGCCATCCTGATCGCCTGAAAGGTCTTTGTCGCAAAGTGCGTCCGGCCTCTTTTGTACGCTGACGGGACTGCTTGGCTGACAGCCTCGACGAGATCAAAAGTCGTTTCGAGGGGCTTGGTCTTCCTCATCTCGACGATCTTGCTTGCAATCCTCCTTGAATATCTTTCTTCGCCGAAGCCGTATATGATATCGGCCAAGTTTTCTTCCTGCCAGTCGTTGACGACATCTCTTGCGGTCAGATCGTCCAATCCAGTCTCCTTTTTCAAACTCATGTTGAGCGGTTCATCTTTCTGAAAGGTGAATCCCCGGCCGGAAGTGTCGAGCTGGGAAGAATTCAACCCCAAGTCGGCGAGAATCCGATCGACTTTGACTATTCCAAGCTTATTCAGAATAAGATCGATATTTCTCATATTCCCTTCTACTTGGATCGCGTCGCAGGCTTTCAATTTCTCTTGGGCTTGGGTAATCGCATCCTGATCCATATCAATGCCGATGAGTTTTATATCCTTGCCGAATTTCCGGCATATCTCAGAGCTGTGCCCCGCGCCTCCAAGAGTCGCATCGACGACAATGTCGCCAGACTTTATCGAAAGACCTTCTATAGCTTCATTTAAAAGAACTGGTATGTGTTCTATTCTCATAACACTCCGATCTGTCCCAATTTTTCAGCCAAGGTGTCGGCCTGCTTTTCAACAACTTCCTTGTATTCCTGCCATGCTTTTTCATTCCAGATTTCTACTCGATTTTGAACTCCGATCAAGACGACTTTGTTTTTCAGATTTGCTCTGTCCCTCAAAAAATCAGGGATGAGAACTCGTCCGATCGTGTCTATCTCGACTTCGGTCGCGCCTCCGAACATAAAACGGTTGAAACTTCTGTTGTCGGACTGTAATAAACTGGATGAGGATAATTTCTCGGAAATTTTTTGCCATTCTTTGAGTGCGAAAACAAAGAGACAATTATCTAAGCCGGGGGTTATAACTATCTTCTTCCCCATCTCGCTTCTAAATTTCGCTGGAAGCGAAATACGATTCTTGTCATCGAGTATGTGTTTGTATTCGCCGATCAACATAGTTTTAACAAGTGGAATAAGTGCTTACCACTTCCTCCCACTTGCTTCATATTATAAACCACTTCATCCCACGCTCCTACACTTTATATGTGGATAACCTAAAAATACATTAATTGGACAGATTGATATAAATATGATATATTACATAGAGATATTTTGAACATAAATTAAAAATATAAGGCCATGCAAAACACTGAAGACAACACAGAAAACATCCCCGAAAAAAACCGGAGATCATTTGATTACACTGAAGAAGAAACAGAAATTGCAGTAAATCGTCTGATTGATGCCCACATTTTCGGCCAGGAAATCTTACCTGGATTATTGGGTCAAAAATTAACTTAGTAAAAAATAAAAGCCGTCACAATGTGACGGCTTTTTGTTTATCAAAGCGATGTTT
>JAHFNP010000017.1:0-1735 GCA_023267245.1 Candidatus Nomurabacteria bacterium
CAATCTTTTTATCACGATTTTAATTCTATTCTTTTTCTTGCGGGATGGACGAGCACTCAAGAAGAACCTTGTCGATCTTTCTCCGTTGCCGGACAAACACGATAATGAAATATTTTCTCAGCTCAAGAAGACTGTGCGCGGAGTCGTCGGCGGTTCTCTTGCAATTGGCCTCATCCTAGGTTTCTTGATCGGCATCGGCTTCTTTGTCTTCGGTGTACCGAACGCGACTCTTTGGGGCAGTGTCGCGGTTATCGCCGCTCTTTTGCCGGTTATCGGCACAGTGATTATCCTTATTCCGGGGATCCTTTTTCTGTTTATTGTCGGCCATGTATCGACAGCTATCGGTCTAGCGATTTGGGGCGCAGTCGTGATCGGAGTGATTGGTAATTTATTGAGTCCGATCTTCTTGAGCAAGGGGACAAAAATGCATCCCCTGTTTATTTTCTTGAGTGTTTTGGGCGGCATATCGCTTTTGGGCCCGATCGGTTTTCTAGTCGGACCTTTGGTCGTCAGCCTTCTTTTAACTTTGCTTGAAATTTATCGATTTGGCGCAGAAGAAACAAATGAATGAAAAACCAGAAAATATAAATAGAAGAAAATTTATTAAAGATATTGGCAATCTTGCGGCCGGAATTCTTGTTGCTGGGCCGGTTCTGGAAGCGATAGGTGAAAATCTTGAAGGCAATAAGGAGAAGAAGGAGAAAGAAAAAAATCTTATTAAAGAATTATTTGCGAGTAGAGAGATATCGCCAAATTCTGGAAAGAAATTTACGGATAAGGTGGATTTTTGGGAAAAGCGATACAGCGGAGTTGATACTGAATACGATACGCTTGAGCTCATGTATAAAAAAAAGAAAAATCTGGCACCGAAGACAACCAGTCAAGATTTGAAAGAAGGCTGGGAAAGGCTTTTGTCAGAAGACTTGGAAACAGTGCTTGAAATTATTAAAAAAAACGGTTTGCCGACTGATATCGTATTTTTAGCGCTCGCCGAGTCTCATTGGAAAAAGAATGTTAAATCTCACGCTGGCGCGGCGGGGCCTTGGCAATTTATGAAAGGCACAGCCCGAGGTTTTGGCTTGAAAGTCAGCCCGACAATCGATGAGAGGCTGGATGTTAAAAAAAGCACCGAAGCCGCCTGTAAATATCTGAAATATCTGCACTCTTTGACCAAGGGACAAAAAGTATCAGAAAGTGATAAGTGGATCTGGGTCTTTTGGGCTTACAACAGAGGCCAAGGGCATATCTTTGGAACCAAAAATAAAGCAGGAGATTTCGCCAGAGCAAAAGGCGATCCCAATAAATATTTCGATATTTGCGATAATAAAGAATCACGCAATTATGCGCCAAAAATTTTCGGCGTAGAGAGGGCTTTGGAAAAATCTGTTGTAGAAAAACAAGCGCCGACACCGGAGAAATCATCCATTTCAGAAGCGGATAAATTGTTCCAGCAATATTACAGCACGACTTTCGCCGACTCGACCGGCCAGATTGTTTTTTTGGAAAAGATTGTTGATAAATATCATAAAGAGGGAGAAGAGGGCGTTCATTCGGCTCCATATATCGATGATGCGATAGAGTTTGTGCATGATGAAATTAAAGAAATAAAAAAGACAGTAGAATCAAAAGAGAGCAAAGAAGAAATTACGACTATTGTTTATACAACAAAAAATGGGGACAGTCTGGATAAAATCGCTACATGGCTTTCACCGACTGTTGAAGAAGTTTCGATTGT
>JAHFNP010000017.1:1745-10756 GCA_023267245.1 Candidatus Nomurabacteria bacterium
AAAAAATAAAAAATTGGAACAGCTTGTACTCCGGCCAGGAAATAACCGTACCGGGCGATCTCGCGACTGCCCCGACCGACATAGATGAAATTCTTGAAGATTATTATCCAGGGATTGATTCATCTCTATCGATGAAATATCTAAATGAACTTAACGGCATAGGCTCGTCAGACAAAATCCACCCTGGCGACGATATCTTTGTGCCGCTCTCCAGTGAGGATTTGAAATAGATTTGTTGTATAATAGAAGGTGAAGAATTATTTAAACAATGCCCTCAAATTCTAACAACCCAATAACTTATTTTGCTGAGACGGATTTTCGCAATAAAAAAATCCGCTTTGGTATCAAGGCGGTCGACCGCGCTAAGCATATGTATGTCATAGGTAAAACAGGCATGGGTAAGTCAACCATGCTTGAAAATATGGCGGTCCAAGATATTCAAAATGGAGAAGGCATGGCCTTTATGGATCCGCACGGCCAGACCGCCGATAAGCTTCTCGATTATATTCCAGCGGAAAGAATTAAAGATGTGGTTTATTTCGCGCCTTTCGATATGGAATATCCTATTTCATTTAATGTCATGGAAGATGTCGGCTACGACAAGAGACACTTAGTGGTTTCCGGCCTCATGAGTACATTCAAGAAAATCTGGCTTGATGCATGGAGTGCCAGAATGGAATATATTTTAAACAATGTCCTCTTGGCTCTTTTAGAATATCCGGATGCGACCCTTCTCGGAGTAAATCGAATGCTTTCAGATAAAGATTATCGAAAAAAAGTCGTGGACAATGTTTCCGACCCAGCTGTTAAATCTTTTTGGGTTGATGAATTCGCCAAGTATGGCGATAAATATATGCAGGAAGCAGGTGCGGCGATTCAAAACAAAATCGGTCAATTTACTTCCAACCCACTTATTCGAAATATTATCGGTCAGCCAAAATCAAGTTTCGATGTCAGAGAAATAATGGACAATCGCAAGATCGTCATCATCAACTTGTCCAAGGGCCGAGTGGGGGAACAGAATGCCAGCCTGTTGGGCGGTATGCTTATCACCAAGATTTACTTGGGGGCGATGTCGCGCGCGGATGTCTCGGCGTCTGTTTTGGACAAGTTGCCGAACTTTTATTTGTACGTGGATGAATTCCAGTCTTTTGCCAATGCGACTTTTGCCGATATTTTATCCGAAGCCAGAAAATATAAATTAAATTTAATTATCGCGCACCAATATGTCGAACAGATGGCCGAGGAAGTCCGGGCAGCGGTTTTCGGCAACGTTGGCACGACTATTACTTTCCGAGTTGGTCCGTTTGATGCTGAAATTTTGGAGAAAGTCTTTTTCCCGACATTTACAAAAGAAGATATCGTCAACCTTGGTTTTGCTCAGATCTATCTTTCTCTTATGGTTGACGGTGTCGGCTCCAAGCCGTTCTCGGCGACGACCTTGCCACCGATAACCATGCAATCAATCTCTCACAAAGATGCAATAATCCAACATGCTAGAGATACTTTTGCTCGTCCGAGAAAAGTAGTCGAAGAGGAGATCAAAAAGTGGCACGAGCCGGTCAACCCACCGAAACCTTATGTTCCTAGACCAATACCAACAACTCCTGCACAAACTATACAAACACCGAGACCAACTTCAACTCCAACTCCACCACCCCTTCCGAGACCAGTAATGCCCATTCAAACACAGAGACCAATTCCCGCACCGGCCCCTAGGCCGATTCCAACACCAATTCCAAGGCCAGTTCATCAAGCTCCTAGTCCGGTGAGAATTGTTCCTAAACCAGTAGAATCTGCCCCGAAGCCCGTTCCGCCGCCTCCGAGAGTTATAAATTTATCTGATCTTGTCAAAAAAACATCCGAACAAATAAAACCAATAGATCAAAAAGGGCCTTCAGAAAAAAATCTCTCCAGCCTTAAGGATATGCTGGCAAAAGTTGCGGAAGAAAATAAAAAAATAGTTCCGCCAGCTTCTCCAATTTCAAACCAACAAATACCGAAAGAAGTACCAGAACATATCTTGGAAAAAATATTGGAATAGTATGAAAAAATTTATATTCTTTATCCTGATAATTTTCTTGATTGCGACCAGGGCTTTTGCCAGTGTTAAGATAAATGAAATAATGTACGATGTTGAAGGCTCTGACAGCGGCAGGGAATGGATCGAAATTTACAACGATGGCGGAGAGGCGGTAGATCTATCGAAGTGGAAATTGTTTGAAGCCAATACCAACCACGGTCTCACTTCTTATCAGGGAAACAGTACTCTTTCGGCGGGCGGTTTTGCTTTGATTGCAAATAATCCGGCAAAATTTCTAGTCGACTGGCCGAGTTTTGCAGATGCGATTTTTAAGAGCAGTTTTTCTTTATCAAATACCGGAGAATCTTTGGCATTGAAGGATGAAAATTTAAATATTATTGATACGGCTGATTATAGTTCAAGCTTGGGCGCCACGGGGGACGGCAAGTCATTGCAGTTGATCGATAATAAATTTCAGCCGTCTGATCCGACTCCGGGTAAGGTGAATATTTTAGCAGTTTCAATAAATAATAATGAACCAGTTGTAGAGAATAATTCAACCAGTACAGAAGATACAACTACAACAACAAACACAACCACCACCCAAGCAGTTCCTGATCCTGTTTATAAATTAGAAATAGTCGCGCCGGAAAAAGTTCTGGCCGGAATGTCTTTTACTGTTGGCTTGAAGGCTTCATATGGAGATAAAAATATAACTTCTGGGAAATTTTATTGGAATTTTGGCAACGGCGAGACAAAGGAGAGCGCTAAAAATGAACCATTTAATTATACTTACAGCATTGCCGGAGATTATTTGATCGTGTTGGATTATTTTAAAAATGTATCTGACCAAGATCCTGTTTCGACCACGCGATTTAAAATAAAAGTCCTGCCTATTCCAGCCGTGGCCCCCATCGTAGAAATTCCTAAAGAAAATGTACCAACGATCGTAGAACAAAAACCAAATCAGCCGATCAAACAGGTTGTTGTTAAAAAAGTAGTTAAAAAATCTGAAGTTGCCAGTGATGTGGAAGTAAAAGTGCCTGACCAGACAGCCAATGTTTCAGATAGTACAGAAAGCAAACCCAGTTTGTCTATTTGGCTGATAGCGCTTTCCGGCTTTATTTTGATCTCGCTATTTTCTATATTTTTATTCAAAAAATCCCCCAAACCTCAAACTCAAAATGTTTCAAAAGAAGCCGAAGATTTCGAGGTAAATTAACACATACGGAGGAAACTCCTCCGTACTAGACTTCAGACTGATCATTTAAACTTAGCCATTCAAAGAGTTCTTTTTTATGATCATCCGGCTTTTTAAAATAAGAAGGGAATTGTGTCGGGTTTATGATTCTAAACTCTAGGTTTATATATTCTTTCAAACTTGAATATGGATAGGAAAAAACATATTTTAATAAATTTACGCTACCCCTATTCTCATTTTTATTCCAATTTCTATCTATTAGTTTTGCTGGATTTAAATGCATATAAGAATATAAGTATTTAAGATAATTATTATTATCGGCGTGAGTTGATTTAAATACTCCCCCATATAATTTGCCCCTCCTTTTATATTTTTTGTTAAAATACATGGAATACGCCGTTAATAATTTTCGCATGTATTTAGAAATTCCACCCTCTATTTTTTCACGAACAAGAATATGAAAGTGATTAGGCATTAGACAATATACCCCTATATCAATTATAGTTTCTCCACGATCAAAATTCTCACCGACATTTCTTAATTCTATACTTTTTGTTGTGTTGCAGACATACATTAGATATAAGAAATGCTGATGATCTTCTTTATCTAGAAATATAGTTCTTTTCTCAGTACCACGATTATATAGGTGATAAAATTCATCAGGTGCAAAAGATTGTTTTCTTAAAGCCATGTGTAAATTATAGCATATGCAGCTACGGAGGAAACTCCTCCGTACTCTGTTGACTTTTAGTCTAAAATGGCATATAATAAAAAGACAAGGAATGTTGAGATGCCTTATCCAAAGAACTCAAATATTGTTCATTAATAAACAGGAGGAGTCAAAATGACAAATCAAAAAAAGATTGCCACTCCGGGCCAATTGTCCGCAGTAGGTTTTAAAATTGCCGGCACCGTAACTCGGTTGCTAGGCGAAGGAAATTTTGGTTTTGAAGAAGCGAATCATCTTATCTTAAACGATGAGAAAACGCTTGAAAAATTAACCGAAAAATTCTGTGAAGAAATTTTCCGCATCAAAGCCGATCAATGGACTGAAGAAAAAAGGAGGATTGAAAAATTCTACAAAAAATTCTTCAACCGTATTATTGACTGGTCAAAAATTGCTGTGCCTTTCAAAAAAGAGGGTATGAATCGTCTGGAAGTAATTTTTTCGGATATCACCGAAGACGATGCCTTCAACGCTTATGCAAAGCAATTTGGCAAAGATGCTGTTTATAAAACTTATGACAGTATTACTAAAGCCATAAAAGAACAGCAAAAACGTCCCGAAGGAAATTATTCAATTACTCATGTGGGTGGAGGCGAGCCGGACATGCTTGGCAAAAGTTATGATGATGGTATCAATGCCGGCATCAAGTTCATGGTTCCGAAAGAGGGAATTATTGCCGCTTTCCGATATCGTTCAGAAACTGGCAAGATGTATGATGTCAAAGGACTCACTCGTTTCGCGGCCCTCGATAGTGACGACTATGCTATGTACATGGACCGCAATGTTGGCAATGGACAGTTCTTCATCAGCTACGACGATCGCGACAGTCGCGATGCCTCGAGCGGCCTCCGTAGAGTAGATTTCTAAATCTCTTAACTTTTATCTTGTACCCTTAAGCCCCCAACAATGTTGGGGGCTTTTTTTATCCTCCTTTTTAGCACGCACGGAGGAAACTCCTCCGTGTTTTTGAAGTAAATTAGTTATTGTTTTTATTGGATATAAGATATAATTATCACATATCTTTATGACCCAAAAACTTATAGACAATTGCAAAGAAGCCCATCAGTATTTCATTAAACATGTTTTTAAAAAGCACAGTCCGGAAGTTTTGGTCATAGCTTTAGTTGTTATTTTGTCTGTAATTTATTTTGCTGTTCGCGCACCGGCAGATTTTTCCGGAGGAACAGGAACTTCTTCTGATCCTTACATCATTTCTACTTGTACGGAACTTCAGGACATGAATAATAATCTTTCAGCAAGTTATAAATTATCCAGTGATATAGATTGCTCGGATACGGTTAATTGGAACTCCGGCGCGGGTTTTGCGCCGGTGGGGCAGGTTGGAGGTGTTTCTTCATTCACTGGAAACCTTGATGGAAACGGAAAAAAGATTACAGGACTTTTCATAAATAACACTCCAGGTGTTTCAAATATAGGACTGTTCGGTTATTTTGCAGGAACAGTATCTAATGTTGGGTTAGAAAATATAAATATTACTGGCGGAGATGTTGGGGGTTTGGCTGGAGCTAGTTGCGGAATTATATCCAAATCATATGTTACAGGAAGTGTAAGTGGCGGCGGGCATATAGGTGGTTTGGTTGGATATACTTGCGGTGGATCGATCTCTGACTCTTATTCTATTGCAAATGTAACAAGCACTAATAGTGGCGATCAAGTTGGTGGTTTTGTCGGACGACATGTTGGCGGAACAATTTCGAACTCATATTCCACGGGAAGTGTGAGTGGTATTAGCGTAGATACTGGGGGTTTTGTTGGATTTAGTAGTGCATCGATAGTTGGTTCTTTTTGGGATACCGAAACTTCCGGACAATTAACTAGTGCTGGCGGTACGGGAAAAACTACAGCAGAAATGAAAACTCAATCTACTTTTACTTCCGCTGGATGGGACTTCACTACGATCTGGAATATAGATGGAGTTACAAATAACGGTTATCCGTTTTTGCTCAATATAATACTTGCCGGATCAGGAACTCCATCTGATCCTTATATTATTACTAATTGTTCAGGACTTCAAAGTATGGGGGATGATTCATCTACTCTGTCAAAAAGTTATAAGCTAGCAAATGATATAGATTGCTCGGCTACTTCAGGTTGGAATTCCGGCGCGGGATTTGCGCCGGTTGGAAATACCTCTACACGATTCACTGGAACTTTTAATGGAAATGGAAAAAAGATTACGGGATTATACATAAACAGACCGGAAGCTGATTATGTTGCATTATTTGGTTATACTGAATCAGGATCAACCATAAGTAATGTTGGTGTGCAGAGTGCAGATATCACTGGTGGCGCTAGTTTTACTGGCGGTTTGGTTGGGTATAATAGTGCAACAATCACCAACTCCTATACCACTGGCAGTATAACTGGTATTGCCGATAGCGGTTATATCGGCGGCTTGGTGGGATATAATAGTTTTGCAACAATCATCAATTCCTATTCCACCAGCAGTGTGACTGATGGTGTTTATATCGGCGGTTTGGTTGGAGTTAATAATGCTGGAACAATCACAAATTCTTTCTGGGACATTCAAACTTCCGGACAAGCAAGTGGTTGCTCTGATATTATTGGGAACTGCGCTGGGTTAATAGGTAAAACTACAACAGAAATGAAAACCCAATCTACTTTCACTGATGTAAATTGGAACTTTACTGCAGTTTGGGATATTAATGGCTCCACGAATGACGGCTATCCGTTTTTTAGATCCGTCATCCTTCCTTGTATTACTAGTATCACTTTTGATAATCCCGCTCTTTTAGCCGACAGCAATCCTACCATCACAATTACTTTCGATGAGCCTGTAGTCGGTTTTGATAATACCGATATCATCACTATTGAAAACGGAACACTTTCTGATGTTTCTTCTTCCGATGGCGGCATGACTTGGACTGCAAGTTTTATTCCGACTCCCGGTATCATAGACGCAACAAATATTATTACAGTAGACGCTACTGGTGTGACAGATAGTTCTAGCAATGTTGGGGTCGGAACATTAAGTTCTAATAATTACACTATTAACACAATAGCGCCAAGCGCTCCGAATGCACCGACTGCTTCTGCTGGTCCAGATATTAATTCAACTGAAGAAAATGCAAGCTTTGATGTTGTTGTCGGTCTCGGTTCAAGCGGATCGGCAGCAGGGGATACTCTGGAATTACTTCTAGACGGATCTTCATTCAACACTCTTTTAACAGCCCTTCTTTCTGACGATGATATAACTTCCGGAACTGTTGCATTTAATATTGTACACGGTCAGCTTGGAGAGGTTGGTTTAAAAAATATTACGGCAAAAGTAACAAATGCCGCGGGTAATATAGGCTCTGAAAGTCCCGCCCTCTCCCTCAATCTTTTAAATGAAGTAATACTCGACTTGGACAACACCGCCGCCGTCATCAACTCCCTGACAGACATAACCATCACAGTTCCAGTTGAAGTAAACAATGCAACCGTAGATGTCAGTTCTCTGATCACCGGCCTCACCGGCGCCATCCCCAAAATCACAATAAATTCTTCAACCTCCGCTGGTAATGTAAATGTAGAAATTCCAATAGGCTCTACAGTTACCGGTGATGACGGTTGGACCGGCATCATCCACGCCCCAACAGTGGAATCGATCAGTTCCGTCACAGTCCCGGGCGGTAATGTCCAAGAAGTCATCGAACTTGGATTCGACGATATCAAATTAACCTTCGACAAAGGTGTTCGCATTAATATATCCGGCCAAGCAAGCAAGCGCGTCGGCTACTCCCGAAACAATGTCTTCACCGAAATCATTTCAACCTGTGCTGACGACAGCCAAGCCACAGGCGATGGCTTGGCTGCGGAAGGTGACTGCAAGATAGATGTCGGCAGCGATCTGATCATCTGGACCAAGCACTTCACTAAGTTCACTACTTATACATCATCGTCCAGCGGCGGCACTAGCGGAGGTTACTTGCCCGGTTATGGTCCGAATGCGGTGCCGATTCCGGTTGTGGCTCCGATTCTACCGCTAGCAACGGCTCAAATGGGCGGAAATGAGCCGTTGGTTCCAATAGTATATTCAGCTCCAAAGCCTGTTTTAAGCCAATATTTATCTCTTGGCTCGAGAGACGAAGATGTCCGAGCCTTGCAGATCTTCTTGAATGGAAATGGATTTATCCTGGCCACAACCGGCCCCGGATCACCCGGAAATGAAACAGACTTCTTCGGACCGTTGACTCAATCAGTCCTTTCAAACTACCAAGCAAGCGTCGGACTTCCCGCCAATGGATTATTTGGACCTTTAACCCGAGCGGCTATTAAAAAACAGCCGGTGTTTATCCCTCCGGTTGCAGTCGAAGTCCAGCCTGAAATTATACCGCCTGTCACGCCTCCAATCGTAGTCAAAACAGAAACGACAGTTACACCTCTTCCTCCAGCCAAATCATTTTTCTCCAGATACAACTCTTGCCGCGCTACCGGTTCTGGTTTCTGGTACTGTTTATTCCATTGGTTTCAGTTTTAGATTCTAAAATTTACCTGAATAGTAATTCACAGGCAGGTTGAGCTTTATTTTTTTAGAGGAGTATAATCAAAGCATGAGTAAAAAAAATATAATTATAGTATTAGCGTTTTTAATTTTGGTTTTATTAGCAGGTTATTATTATTATTATAAAAATAAGCAAGCCAGCGAGGTTGTTAATCAAACAAATAGTGCAGTTTTGCCGTCGACTTCTACCAACCCCTTAGAAAATAAGCCGAATGTTAATCCGGTCGACCAAACCAATCCATTTAAAAATATTAAAACTAATCCTTTCCAATAAATATGAAAAAATATTTAAGTTTTTCAGTCTTAGTTTCAATCGCGTTTTTCTCAGTCATTTTGGTTCACAGCGCCAGAGCTCAGAGCAGCGACTCTTCTGACGCGCTTTCTAAACTGACTTATCCGATTGCCGAATTGGGCAATTGCAGAGATAAAGCCGCCTGCAAGACTTATTGCGACGACTCCAGCAATACAAACGCCTGCATTGATTTCGCCGATAAGAAAAATCTTTTCTCAAAAGACGAGGTTGCTACAGCCA
>JAHFNP010000018.1 GCA_023267245.1 Candidatus Nomurabacteria bacterium
GAAAAATGTTTTTTTTGCCGTTGGTGTCATAATACACACTAACAACACATCGGGGTTTTTTAATATTTCTTTTTTGATACCCATTATCAATTGAAGATAAAACATACAGTGAGTTATATTTGGATGGTAATAGATCGTATTCAATTAATGCTGTAATAAGAAGGTTTAAGCTAACTTTTGCGACTTTAGCAATATTAATCAGTTGCACAACCTCCTTTTTGCGACACTAGTGTGCAGGAGCCTTTATTTATTGTGTTTCTTGATATTTCTCTTGTTTTGATCCAAGTCCATTGGTATTTGGATAAGTTCAAAATTTGAACTATAGTCTAACTTTTCTTTTGTTACATTATCTATTTTCATATCATCATAGCAAGATTGGCAAATTCTGCTAAAAAATACTTTTTCAGTTTTTCTAGTGAATTCCTTTTTAAATTTGTTAGAAATTTCTCTTTCCTCTTTTGGATATAATTTACCAATACTAAGATTTGATAATATTGGATTAAGGCCGTAATCCTTGCACCATGTTATAGCTTTTTGATGACGGCGTGAATTGCGTGTTTGCCATCCTATGGTAATAACTGCCTCAAAGTTATTCATATTTAGTAAGAAGTTTTGCAATACTAAAAGGTTGATAATGTTTTTCTTTATCCAAAAAGTGACGAGCTAAAGCTTGCACTTGATTCTTTATTATATCTTCGAGTGTGTAATTTTTACCCCGCCAGACAGTTGTTTCGGATAAGCGAGTTTTCTTAACAGCTTTGACTACAACAGCCTTACCTTCGGCAGATAATTGATATTGCCCGTGGCCAACTTGTTCAAAATGATTTTTCTTATTCAATTTTTTTTCAACAAAAAGAGGAAAAATTACGGAATCGACGACTGGGACACGAAATTCCTCAATGAGATCATAAACAAGAGCCATTTTGCCGTATCGTTCAACATGATAAAGCCCAAGATACGGATCAAGGCCGATGTATAGGCATTGTTTCTCAACTTCATTGCGCAGTATTGCATAAGCATAATTAAAAGCGCTATTAAATGGATCTCTGCCCTGAGGTTTTCTTCCTGGAAACTTATATAGTTTTTTAAGGCCGAAGAAATATCGATCGGCAATATATCCTTCGATGCCTAGAAGCTGTTCTTTGCTTTTTTCAGACACAGGCAAGCGATCAATGGTGTCAAAAATTGTTTGAGCTTGGAGAAGCTCTTTGCTAAAATCTTTTTTATAAATATATCCGAGATATCTGAGATATTCAATTTGATTTGCACATTTCCCCCTTACGAACTCCTTTGCGATATCAAAGGATTTTTCAACTGACACTGATGTTTCCAACTGAGCTCTGCGGAGGGTAGCTAGTCCTTTCGGTTCGCTTGAAAAAAATCGGCCGACCGGTTTCCCGAACGAGCCCAGATAGACGATGTCAACATCATACTTAAGGGCCAATTGTACGGCATGCGTTGTAAGAGATGCAGGCCTAAGAATGATAATTTTACTTATTCGGCGAGCAGGATATTCTTTTTTCTCCTTTATGTTGGGGAATGAAAGCACAATTCGCTCTCCGCTAGATCCGATTTTTGTACCATAAGTATCAATAAATAAATCCATATAATATATGTTAATTATTAATAAACTCAACTATATTTTTGCATAATTTAATATTAAAAGTCAATTAAGCATAGTAATATGCATGGAGGTAACTATTATTGACTTATTTTATTTGGCTATGATATTATCTCGCCAGTACAAATTAGTGCCTTGAAATAAGATCATTATTTTTTCTAAGTGAGCCGGCACGAGGGTTCGAACCCCGGACATCCACTTTACAAAAGTGGCGCTCTACCAACTGAGCTATGCCGGCAATATTATTAATTTATTAAAACAACCGATTCTTTTATTCTAGCGTATACCTACCAATCCGCCAGCTGGCGGAAGCTATCCTTACACTGGCACTTAACTATCCTAGCATAATCTTTTATTTTTCAATATTCTCCATCTCCTCTTTCTTGATCTGCTCGCTCATTGTCTTGAGTTTCGATTTATAATCGCTGATGTTCTGTATGAAGCCTGAAACAGTCGGATTGGCTTTTCTTTTTGCCTTAATCTTGCCGGCCCAATCATGTATTTTAGGCATCAGGATTTCTTTTTCTTTTCTGACAAAATAAACAGATTTGATCCAGACCTTAAGAAGGAAAAGGACAGCTAATCGAAGACCTTTTATTGAATACAATTCAATATTCATTTTCAATGACTTAAAATTAAGATCATCGGGCCAAAACATTTCCGCTTCATTAAAATGTTGCGGAGCGGCGATCTTGCCTTGTCGAATCATGATGATTTTATACGAAAGCATACCGATTATCAAAACAAGGGATATAGAAAAGAATAGTATTGTAGTCAACATAATAATTATTTAGTCTGTTACGCTAAATCGAACGAAGCTCACGATGGAAGCTTTGTTTTGCTCAAGAAGATTTTTGATTGTTGTATCAGGATTCTTGATAAAGGATTGCTCCAACAAAGTTTTTTCTTTAAAGTAGTCGTTTATTTTGCCTTGCAGCATTTTCTCTTTTATTTCAGCCGGCTTGTTTGATTCCTCGACTTCTTTCTTGAATATATCCTTGACCGCCTCAACCATATCGTTGTCGACATTGTCGCGGCTGATGAATTCAGGCTTCATGGCGGCGATGTGCATGGAGATATCCTTGGCAAGCTCAGGTGTGCCGCCGGAGAGGGAAGTTATGACACCGGACTTACCACTATGGACATAAGTGCCCAAATTTTCTCCTTCTACTTCTATGATTTTATTTAATTGGATATTTTCACCGATTTTTTGGATGATCGGATTGATCAGATCCGGAGCGGCGGCCTTGGCCTTATCTGCTCCCTCAGCGACAGCCTGATCTGCAATAGCCTCAGCAAGCGATATGAAGTCCTGGTTTTTAGCAACGAAGTCAGTTTCGCAGTTCAATATCACGGCGGTCGCTTTTTTGCCGCTAGTTTTTACGACGACGAGTCCATCATAAGTCTCTCGGCCGGCTTTTTTGCCGGCTATCTCAGAGCTCTTTTTCTTGAGTATAAGCAAAGCCTTGTCCATATCGCCTTCGGCTTCCTCAAGAGCCTTTTTGCACTGCATTACTGAAATACCGGTTTTGTCGCGGAGTTCTTTTATTTGTTCAGTTGTGATCATATTTATATTTTGTAAGCTTTAACTATTTCATTAGTGAAGTATTTTATACTTGAGCTTGAGCCGTCATTTCCAACGACAGGGTAATCGATGCTTTTGATGTTGGTATCGGTATTTGATAATGAGATGACAGGAATACCGCTTTTCTTGGCTTCAGTCGCGGCAATGTGTTCCTTTTTTGAATCGATTATAAGCAATGCGTCCGGAGCCTTTTCAAGATTTGAAATGCCGCCGAAATAGTTTTCGAGTTTGATTATTTCTCGGTCAATCATAAGTCTTTCCTTTTTGGTATATTTGTCGAGCTCGCCTTTTTCTTTTTTACTTCTTAGATCATTGTACTTGGCAATTCTTTTTTTGATTTCCGGGAAGTTAGTCAAGATGCCTCCGATCCAGCGTTCTGTCACATACGGCATATCAAGCAGAGTGGCTGCTTCTAGAATTATTTTTTTAGCTTCAGGCTTTGTTCCGACGAAAAGAATCTTTTTATTCTCCTTGGCAAGCTTGGCGATAAACTCTTTTGCTTTATCTAAAAGCTCACTGATTTTTTCCGGATCAATAATATCGACTTTGTTTTTGGTTGCGATAATAAAAGGCGCGGTCGAAGGGTGTCGGCGGCTTTTACTGTAGCCGAAATGCACACCCGCCTTGACCATCGCTTCAGAAAGATTGTTTTTTGTATCGTTTGTATCATTAGTCATATGCGGAAAATATTAGCAAAAAAGCTTTAAAATTGCAAATCATATACTTTTGACTGATTAAGCTTTTTACTATAGTATTGAAACTATGTTGCAATCAGCGCTTTTTACCAAAACACGCAAGGAAATCCCAGCCGATGAAGTTTCCAAAAATGCCATTCTTTTGATCAAGGCTTCTTTTGTAAATAAAGAAATGGCCGGTGTTTATTCTTATCTTCCTCTCGGACTACGGGTCATTAAAAAAATTGAAGCAATCATTAGAGACGAAATGAACAAAGCCGGCGGACAAGAAGTGCTCATGTCCGTTTTTCATCCGAAAGAAAATTGGGAAAAGACCGGACGATGGAATTCGATGGATGATCTTTACAAGGTTAAAGATTCCAGCGACAGGGAAGTCGCCCTCGGGCCGACGCATGAAGAGATGGTTGTACCGCTTGTTCAGCAATATGTAAATTCTTATCGTGATCTGCCGTTATCGGTTTATCAGATTCAGAATAAATTCCGAATGGAGCTCCGCGCCAAGTCGGGTATTTTGCGCGGGCGGGAATTTATAATGAAAGACATGTACTCTTTCCATAAAGATGAAGAAGATCTGAAAAATTATTATGAAAAGATGCAGGTTGTTTACAAAAATATTTATGATCGAGTCGGTATCGGCCATCAGACCTATATGACTTTTGCTTCCGGTGGCAGCTTTTCTAAATTCTCGCATGAATTTCAGACAGTCACAGAAGCCGGTGAAGATACTATATATATAGATGAAGAAAAGGGCATTGCCGTCAATAAGGAAGTTTTGAACGACGAAGTTTTGGCTGAGCTTGGAATCGACCGATCAAAATTGGTTGAAAAGAAAGCCATAGAGGTCGGTAATATATTTGAACTCAAAACCAAATACAGCGCGCCTTTCGACATGGTTTACAAAAATGAGAACGATGAAAATATCACTATTATCATGGGTTGTTACGGTATGGGCGTCAGTCGTCTTATGGGAACGCTTGTAGAAGTTTGTTCAGATGACAAAGGTATTATTTGGCCGGAAGCCGTCGCGCCTTTCTTGATACATCTTCTGCCCCTTGGAGTTTCAGAGAATGTTTCAGAAGAAGCAAAAAAAATATATAATGAGTTCTCTAAAAAGGGCTTTGAGGTCTTACTTGATGATAGAAGTTTAAATGCTGGAGAAAAATTTGCAGATGCTGACTTGATCGGTCTGCCGTATCGAGTCGTCGTGTCAGAACGAAGTCTGAAAGAAGGCGGAGTTGAAGTAAAAAGAAGGGCAGAGGAAAAAGGTGAGGTTATGGCGGTAGATAAGTTTATAGAAATGTTGAAGGCTTAAAGCGCTGCAAATAATATGTTAAAAAAAATTTACGACTTATTTTCAAATGACATCGGGATCGATCTTGGTACAGCTAATACTTTGGTGTATCTTCGCGGCCACGGCATCGTCATAAACGAACCGTCAGTCGTCGCGGTCAATCAGAAGACGGGACAGATCGTCGCGGTCGGATTGCCGGCTCGAGAGATGCTCGGCCGGACGCCGGCCCATATCAAAGCCATCCGGCCTCTGGTTGACGGAGTTATTTCTGATTTTGAAGTGACGGAAGAGATGCTTTCCTACCTCATTAATAAGACTGAGAAAATATCTCCGAAATTCTTTCGCCCGAGAGTCGTTATCGGCGTGCCGTCTGGTGTGACAAATGTGGAGACTCGGGCTGTTTATGACGCGGCTATAAGCGCCGGTGCGCGAGAAGTACATATTGTCGAAGAGCCGATGGCCGCGGCGATCGGTATCAGACTTCCGGTTAAAGAACCAGTCGGTTCGATGATTATAGATATCGGCGGCGGAACAACCGACATCGCTTTGATTTCATTGGGCGGCATTGTCAGATCCAAAAATCTTAGAATTGCCGGAGATAAATTGAACAGCGATATTGTGACTTATGTGCGTGATGAATTTAAGCTTTTGATCGGAGAGAAGACAGCTGAAGGAGTTAAGATCGCGATCGGTTCAGTCATCCACGGTAATACTATGGAAGTCGTGGTCCGCGGCCGAGATCTTGTCACAGGACTTCCAAGGGAAGTTATCGTGACTGATGGCGATGTGCGCGAGGCGATTTCTCATTCGATCAATAAATTAATCGACGGTATCAAAGAAGTTCTGGAGACTACACCGCCTGAAATTCTTTCGGATGTTATGCGCGGAGGGATAATTATCTCCGGTGGTGGCGCTTTGATCCAAGGGCTCGATATACTTTTGCAAAATATTCTTAGAATACCGGTATATATTGCGGACGATCCTCTTTCAGCTGTCGCACGCGGGACGGGTATTATTTTGGAAGATATTGTTGGATTTGCTGAGATTTTAATATCAAGCCAAGATGAATTACCCCCGAAATAAACAATTTCAATACCCTAGAAGAAACAGAAGAATTTTGATTTTCTCGTTTTTCTTGATCCTCGTTTTGATTTTAATAATATTCAGAAAGCCGATCATGAATTTTGTCGGTAATTCGTTCCAAAATCTGGGTCATGCGATCTGGCCGAATTCAAATAAGGCCGCAGATAATTTAGGTGATACCAGTTATATATTTAAAACGAGGGGAGGGTTAAATGCTGAAAATCAAGATTTAAAAAATCAGTTATTGGAACTTACAATGAAACAGACAGACTACGCTCTTTTAGCTGACGAGAATGCTAAATTAAAAGAAATATTTTTTAGAAAAGAAAATCGAAATCTGACTCTTGCGACAATATGGGCAAAGCCGAGCCAATCGCCGTATGATACTTTGATTATAGATTTGGGTTCTCTGCAGGGGATAAAGCCGGCTCAAAAAGTTTTTGCGCAGGGTAATATCCTAATCGGCCAAGTTTTTGAAGTTTATGATAATACATCGAAAGTGAAATTGTATTCGTCGCCCGGGGAAAAGACGGATGCGATGATCGTCGGCAAAGACATATATGTCCAGGCTACTGGCCGCGGGGGGCAGAATTTTGAAATAACTTTGCCTCAGGATTTTGAAATAAATATTGGCGATGAAGTTGTCGTCCCGAGCATGAATTCGCAGGTTTTGGGGTTGGTTGTGGAGGTGATTTCCGATCCGCGCGATCCTCTTAAAAAGGTGCTTCTGCGAAGCCCGATCAATATTCAGGAGCTTAAGTTTGTAGAAGTGGAACAACAAAAGTAGTTTCTATAATGCACACATAAAATTCTGCTGAATTTTTGCTCTGCTCGGCCCGTCGGCCTGCGCAAGGCATTCTAGAAACTACTTTTGTTTATCATATGAAAAATTTTGATTTTAAAATATTAAAAAAATTAGAAAACAGCTTGGGTAGAGCGGGGACTTTAGAGACTCCGCATGGCGTGATCGAGACGCCGGCTTTTGTCGCCGTAGGGACTAAAGCCACAATTAAATCCTTGAATCCTGATCAAGTTAAAGATATCGGTACGCAAGTCGTGCTCGGCAACACTTATCATCTGTATTTGCAGCCGGGCGACGAGATCGTGGCCAAGGCCGGCGGCATCGGCAAGTTTATGAATTGGTCCGGTCCGACGATGACTGACTCCGGCGGGTTTCAAGTTTTCTCTTTGGGCGTGGCTTACGGCAAAGATATTTCCAAAGTTATAAAAATTACTGATCCATCGTTGATGATTCCTGAACGTTTTGATGATAGTGATGCACCACGTTTGGCAAAGGTAGGACAGGACGGGGTATCTTTTAAATCTCACCTCGATGGCACGATTCACTACATTACTCCAGAAAAATCAATTGAAATTCAACACAATCTGGGCGCGGATATTATTTTTGCTTTCGATGAATGTACCAGTCCGGCGGAGGACTTGAAATATCAAGAAGAAGCTCTCAATCGAACTCATGCTTGGGCAAAGAGATGCTTGGAGAGACATGTTAAGTTAAATAGCGAAGTTAATTCCAATTTCGCTCCGGCTTTGTTTGGCATTGTGCAAGGTGGCAGGGAAGAGAGTTTGAGAAAAAAATCGGCAAAAATAATTTCTGAAATGTCTGTGGATGGAAAAAGTTTTGATGGCTTTGGTATCGGCGGATCTTTTGCTAAGGAAGATATGTCGACGGCGGTGAAATGGGTTAATGAAATATTGCCGGAAGAAAAACCTCGGCACTTGCTCGGCATCGGCGAGCCGGAAGATCTTTTTATGGGCATAGAAAACGGCGTAGATCTTTTCGATTGTGTCCTGCCGACTCGTTTAGGCCGCAACGGGACTATATATACTAAGTCGGGCAAAATTCATATTGAAAATACAAAATATAGAGAAGACTTTTCTCCAATCGAAGATGATTGCGAGTGTTATACATGCAAAAGCTACACTCGCGCTTATATCGCGCACCTTTTTCACGGCAAAGAAATGCTCGCCGGGACTTTAGCCTCGACTCATAACCTTTATTTTATTGTGAACTTGGTCAAAAAAATCCGCCGATCGATTCTTGATGGTAATTTTCATGAGTTTAAGGTAGAGTTTCTAGAGAAATATTTAAAATCAAATAACTAAAAAACAAATCGTCATGAAAACGCCAGAAAAAGGATTTTATTATCATTATAAACATGATCCAGCTAAAGGATTTAGAGATTACGCTTACGAATTTTTGAACCCTGGTCTTCATACTGAAATAGAGGACTTAGAAAAATCAGCGATGGTCGCTTACCGGCCTTTATATGAAGATGCCAAAGTTTATAAATTGGGGAAATTTTGGGATTTCCGACCTCTGTCGATGTTTATGGAGAATGTGGTAAAAAACGAGAAAACTATTCCTCGTTTTCAAAAAATAACTGATCCGGAAGTTATTTCAAAATTGGAAAAAATCCGAGATGATATGTATAACTAAATTAAAGACCACTATTCATTTCTGATTAGTGTTTAAATGATACTTGCTATAATGTTACAATATAGCTACAGTATGAAAACTCAATTTACGATTGGTGTATTTGGAATAGTATTAGACGAACAAAAAAGGGTTTTACTCTGCCATAGAAGAGACCATGATTTATGGAATTTGCCGGGTGGCGGTATAGAAAATGGAGAATCGCCTTGGATTGGCTTGAAAAGAGAAGTTAAAGAAGAAACAGGTCTTGAAGTTGATATCATTAATTTGGTGGGGGTGTATAGCAAGTCGGACAAAAATGAAATTGTATTTTCATTTTTCTGTAAAGTTATAGGCGGTAAAATCACACTTAACAATGAAGCTGATAAAATTGAATATTTTGAATTTGATAAACTCCCGTCTAATATCTTTAAAAATCATATTGAAAGAATTAGAGATGTAATTTCAAGTCCAGGAAAGACTATTTATAAATCGCAATAGAAAAATGTCTAAATTTAAACTCAAAACAGAATATGAGCCGGCGGGGGATCAGCCTAAGGCGATCAAGGAACTCTTGGAAGGGTTAAAGAAGGGTATGCGAAAGCAAACGCTTTTAGGCGTCACCGGCTCGGGCAAGACTTTCACCATGGCGAATGTGATCGAGAAAATAAATAAGCCGACACTCGTCATTGCGCACAATAAAACCTTGGCCGCTCAGCTTGCTCAAGAATACAAAACTTTTTTCCCCGACAACGCGGTGCATTATTTTGTTTCTTATTATGATTACTATCAGCCCGAGGCGTACATGCCGACGACGGATACATATATAGAGAAAGACGCGCAGATCAATAAAGAGATCGATCGCCTGCGCCACGCTTCCACTCAGGCGCTTTTAACGCGTAAGGATGTCATCATCGTGGCTTCCGTGTCTTGCATATATGGCCTCGGATCTCCGGAAGAATACAAGGAAGAGAATTTCAGCATAAAAATCGGGGATAAGATTTCTCGTACAAGTTTGATGGAGAAATTGATCAAGATGCATTATGAAAGGACTAATGCTGATCTGAACTCGGGCCAGTTTAGAGCGCTTGGAAATAAAGTCGAAGTTATGCCGATTTCAGAAACTTTTTCTCACAGTATTTCGCTTGTTGGCGATGTGGTTGAGCAAATTTTGACTATCGATCCAGTATCGTCGAAAATAATTAGAAGCGAAGAAGAAGTTTTTCTTTTCCCTGCTAAGCACTTTGTGACTTCAAAAGACAAGCTTAAGCGGGCTATAAAATTGATAAAAAACGAGCTTGACGGACAATTGAAGAAATTTAAAAAAGAAGGCAAATTGCTTGAAGCGGATCGGATTAAAAGGCGGACGACTTATGACCTTGCGATGCTGAAAGAAGTCGGATATTGTTCCGGTATAGAAAATTACTCGAGGCATATTTCCGGACGAAATGAAGGCGATCAGCCGGATACTCTGATCTCATACTTCGGCGATGATTTTTTGACTGTTATCGACGAGTCGCATGTAACCGTCCCGCAGATCGGCGGGATGTACGCCGGCGATCAGTCTCGCAAGAACACTCTGATTGAGCACGGTTTCCGCCTGCCTTCGGCGAAAGACAATCGCCCTCTTCGATTTGAAGAATTTGATAAAAAGATCGGCCAGGTTATATATACTTCGGCGACGCCGAGCGATTATGAAAGAAAGGAAAGCAGTCAGATCGTCGAACAGATAATCCGTCCAACCGGGTTAGTTGATCCGGAAATTGAAATCAGGCCTGTCACTGCTATTTTGCCTCGCGAAATTTCTTCGCGCTTCACCCTTCCCGGAGTACCGGGTGGGACCCACATGACGAAGAAATTTCGCGAGGCTCCACAGTATCCCGGACAAGTACAGGATCTAATTTCAGAAGCT
>JAHFNP010000019.1 GCA_023267245.1 Candidatus Nomurabacteria bacterium
TTAGGAGCTGTCGGAATAAAATTTATAGTCAAAACTTTTGAATTTTTATCCGCCAGCCGGCGGATTGATATCTTTTTATAAACTGATTCCACGGCTTTCAATATAGGCTCCGCTTGCATAACCATTCCGGGACCGCCGCCATACGGCTTACTATCTACAGGCTTGTAGTTACTTACTGGCGCTTTTATAAAATCGCGCGGATTATAAAATTTAACGGAAATATTTTTATTCTCTATCGCCCGCCCAATAATAGACTCATTTAAATATGAATCAAAGATATTTGGGAAAATTGTAATAATATGAAAACGCATATAAACGCATCATAGCACAAATAAAAACACCCCGTCCGCCAGCTGGCGGACGGGGTGTTTTTTAGTTTCGATTATATTCCTTTCAAATCTTCCATAGCCTGGTCGACACTTGCTGCGCCGATACTTGGAGCTCTGCCACCTTCTGGTTCGTTAATCTTCAAATTAACTCGGGCATTGTTTTTCATACCAATAACTCGGAGTAGAGTTCTGATAGCTTTTGCTGTATTTCCAGCTCGGCCGATAATCTTGCCCATGTCGGCAGGATTGACATTGAGAGTTATAAGCACTCCCATCTCGTCTACCTTGCGGTCGATCTTTACATCGTTCGGATAATCACTCAATGCTTTGATAACATACTCGAGGAAAACTTTGTCTTGTTCCATATTATAAATCTTCTCTATCTTTTAATGAATGCAGTAATCTCGACAACGACTGCTTGCCCCGCCGTGGCGGTGGCTTATCTAAATTATAGACGATTTGATTTCTGTGTCAATTTTAAAAATTACTAAATAAAAAAGACTGAATATAAAAATATTCAGTCTTTTGCTTTTTATTCAGGTATTGCCAGAAATTCTCCAGTTACCCCAGGCGACATATGTTTTTCATATATCTTCATAAGATAATCAGTGTCAGCAAAACTTTCCATGATAGATAAGTATTCTAACTCTGTAAAAATTTTACCGTAATCATCGTGGAAACTAATACCTTCATTTAAAACTTGATCTAAGGTTTGATAGAAGAATACACTTTTTGACCTTAGTCTATTGATCTCTTTCTCTACCAAGTCTGAATTTTTTAGAGTATCTACTATCTTACTATGCAGTTCATCTCTAATAATTTTAACTTGCTCCTCATTATTTACAGGAAAAAATATTTTCCAATATGAACCATTCTTCTCCAGATGACATAAATATCCTATCTCATAAACCCAACCTTTTTCATTTCTCAACCAATTATATAGGGAGCCTTGTATATGATTAACAAGGAGGTTTAAAATGAATCTAATCGCGCTTGTTTCCCTAAGATCATTAACGGACTCATTTAAACCGCCAAAGTAGTAAGTGTAACGATTTACATCATCAAATTTACTCTCGTGATATTCACGTTTCTTCCATGAAATCTTTGAGCAATCTTCAGGCAATATAATTTTCCTGGTTTCTATCTTTGATAACTTCTTGCAAACTGAATCTATTTCAAATTTACCTCCAACAAAAACACAGATCTGATCATTGAAATAATATTCATGAACCTTTAGCATATCTGAAAGATTCATAGCTTCGAGATCTGCGTCCGAACCAAGCCTTTGAGTCATCGGACAAAGCGGATCATTCATCCATTCCGTTAAAAGATATTTACCCAATTTATTGTTTCCCGGAAAAAATCTTTCCTTTCTCCTCCTTTCGTTTTTTATAACACCAATTTCATTTTCAATATCTTCTTTAGTAAATATTGGTTCAAAAACTTGAGACACAAGGCCTCCGAAAGCATTCTCAAACAAATCATGCTTTACTTCAACATCATAAACCGTCTTAAAGGGATAGGTACTTCCTCCTATACGGCCACCACTCTGGCCGATAATTTTTGAGAAAGAATCAAGTTCCGGATTCATTTTAGAACGATTTAAAACCATATGTTCAAGAAAATGAAAACTTCCTTGTCGAATAGGAGCAACATTATGAGCAGAACCTAGCGGGATAATAATGCGCGCATCAACAAATGGCACATCCGTTGGATACGAGTAGACAGTGATTCCATTTGGGAGTCTAACTGTCTCAAAAATAAGTCTATCTTTCATGTCAGTAATTTTTAATTGTTAGTGAGCTTTATTTTTTCTACGCAGATAATAACATATTTTTTCCTTATCGTCAATCTGTCTTGATCCACATTCTAAAGACCCCACAGGTTAAACATATGGGGTCTTGTAGATTACTTTTTTTAAAGTTGTTTTTTGACAGCTTCTAAATAATCTCCGGACAATTGATGCTGACATTTACCCACGGAAATTAAATTACCGCCCAAACGCTTATGCAATTTTTGAGATCGTTTAATTACTTGAGGAGTTTCTAATGCGCCATAGAATAAAATAATCGGTGAAATAGGATGACCATAAGACATTTTATTTAATTCTTTAATTTGGGCAGGATTAAAAATTTTCTCTACCTCTTTTTTGGGATACAATAATAAGTCTTTTTCCAAAACCGAACTAATAGAACAAATGACTGCCAACTTAAACTTAATTTTACTAGCCAGTTGATAAGCTATTAAGGCTCCTACAGAGAAGCCTAAAATTATATCCTTTGAAGAAGGCTTTATTATTTGACTTCTGGCTTGTTTAATATTTTCTGAAAGTGACTGATTTTCAGCAGAAATATATTCAACCGGAATGACGGTATATTTATCCTTAACTGAATTAATCAGGTTTTGGTAATTTTTTCCGGTTATTTTTTCTCCCCAACCTGGGATTATATATAATTTTGTTTTTGTTTTTGTTTTTTTCATATAAAAAGGTGAGGTTTTTAATCCTCACCTTATATCACTTTGTTAGGCGATATTTTTTAATCGAACTCTCCTGCTTTAACTCCCTTAATGAAGGCATTCCACTCACCTTTTTTAAAGAAGAGAGTCGTTTTATCTTTATCCTTTGTGTCGCGGACAGCAAAACCCTTAGATGTTTTCGCTACCATAACACATTGAGCAATAATCCCTCCGGTCCAGCTTGATGTCTTGAACTGACCATCTGCAACATTGAAGGAAAAAACTTTACTTTTTTTCGTATTCATTCTTATTATTCCAGACCTACATATGTAAGTTTTATCCGTCCTAAGGCGGGCTTTTTGAAACTGGATTTCGAATAACTTCTTATTTTTAAGAACCTATTCTAAGTAAAATAGTACATTATAAATCAAATACCTACAACCCTTGCTTTTTTGTGTATTTTGATGTAGAATGCGGACAGAAAAAAATAACTTGTTAATTTAACAATTTAATACATAAAGCCATGAAAACAACATCAAATCCCCTCTTGCAAAGGGTTATCCTTTGCCTGGGAGTAGTTTTAACTATTTGGGGATGCGATAATGTTCCCCAAAAATCAGTAAATAAAGTTTCGCTTATTAAAGATAGTACGGTAATTGCCAAAGCTAACGCGAAATTCGAATTGGGCATGAAATTTGATGATCAAGGAAAATATGCTGACGCGCTAAAGAATTATCTTGAGGCGCTTACAGTTTATGAAAAACTTGATGAGAAAAATTCTGTTGCTCGAATTTATAATGCAATTGGTGTACTTAATGTTAATCAGAGCAATGACAAATTGGCGTTGGGTAATTTTCTAAAAAGTATAACAATTAGAGAAAAAATTTTGGAAAATAATCCGAATGACACAATCTGCCAAAAAGGCAGAGCTAGTACCATAAACAATATAGGTATGATTTTCGACAAACAAGGTAATTATAAACAAGCGCTAAACTATTTTGGTGATGCGTTAAAAATTGCTGAAAAACTCAACAATAAAAAAAGTGTGTCTTTGTATTGTAATAATTTTGGTAATGTCTACAGAAAACTTGGTGATTATCGTAATTCTCTTTTTTATCTTATAAAAGGTTTAAAAATAAAAAGAGAAATTGGCGATAAAATTGGTGAAGCACGAGTACTTGTTAATATTGGCGCTGTCCAATCTGATAAACATAAATTCGTTGATGCCTTAAGTAACTTCGAAGAATCGTTTAAGATAATTAAACAAATTGGAGATAAAAATCTGGAAACAGAAATTTATTTCAATCTGGCGCGAACTTACGCTGGGATCGGTAATTATGTTAAGGCTTTTGAATATCATCAGAAATACTCTGAGTTCAAGGAAAGTATTGTCAACGAAGAAAGTACTCTGCAATTTGCTGAAATGGCGACCAAGTATGAGACCGAAAAGAAACAGGCTCAAATTGAAATTCAAGGTATAAAACTTGGTCAACAAAAATTTGTGATTTTCATTATAGCGGGAATAGTTGTTGTGGTAATATTTTTTGCCTTTTGGTTCTTCCGGACTTCACAAAAAGAAAGGAAAGCTAAAAGAATCATTTCTGCTCAAAAGGTGGAAGTTGAAAAGCAAAAAAAAGAGATTACAGATAGTATCAATTATTCTAAAAGGATTCAGCAGGCAATGCTACCAAAATTAGAAGATATAAAGTCCGATTTACCAGAATCTTTTGTCTTTTACCAGCCAAAAGACATTGTATCGGGCGACTTCTATTGGTTTCAAAAAGTTGGCGATGATGTATTCATTGCCGCGGCTGATTGTACAGGACACGGGGTCCCGGGCGCTTTCACAAGCGCTTTATGTAGTACTGCTCTTGACGAGGCAGTGAGAGTAACTCAAAATCCAGCTGAAATACTTGAATTCGTAAATCGCTGGATTAAAAGGACCTTGAAGCAAACGGGAGGAGAAACAAGGGATGGTATGGATATTGCTCTGGTAAAAATAACGAGGTCAAACATTATTCAATACGCGGGGGCCAATCGACCACTTTATATTTTGCGCAATAATGCAAAAGAAGTGGAAGAAATAAAAGCTGATAAAACAGCCATTGGCGGATTTACTGAGGATGATTACCGTTTTACCTCGCATGTCAGAACACTAGAATCAGGAGAGAATTTTTATATCTCTTCTGACGGTTTTGCGGACCAGTTTGGCGGACCTAAAGGAAAGAAAGTCACCACGAAACAATTCAAGGAAAAACTTCTTTCCATTCAAGCTCTGCCTATGGAAAAACAAAATGAAGAACTTGAAGACTTTATGAGAAAATGGAGATGGAAAAGTGAAGGAGGAGAACATAACAAAGATTCTCATGAACAAGTAGACGACTTTTTAGTCATCGGGGTAAAAATGGTTTAAGTATTTTAATGCAAAAAGACTTGTGTAATTACACAAGTCTTTTTTTTATTGTCTTTTTATCTTTCTAACCCAGTCGAACCTGCTGTATCTACTTTAATACCTTGCTGTTCACCTTCACCAGTTATAGTTCCACTATTATTAATGCTGATACCAAACAACTTCAAGAAGAAATTTTTAATAATTGTAAAAAATCTTTGAACGATATTTTGCTGAGTCTGTATAGCAGCCTTTGTTCCAACAGCTCCCCCAACAAGAGCACCTGTGACAGATAAATTAACATTCTTTATTCCCAAACTTTCTTTGCTAAGACGGAGACTGCCATCAACCCCCTGCATTGCAGATTTAACTGTTACATTATGCGATCCGGAAGAAAGGTCGCTTGATGCGATCGCTACAGATATGCTATTCCCATTTTTGGTCACAGTAAAACCTGATTTCAATGATCCATCCAAATTAAGAACTTTCATTTTTGTCAGACTAACAAGATAAGGACCACTTCCATCTATAGAAAATTGATATAGATCTATTCCGCTCACTATAGAAAAACTGAAGCTTCCTGATACCATCGAAGGAGTTTTTAAAGGCTCGCTCACTACATCACTAGCCAACGCTCCCACTGCAGCCATATTATTTGCCGGAGCTTGAGCGACTTTGAGAGATTGATTAAAGACCGTAACGACAATTAAAAAAACAGCCGCAACTGAAACAATTGAGATGAGTTTGTTTTTATTTGACATTTTTTTATTAAACCCTTGGCAAGGTCAGACCTTGCTCGGATTACGCCTTAGCTTTTAATTCTTTTTTAGCTTTAGTCGGACTTTTCTTCGGCAAGACATTTTTCTTCTTACCTTCAATTATTTTATCCTTTACCAAGAAGTTATGAACGGTGTCTGAAGCTTTTGCTCCGACTGACATCCAGTATTTTATGCGATCCGCTTTGAAACTGACTTCGCCGGCCTTCGGATTGTAAGTCCCGAGGATCTCTTTAAACTTTCCGCTTTTTGTAGCGTTTTTAGAATCGGTCAAAACAACCCTGAAACTTGGGTCGTTCTTTCGGCCAACTCTTAGTAATCTGATCATTAACATATGGGACACTATATCAAAACCGATCAAATTGGTCAATAAGCCGCGCTTTAATGGACGTTGCGCGGCATGATTTCGCTAAATCAAATAAAGCAAAATCGAATTTTATGCTAAAGTAAATCTGATGAAGAAAGAAACGAAATCTAAAGACAGCAATCACGAGATTGAAGGGATTATATCTATCTCAGGTAAGGGTGTAGGCTATGTCCGGATTAAGAAGGATGCCAAACCTGGGGATTCTATAGAAGTAGAGCATGCCTTTTTGAATACTGCCCTGCATGGCGACACTGTCAGAGTGATTATAAATTCCAAGGTAAAAGACGGACCGCAAACCGGCGAGATCAAAGAGGTCTTGATACGTTCCAAGGCTGGCTTCGCCGGAGTCTTAGAAGAAGGCCCCGCCGTTGGAGGGGCAAGCAACGGCATGTATTTCCTAGTTCCGAGTGACCCGAGAATGTACACGGATATCATTATTCCTAAAGATAAAATCGGCGGGGCGAAAATAGGACAAAAAGTCTTCGGGGTGATTATAGCTTGGGAAGATGCGAAAAAAGCTCCGACCGGCGAGATCGTCAAAGTTCTCGGCTGGCCAAAAGAAAACGAAGCCGAGATGCAGGCTATCGCCTTGGAGAAAGGCTTCCAAAGCGACTTCCCTGCTGACGTCGAAAGTGAAGCCGAAGAACTAAAAAAGAACGGGGCTATTTCAGATGAAGAAATAAAAAAGAGGCGCGACTTCCGAGACATTGTAACTTTTACTATCGACCCGAGCGACGCCAAGGATTTCGACGACGCGCTGTCCTTCCAAGAATTAGCAAATGGCAACTTTGAGATCGGCATACATATCGCCGATGTATCGCATTATGTCCAGCCAAAAACCGCCCTCGATAAAGAAGCTTTCCGCCGAGCGACTTCCGTCTACTTAGTAGACCGGACTATCCCAATGTTACCTGAGATCCTTTCAAATGACCTCTGTAGTTTAAAGCCGCGCGAAGACAAACTTTGTTTCGGCGCAGTCTTCGAACTTTCAAAAGACGGCCATGTCAAAAAAGAATGGTTCGGCAAAACAGTCATCCACTCCAATCACCGCTTCAGCTACGAGGACGCGCAAAAAGTTCTGGACGACCAAGGCGGGCCGTACTTAAGTGAATTGAATGTCTTAAATGATATCGCCAAGAAATTGACCAAGAAGCGCTTTGCCGAAGGCGCGATCTCGCTCGACCAAGAAGAAGTGAAATTCGAACTCGACAAAAACGGCGTACCGATCCGAGTCTTCAAGAAAATCCGCGGCGATACCAACCGCCTTATCGAAGAATTTATGCTCCTCGCCAACCAGAAGGTCGCCGAATATATTGCCAAGGGCAATGAGAAAGTTTTTGTCTACCGAATCCACGATCTGCCAAATGAAGAAAAAGTCGCCGACTTGGCATTTTTCCTCAAAAGGCTCGGCTACCCGATCAAATTGGTCGGCAAGAATATCCCTTCGCACGCGATCAACGATCTCTTAAAAAAACTCGAGGGCAAGGATGTCAAAGCGACAATACACACCGCGATAATCCGCTCGATGGCCAAGGCGATTTATTCAACCAAAAATATCGGCCACTACGGCCTCGCATTCAAGCATTATACGCACTTCACCAGTCCTATCCGCCGCTACCCGGACACCGTCGTTCACCGCTTGCTCTTCGACTATCTTGAAGGCAAACACATAAATCGAGATGAGTGGCACAAATACGAAACCATTTCAAATTACTGTTCCGACCGGGAGAAAAACGCATCTGAAGCCGAAAGATCATCGATCAAATACAAGCAAGTCGAATATATGTCCTCTCGCATCGGCGAAGTGTACGACGGAGTCATAACTGGCGCGACCGAATGGGGTATTTTTGTCGAAGAAAAAGAAACTAAATGCGAGGGTATGATCCGACTGCGCGACTTAGGTGATGATTATTATGTCTTCAATGAAAAGGAGATGTCGATCGTCGGAAAGAAAACAAAACACAAATATCAAATCGGCGACAAGGTTAAAATAAAAGTTTCAGACGCGAATCTAAATAAAAAAGTTATAGACTATGTCTTGGTCAAATAAATTTATAAAATATTTCATCTTTCCGTCTGCTGCTATCTTCACAGGTATATTCATTACTTCTGTTGTTTTTGACGGTATCAAATCTCACTTCATTGTAAATGCGAGTGCGCAAAATAGTATTGTAACCGCACCTCAAAATGAAATAAATAAAATAAAAGACGATATTGCCGAAAAAATCGGCTACTTTATAAAAGACCTTTCCCGAGAACCCAAGGAAACTGCCGAAGCCTACCTTGTCGGCGATCTTGATACGGGAGAAATAATCGCGGAGAAAAACAAAGATTCGATATTCCCTATCGCTTCCGTTTCCAAATTGATGACCTCGGTAGTCACCCTCGAATCTTTAAACGGTGATGATACCGCCACCGTTTCAAAGAGCGCCCTTCGCGCATACGGAAAGAGCGGCAATTTGCGTGCCGGCGAGAAATTCAAAGTTTCTGACTTACTCTATCCACTCCTGCTTGAATCAAGCAACGATACCGGCGAAGTCTTGGCCGAGCATATGGGCCGACCAGACTTCCTAAAAGCCATGAATGCAAAAGCTTATGATCTAGGAATGAAAAATACAACATACGAAGACCCAACCGGCTTAACGCCGAAGAACGCTTCGACAGTATCAGACCTTTTCAAACTCGCAGTTTATATAAATAAAAATGAGAATCAAATTTTTGAAATAACCAGAAAAGATAACTACACGCTCGGATCGCACTTTTGGCACAACAACAATAATTTAATTCATCAGAAGGGATATCTCGGCGGTAAAAGCGGCTATATTGATGAGGCGAAAAAAACCGGCGTCGCCCTTTTCAACATCCCGCTTTCCGAAGATAAAAGTAAAAGCCGAAATGTAGCGATTATCGTACTGCGAAGCGACGATCGTTTCCGTGACACGACCTCGCTCGTCTCATATTTGAAGGGTAATTTTTATTACGGACTAGCCAGCCAAGCCTCAGCCTATACCGCTATCGAAAATACTATCGAAAGCGATGTGAAGGATTATGTGAATCTTTCTTTTGTCGGCGACATCATGCTTGATCGAGGGGTCAAACAATCCGTCGTTAAAAATCTCGGCGGAGATTATTCTTTGATGTTCAAAGATGTACCGCAAATCAAAGATGCAGATATAGCATTTGCAAACCTCGAAGGGCCAGTTTCCGACCAAGGTACGGATTTAAATAATCTTTATTCTTTCCGGATGGATCCAAAAGTTTTGGACGCGCTGAAAGACGCCGGCTTCGACGCCCTTTCGGTCGCCAACAATCACATCGGCGACTGGGGCCGGAGCGCATTTGCCGATAGCATCGCTCGCCTGAAAGAAAAAGATTTACTGCCGATCGGCGGAGATATAAATTATGCTGAAGCGACTAAGCCTAAAATAATTGAAAAGAATGGATTAAAAATCGGTTATATCGGCTTCACCGACGTCGGCCCGGACAATATGGAAGCCGGAAATCCGCCAGCTGGCGGACCCGGCATACTGCTCGCGAGCGATCCAAATTTCGAATCGATCGTCCAAAAAGCGTCGGAGCAAGTCGATGCCCTCGTCGTATCATTTCACTTCGGCGAGGAATATAAAGACACTACCGAAAGACAGAAACAGCTTGCACACTTAGCGATCGACTCCGGTGCGAAGATCGTCGTCGGCACGCATCCGCATGTCGCTCAAGGAGTTGAAGAATATGAAGGCGGGCTGATCATGTATAGCTTGGGTAATTTCATCTTCGATCAAGCATTCTCAAAAGATACGATGCAAGGACTGATGGTCGAAGTAAAAATCGACAAAAACCTGAACCTTAACTACAAAAAAGAATTGGTTAAATTAGACCCAACCTTCAAACCGTCTGAAGTGATTGAATTAAGGAAATAAAATTTATTTCGCGATAGCAACGGCCTCACCAAACTTAATAGAAAGGAGCTTGGAAGCCCCGTCGGCGCCTATAGTGATGCCGTAGAGGATGCCAGCTCTCGACATCGTTTCGCGGTTGTGGGTTACAACTATAAGCTGAGAAT
>JAHFNP010000034.1 GCA_023267245.1 Candidatus Nomurabacteria bacterium
TTTATTTTAACTTCCTTATAATTCTCCTTTATTTCTTCGCCTTCCTTCTCCTTTACTTCATACTCGTCTTTTTCTTTATTCAAAATGAGCTCAAGATTTTTACCGCGGGTGAATGAGAATATTAAATTCTCTTGCTCAACCCAGCTTTCAACTATCTTTTTTATATTCTCCTCATTTATCTGCTTCTCGCGCGCGTAAACAATATCAAGCGGCTTATATTTCGCCTCTTTGAATTTATCCAAATCGCCCTTAAATCCAAGCTTCACCACGGAAGCGATCTTTTCGACTGTCTCCAGCTTGATCAATCCCTGCCATTTAATTTCATTGATAATTTCTTCATTGAGTCCTATACTTTCCAAATAATCAAAAACCATCCGCCTTGTATTCAAATCGGATTCATTCCTCTTTATTAATTTTTCATAAAACATTTCCGGCTTGTCGTATTTCTTGTTGATCAATTCATCTTCTTTCCAAATCTTCTCAGCCTCTTTTTTTAAAAACTCCGGATCGTTTCGCTTTATCTGAGTAAAAATAATATTCTCAATCTCGCCGGAAAGATATCGGCCTTCCATAGCCGCGATATTCTTCTCGAGAAATTCATCAGCTTTGCCTCTTTCATCTTTGACGCGAAAAGACTCTGAACTAGGCATAAAATTAATCTTGCCGGCTTCCAAATATTTGGCGTAATGATTGTCTATTTCTTCGAGCATCTTCCTGCCCCAAGTTGTATGTACTTCTTTTTTGAAATTTCTATCAGTCATCTCTTGCCAATTTTTAGATTTTCCGCCGAGAGCGATATCTTCAAGATAATTCAAAAATTCGTGACTTTTTAAAATATCATGCGCTCGCGCTTTATTATCATCAGACAATCGACCATATTCGCGGTTGATTTTATCACCCAAAATTTCAGTAAATTCCGGATGCTTGACCACGAAAGATTTTGAAGTAATTGCCTCAATTAATTGCCTGGGATTTATTCTCTGGAATTCGGCCAGTTTAAGGCCATCTTCTAAAGAATGTTCAAAAACCCTTTTTGCCAAAAGACTTTGATCTTCATAGTGCCCGATAGACCATTCTTTTTTAATATCAGACTCCTGCAATTCGTTTAAAATCCGATCCCGCTCTTTATCAAGAGCCAGCGGATCAAATTTCTCTTTTATTGCAATTTTCTCTCTTTTTTCCATTCACTTAATATTACCTTAAATTGCCGAACTTTTATACCTTAATAGATTTTAAAATATCCTCGATCTGATTATGAAGCTGTTCGACTGTGCCGTTGTTATAAAGCTTGAAGTCCGCCATCGCCATGCACCTTGCGATATTCTGCTTGTGCGGATCATCGGAATGCATTTCTTTCTCCTCGTCGCCGATAAATTTTTCAAATGAAACTCCGTCCGTCACGCTTCCCCTTTTAATTATCCGCTCATACCTTAACTTCGGATCGGCATCGACGGAGAGCAGGTAAAAATTCTTTTTTTGCCTGAGAGCTAGGACCTCGCCCGGATTGCGGATAGATTCGATCGTCGCCTTGCTTTGTTTCGCCGCCTTGTCATACATCGCCTCTACTATATATGCCGGCCCGCGCTCGGCCCGCAGTTGGTTGGCAACTTTAGCCATCTCGGTGCGATTTATAGGAAGATCTCTTTTCTTCAATTCTTCGACGATAAAACCTCGGGAGGAGAAATGCTTGAAGCCATTTTCCTCCAAGTAGTGAACAACCGTGCCTTTTCCCGCGCCCAATGTCCCGGTTATGCCTATGATGATCATTACACTTATTATTGCATATTTTTTTTTATATGCTAAACTCTTTGGTATTATGATCACAAGCATTCAAGTAAAGAAAAATACGAACGAGAACAATATGGGCCTTCTAAGAAGGTTTTCTAGGCGCGTCCAAGAAACCAATGTTCTACGCATCGTAAAAAGCAAGAGATACAGCGAACGAGCAAAATCAAAACTCGCTCAGAAAAAAATTGCCCTCAAGAAAATTGCCCGAGTAAAAGTAAATATGCGATTAAAAAAATTGGGAAAGATTGCTTAAGAATGGATGAAAGACTATCAATCACGAGACTAACAAAAGGCAAGCTTCCAAGCTTGCCTTTTCTCGAACTCAAGCAAGCAGTTTTAGGCAAAAATTACGAGCTCTCGATCGCCTTCGTCACGCCGAAAATTTCCAAGGACCTGAATCGCCGCTATCGAAATAAAAATAAGGCGACTAACATATTGAGCTTTCTTATCGACAAAAATAAAGGCGAGCTTGTTATCGATACTGCCACGGTAAAAAAAGACGCGCCGAAGTTCGACAAAAATTATGCCGAATTTATCGGCTATTTAGTTATCCACGGAATGCTGCATTTGAAAGGATTCGAACATGGTAGTAGAAT
Source organism: Candidatus Nomurabacteria bacterium (assembly GCA_023267245.1). GTDB lineage: Bacteria > Patescibacteriota > Minisyncoccia > Phycocordibacterales > UBA9973 > JAHFNP01. Next base: position 2,385 of record JAHFNP010000034.1, read on the forward strand.
GGATAGTATGGAGCGAAAGTTTTCTAAAAAATTTGGTTTCTAAAAAAAATGATTAAAAATATAACAGTTGGCATAGACATCGGGACACACGCAACCAGAGTGGTTGTTTGCGAGTTTGTGAAAGGCGAAACTCTGCCAAAAATAATCGGCATCGGTGAAGCACAATCTCGCGGACTTCGCCACGGTTATATCACCGATGTCTCCGAAGCAGCTAAAGGCATTCGACGAGCCGTACTCGAGGCCGAAAAAACCGCCGGAGTTAAAATAAAAAGGGCCTATGTCTC
>JAHFNP010000020.1:0-2182 GCA_023267245.1 Candidatus Nomurabacteria bacterium
TTTGACATATTACGTTAAGCATTTATTTAAGTTTATTATTTACAATATTTAAAACAGCGGCAACTGAACGTCTAATAGACAAAAACTTTTCATCTTTTAAAAGATCTAAAAGATTTACAAGCTTATTTGAAAGACGATTGATAACTTCATTATTATCTTGACCAGGGTTAAATTAATTATTAAAAACAGTAAATATTGAGGCAATAGAAGTACGAATACCCACAGATTCAAAATCGTGACCTGCAATATTTTTATCAGCATCAGCTAATATATTCTCTAGTCTGGAAATAGCTGATTTGTATAATTGTTCTTGTGTTTCTTTAAACTCTTCCATAAGAATATTCTACCATAATAATCATTTATTACTTACAAATTTTTAGGCTTAATTTCATATGTCAAAGTGTCTCTTTGACAGAATTATTTTATAAATAAGCGATCGAAGCGATGCTATCTCCCGGACGCAGTCTCATGATAGTCACGCCTTGAGTTTGTCGTCCGAGCGACGGGATAGATGCGAGTTCAACTCTGATGACTTGGCCTTTTTGAGAAATAGCGATCATTTCAGTTTGGTCCTTTACAATCTTAGCGACGATTAATTTGCCTGTCTTAGGCGTAACCTTGGCGGTCTTAATACCTGAGCCGCCTCTTTTTTGAACTTTATATTCGGAAAGTTTAGTTTTCTTGCCCAAGCCGTTTACGCTCATCACCAAGAATCCGCCGTCTTTTACATCGGCTCTGACGATATCAACGCCGATAATACTGTCGCCGGAAGCTAGCTTCATCGCGCAGACGCCGGCGGCATTGCGTCCCATTTCTCTGACATCGGATTCTTTGAATCGGATCGATTGTCCAAGAGCAGTCGCCATGATCACTTCTTCGCCTTTTTCAACGAAAAGCACATCTTGCAGCTCATCGCCCTTCTCAAGCTTGATCGCGATAAGTCCGCTTCTTCTGACATCTTTGAAGTTTTCCGCCGACACTTTCTTGGCAGTTCCCTTTTTGGTAACCAAAATCATTTGAAGTGTTTTCTTTTTATTGTCTTTCGACATCGGCAAAATCGAAGTTACTTTTTCGTCCGCGCTTAGAGAAAGGAAATTCATAATTGATTTGCCTTTTGTCGCTCTGCGGCCTTCCGGAATCTCATACATCTTGATCTGGAAAGCTTTACCGGTATTGGTAAAGAACAAGAGATCACTGTGGGTGCTGGCGGCAACCATGTGCGTGATGAAATCTTCCTCTTTTGTTTCAAGGTCAACTACGCCGACGCCTCCCCTTTTCTGGGTTCGGTATTCGCCCGGATCGGTTGTTTTGACATATCCGCCCTTCGTATAAACAAGAACTGTTTCTTTCTCAGGGATCAAGTCTTCTTCGGAAATAGCTTTGACGCCGCCCTTGATCAGTCTGGTCCTTCTTTCATCACCATACTTTTCTTTTATTGCTTTTAAATCGTCATAAATAACTTTTATGATTTTCTTCGGGCTCTTCAAAAGATCTTTAAGCTCTGCGATCAAATCCTGCTTTTCTTTAAGTTCGATCTCGATATTCTTGCGCTCAAGCGAGGCAAGCTTTGCAAGCCTCATTTCCAAGATCGCACTGGCCTGCAAATCTGTAAACTTAAACTCCTTCATCAAATTGACCTTGGCGGTCTCGGTGTCTTTTGAGGCGCGGATTATCTTGATAACTTGATCTATGTGATCGAGGGCTTTCTTGAGTCCGAGCAATATGTGCTCTCTATCTTCAGCCTTTTTGAGATCAAATTCGGCTGCTCTTCTGACCACTTCTTTGCGGTGGGAAATAAATTCTTTCAAAATAGATTTGAGAGAAAGAGTCTCAGGCGTGCCGTCCACAAGAGCAAGCATATTGAAATGGAAAGTAGACTCAAGAACTGTATGCTTGTAAATAAAATTCAAAACTTTCTGCGGATTGACGCCGCTCTTGAGGTCTATAACTATTCTTATATCCTTGGCTGATTCATCGCGGATATCTTTGACACCTTCGAGCTTTTTCTCGCGGATCAAATCAACGATAGAAATAATCATGTCGGACTTATTTACGCGATACGGAATCGAAGTGATTATTATTTGAAATGTTCCGCTTTTCTGTTCGGTGATTTCAGCTTCGCCGCGAGTCACAACTCCGCCGCGGCCGGTCGCATAAGCGTGCGCAATATCCTTTTCTCCAT
>JAHFNP010000020.1:2192-8243 GCA_023267245.1 Candidatus Nomurabacteria bacterium
ATGACACCGCCAGTCGGGAAATCCGGACCTTTGATGAATTGAAGCAAGTCTTCCGTCGTGGCATTTTCATTTTCCAATAGATGACTCGCGGCATCGACAACTTCGCTTAAGTTGTGCGGGGGAATATTTGTCGCCATACCAACCGCAATACCCAAAGTACCATTTAGAAGTAAACTTGGAACGACAGCCGGTAAGACAGACGGCTCTTGGCGAGTGGAATCATAGTTCGGCCTGAAGTTAACCGTATCCTTTTCAAGATCGCGCAAAAGAAGAGACGATATTTGAGACATCTTGGCCTCCGTATAACGCATCGCCGCGGCGGAGTCACCGTCGATCGAGCCGAAGTTTCCTTGGCCGGTCACAAGCGGATAACGATAGGAGAAATCCTGCGCCATGCCCACCATAGAGTCATACACAGCGACATCGCCGTGCGGATGATATTTACCTAACACATCTCCCACCACCAAGGCGGATTTTCTGAAGCGCGCGGACGAAGTCAACCCCAATTCATGCATAGAATAAAGAATACGGCGGTGAACAGGCTTCAAACCGTCGCGGACATCGGGCAATGCACGGTCGGTAATAACCGACATCGCATAGTCGATGAATGATTCTTTCATTTCAGTAACAATGTTGCGAGGAACAACGCTTAATTTATTTATCTTTTCTGTTGGAATTGGTTCTTTGGCCATAAAAATTATTGTGCTTTTATTTTAGACGATACATCGTTGTAAGTGCTGGCGATATTGTCTTTGATAATGCTAAATGGTTTTAATTCTTCTTGAACCTTGGCCGCATCTATCGAAGAGAATCTATATTGTAAAGTAAAAATCCAAAAAATCACAATCAGGCCGCCGATAGCGATCGTCGCGACATAGAGTATTTGTTTTCTGACATGCTCCGGCTTATTTTGAATTTTTTTAATAAATTTTTTCATCTATTTAAATACTATAATCTCGCCGTCTTTCATATCAAGATCTTTTTTCTTGAGTGTAAGCTTGTCAATCGGCTCGACTTTCTCCGCACCGCCTTCTTTTATGAAAATTTTAAGAGAATCCTTGGCCTTGTCATCGCCGTAATCCATTGGGATGATTATTTTCGGCTCAAGAGACAATGAAAGCTTGTATGCCTTCTCGGGATCAAGCACGCCACTGCCGCCAATCGGAACAAATAAAACATCCGAACCGGAAATAGCCTCTCTTATTTCATTGCTGATCTCTCCGGACACAGATCCAAGGAAACACAGCTTGATATCGTCCAAAATAAAAGAATAGATCGTATTCATATACTTTTCCTTGTTGATTTCTGTTTCAGTAAGGAAGCCTCTGATCGAAACATCGCTGACTTCGTAGTCGCCAGGGCCGGAAACAACAAAAGGTACAGACCCTCCATGCGTAGCAGTATCAACCCCGTTGAAATCGGGATGATTTGTCGTAATCATGACAATATTTGATCCAAAACGGGAGATTTTATCCTTGTATTTGGAATCTTTGCTGATTGGATTTAGAGCGATAACCAGATCGCCTTGCTGAATCTTGAAAAATTGCTTTCCGAAATAATTGATGATCATGCTTGCATTATAGCAAATATTTTATTATTATAAAAGCACATATTTATTAATAAGACCCGGCCTCCGCCAGCTGGCGGAGGCCGGGCAAGTCCTAGGCTAGCCTTCCGACAATCGGAAAACCTAGGATTTAATCCGCGACAAGCGGATTTTATATGTTTAATTATGATTAATACAGAGATTAAAGTTGAGAACTCTTTTATGGGTTCTCTAATCGAGAAAAACCTCAAAAATATCGAGGTTGACTCTATAGTTGAAGGTCCGGTTATTAACGTCAAGAAATCCGCGGTTTATATCGATTTGGCTCCATTTGGAACCGGTATCATATACGGCCGAGAGTTTATAAACGCCAAGGATATCATCAAGAAGATAAATATCGGCGATGTTATCAAAGCAAAGGTTATCGAAGTCGAGAATGAAGAAGGATACATTGATCTTTCTCTGAAAGAAGCGAAGCAAGCACTTACTTGGACTGAAGCTGAAGAAGCGATAAGAAATAAAACAATATTTGAAATACCTATTAAGGAAGCCAACAAGGGCGGACTTATCTTGGAGTGGCAAGGGATCGAAGGATTCTTGCCGGCTTCACAGCTCAAGGCTGATCACTATCCGAGAGTGCTCGACGGTGATAAGGATAAAATATTGAAGGAATTGAAGAAGCTCATCGATCAGAAGATAAAAGTTATCATCATCGGGGCTATTCCAAAAGAAGGCAAACTTATCTTCTCTGAAAAAGATACCAATCCGGAAGAACGCCAAGAAATCATCGGCAAGTACACTGTCGGCAATGAAGTCGAATGCACTGTCGCCGGTATTGTTGATTTCGGAATATTCCTCAAGCTCGAAGAAGGACTTGAAGGTCTCGTCCACATCTCAGAGATCGATTGGGGCTTAGTCGAAGATCCTAGAACTATGTTCAAGGTCGGAGATGTCGTCAAAGCAAAAATAATTGAAATAAAGGGCGGAAAGATTTCACTCTCAATCAAAGCTTTGAAAGACAATCCTTGGAATGAATTTGAAGGCAAGCTCAAGAAGGGCGATATCATCAAAGGAGTCGTCATCAAATACAACAAGCACGGCGCTCTTGTCTCGATCAAAGAAGGAGTCGCGGGACTTGTCCACAATTCGACTTTCGGTTCTGAAGCGAAGCTTCACGAAAAGCTCGAACTTGGCAAGACTTATGATTTCCAAATAACTCTCTTTGAGCCAAAGGATCAAAAAATGACCCTCGCATTTCTTGAGAAATAATCATTAAACAATATTTTCACTAAAAAAACCTTACAAAGTAAGGTTTTTTTAGTATACAAAACCATAATTATTTGTTAGACTTTGGGCAGAAAAAAAATACTCACTTCTTTAAAAAATATCGCCATGAAAAAGAAAGTCATAGATTTTTTATTGTATTTCGGATTGCCTTTAAAATTTTTCGGATTGCTTACTTTTGTCCCCGGCTTGCCAACCGCCTTTCGGATAATACTCTGGATATGCCCATTTGCCATATATTCGATATATTATTTTGGCAAAAAGAAACATGAAAAAGAAATCGCTGAGAGAAAGAAAAATCAAGAAAAGTAAAAGCCCTACACTTGTTGTGCAGGGCTTTTTATTTTAGTTATTGAAAAGGGTCATGGCTTTTTGGTTGCCTTCGGTCATGATGACTTCCAGCGCTTCGGCCACTTTCTTGGAAAGCTTTTTGAGCTCAACCATTTCCTTTTCTTTAAATACGCTCATGAGATAAGTGACAACGGCTTTCTCCCCCTTTGGCTTTTTTAATTTGCCGGAAGGAGTCTCGCTCGCGATACCGACTCTGATCCTTAAAAATTCTTCAGATTTTAGATTCTTGATGATTGATTCCATCCCCCTATGCCCGCCGGCGCTGCGATTGAAAGAAATTTTCAGCCGGCCAAGAGGCAAATCCAAGTCATCATATATAACCACCAATTGAGCCAGGTCTTTTTTTGATTTTATAAGGGGTGCGACGCTCTTGCCGGAATTGTTCATGAAGTTGTTGGGCAGGATGAATTGTACTTTTCCGCCAGCTGGCGGACTGCCGATTTTGCCGGATGAAATAAGGGCCTTCAGTTTCCCCTCTTCTTTCCATTCAGAAAAATCACCTTTCTTGGCAATCATTCTTAATATTTCTCGGCCGGTATTGTGCCGCGTATTTTCGTACTCATCGCCCGGATTACCCAAGCCAACAATTGTAAACATAGCTATATTCTAACAAAAAAATCATATTTCTTCGCCTTTTACTTCCTATTTCACAACGCGAAGTCCCGTTGTGTCAAGTCGATATTTGTTATATGATTGTGAGATGGACAAAAAACATATTTATAGTGAAAAAGAATTCCCCCCAATTGTCACAGAGATTATAAAAAAGACAAGCAATGAAAGTTCGTTTTGGGAACTTATCAAATTCGCCATCCTGGCTATCATCATCGTCGTGCCGATCAGAGCCTATGTCGCCCAGCCGTTTTTTGTCAGCGGCAGCTCTATGGTCCCGACATTTGAAAATGGCCAATACTTGATCGTCGATGAAATCTCCTACCGCTTCAGAGAACCAAAGCGCGACGAAGTCATCGTCTTCAAATATCCGAAGGACACCACGAAATTTTTCATCAAAAGGATTATCGGCCTGCCAAATGAAACTTTGACTATCAATGGCAATAAAGTGACAATTAAAAATACCGAATTTCCAAACGGCTTTACTCTCGACGAACCGTTCGTTAAAAACGAATCTTCAAACGAACTCACGATAACATTGAAAAATGATGAATATTTTGTCATGGGTGACAATAGAATCGCCAGCTCTGATTCGAGAGTTTGGGGTACATTGCCAAAAAATTTAATAATCGGTCGAACCTTGGTAAGATTGCTGCCTGTTTCAACTGCATCGATATTGCCAGGTTCATTTAATCCAGCGTCATAAAAAATATGAAAAAAATAACAACAAAAAAAGAGCCGTTTAATTCACCGAAAGGCATGCGAGATATTATCGGCGATGAATATTATCATTTCCAAGGCTTCTTCGAGAAAGCTCAGGAAGTCGCTATCTACTACGGCTTCAAGCCGATCGAGACTCCGATATTAGAAAAAGAAGAACTTTTCAAAACAACAATCGGTATCGGTACTGATGTCGTCGACAAGGAGATGTATGTCTTGAAGACAAAAGGCGGCGACACTCTCGCCATGAGACCTGAACACACAGCCGGCAAAATGCGCGCTTATATCGAACAAGGCATGCAAAATCAGCCGCAGCCGGTCATGCTCTACTCGTACGGCCCGGTTTTCAGACATGACAACCCGCAGAAAGGACGCTTTCGCCAGTTCTATCAATTCGACATGGACGCTTTCGGCAGTGAGAAAAGCATTTTAGACGCTCTAGTCATAAAATCTACAATGATCATCCTCGAAGAATGCGGGGCAAAAAACCTGACCGTCGATATAAACAGCATTGGTGACAAAGAATGCCGACCAGCTTATATCCGCGAACTTATTTCTTATTACAAAAAGCACATCAATGCCTTGCCGGCGATAGACCGCGAAAGACTGAAAACAAATCCGCTTCGAATTCTTGATTCTAAAGAACCTAAAACAAAAGAAATAAACGAGAACGCTCCGGACTCCGTGTCTTTCTTATGTTCAAACTGCAAACAACACTTTAAAGAAGTTCTTGAATACGTCGAACAGATGAATCTGCCTTATAGAATAAACAAAAATCTTGTCCGCGGACTTTCCTATTACACTCGAACTGTTTTCGAAATCATGCAAGAAAGTGAAAATGAAGACGGCACTCCCGGCACGCCTATAACGATCGCCGGCGGAGGACGCTATGACTACCTAGCCAAGCAGATAGGAAATAAAAAGGATGTTCCGGCAGTTGGCAGTTCGATCGGAGTGGATCGCGTCGTTATGTCTCCTTGGTATGAAAAGCTCGCGCCACGCATAATAAAAAAGCCGAAAATATATTTCATCCAGCTCGGCTTTGAAGCAAAATTGAAAAGCCTGAATATTATCGAAATGCTTCGCAAGGCTAAAATACCTATTACTCAATCTCTCTCCAAAGACAGTCTTGGTTCACAGCTCGCCGTCGCCGAGAAATTGGGCGTACCTTATACTCTGATCTTCGGACAAAAAGAAGCGCTAGAGGACTCGGTCATCATCAGAAATATGGAAACCAGATCTCAAGAGACAGTCAAGCTAAGCGTATTCTTGGATTACTTAAAAAAATTAAAGTAAGATAAATGGTAAAAATCATCCAAAAGGAAAACAAAGTGCTTCGACAAAAGGCCAAGGAGATTCTAGTCCGCGATATCAAAAGTCCGAAAATTAAAAAAGTAATTTCTGACATGAAGAAGGCCTTGGCGACGCAGGACGACGGCGTCGCGATCGCCGCGCCGCAGATAGGACAATCTCTCCGTATATTTGTCGTCGCCGGAAAAGTTTTGAATTCCCACCTCGCTAAAGCTTCGCAGGACAAGCCT
>JAHFNP010000020.1:8253-9868 GCA_023267245.1 Candidatus Nomurabacteria bacterium
TTTAACTGATTTGATTTTTATCAATCCCAAAATAACAAAGCTATCAAAGAAAAAGGAGTACTTGCCGGAAGGCTGTCTTTCAGTGCGCTGGCTATACGGCGAAGTCGAAAGATCAACCAATGCGACGATCGAAGCATACGATGAGAACAGTGTGAAATTTACCCGCGGAGCCGGAGGACTTCTGGCTCAAATCTTCCAGCATGAGACGGATCACTTGGACGGAATACTTTTTATCGATAAAGCTAGAAATATAATGGACTTGCCGCCTGACAGTCAAGTGAAATCAAATGCCGGAAAATAGTATTAAATTTGCATTTTTTGGCACGCCCGAAGTCGCATCCGAGACTTTAGAAATCTTGAAGCAATCGGGCTTTTTGCCAACTTTGATCGTCACTGCTCCGGACAAACCAGTCGGCAGAAAGCAGATCATGACTCCGCCACCGGTAAAAGTCTGGGCTATCGAAAATAATATTCCACTTCTTCAACCAGAAAATTTAGGAGAATTGAAAATAATTTTGGAAACCTCTTCGCAGAACGACGGTTCGAGAAAAGCGATTCTCCAGCAGGAGAATACGCGTGGTTCCCAAAATAATTTTCAATTCGACATCTTTGTTGTAGTCGCTTACGGTAAAATATTCCCTGAATGGCTTATAAATACGCCTTCAAGCGGTACTTTAAACATACACTATTCCCTACTGCCGAAATATCGCGGAGCGGCGCCGGTACAAAACGCTATTTTGAATGGCGACACGGAAACAGGCGTGACTATCCAAAAAATGGTTCGCGAGCTCGACGCCGGACCGATCATCGCGCAAGAAAAAGTCGAAATTCTCCCCGACGAAAAAAATCCGGAATTACTTTTACGATTGATAAAAATTGGCGGAGAACTTTTGGTAAAAACTCTACCTTTATATTTAGAAAACCTGCCTGCCGGCAGGCAGGTAAAATATGAGACGGAGCAAGATCACTCTAAAGTAACTTTCGCTCCGAAAATAAAAAAAGAAGACGGACTGATTGATCTCTCCGACGACCCATTTAAAAATTACAATAAATTCCGCGCGTTTTACGATTGGCCAAGAGTTTATTTTATGAAAGACGGCAAAAGAATAATTATTTCAGACGCAGAAATATCCGCCCAAGGCGGATTTGTCATCAAAAAAGTGATTCCGGAAGGCAAAAACGAGATGCCTTACTCTGAGTCTATCTAACAAGAGCGCCGGCTGGGATATCCCGATCAGCAACGAGAACGACCGGACCGAGCCCTGCTTCATCGTCTGAAGCGGCCAGGATCATACCTTGGCTCTCTAGACCCATAAGGGTGCGGGGTTCAAGATTGGCAACAATCACAACAGACTTGCCCACCAAATCCTCCGGAGTGTAAGCCTTGCCGATACCGGCGACGATTTGCCTTTCCTCTGTACCGAGAGATACTTTTAGTTTTAAGAGTTTCTCCGATCCTTCTACCCGCTCGGCTTCCAAAACTTTTACTACCTTGAGTTCAACTTTTTTAAAATCGTCAAAATTTATCATTTCCAAAACTTCGCGCTTCGCACCATATCTTTTAATTTTTGAGCGCCTCTCTTGTAGAGGGTTTTTGTTTTATCTTTTTTCTTTT
>JAHFNP010000002.1:0-10659 GCA_023267245.1 Candidatus Nomurabacteria bacterium
TATTCGTGCTTCCGGAATGCAACTGGGCGAACCGCTAATATCAACCTTTCACTCCCTCGGCGTCAGGATTCTAAAAGAGAATTCTGACTTGGTTGGACTACCGAAACATTTTACAATATCAGGCGAATCAGATTCAGTCAGTCTAGTAAGAGAGGCGATCCACGCAAACGATCTCGACCCAAAACAATACGAACCGCGCCGGATAAAAAATTTAATTTCCCGCCAAAAAGGAAATTTTGTCACTCTCGAACAATTTGAAGCGAACGCCAGCGAATATCTTGAAAAGATTGTCGCCCGCGTCTGGCAAAAATATGAGGAACTTTTAAAAAAGGAAAAGTCTCTAGACTTCGACGACCTCTTACTTCAATCTGTTCTTCTTTTAAAAAACAATTCAGCTTTGCGAAAAAGCTACCATGACCGATTCAAATATCTGCACATCGACGAATATCAAGACACGAATGAAATACAATATGAACTTTCCAAACTTTTAACTAGCGAGGAAAAGAATATTTGCGTTGTCGGCGACAGCGATCAAAATATTTACAGCTGGAGAGGCGCCACTCACAAAAATATTATGAATTTTGAAAATGATTATCCCGGAGCAAAAGTTGTCCTGCTTGAAGAAAATTATCGCTCGACGCAAAACATCTTGGAAGCAGCCAATGAAGTCATAAAGAAAAATAAGGATCGAAGAGAGAAAAATCTTTTCACCCGAGCGCCGGGCGGGGAGAAAATATCCCTCTATGAAGCGTTTGATGAAGCTGATGAGGCGGATTTTATCGCAAATAAAATAATAGAACTTCAAGATCAAAATGGCGGGAACAATTTAGACGAGATGGCGATTCTTTACCGGGCAAACTTCCAGTCCAGAGTTTTAGAAGAAGCAATGCTCTCTTACAACATCGCCTATCAAGTTTTGGGCACAAAGTTCTTTGAGCGCAAAGAAATAAAAGATGTCCTGTCATATCTCAAAGCCTCTATGAATCCCGACAGTCTTCAAGACATAAAGAGGATTATAAATGTTCCTTCGAGGAAAATAGGCAAGGTTACAATCGCAAAAATTTTCGCCGGCCAAAAGGATACCCTTCCGGGAAAAACTCTTGTACAGGTGATATCTTTTTATGATTTACTGGAAAAAATAAAAGAATATGCCTTGGCAAATAAGGTTTCTGACACTATTAAATATATTTTAAAAGAAACGGGTTTGGAAAATTCACTCAAAAACAGCAATGAAGAAGACATGGAGAGATTCGAAAATATCAAAGAACTTGTGACTCTCACAAAAAAATATGACGATCTAGAACCGGAACCAGGGGTTGAAAAACTTCTCGAGGAAGCAGCGCTGATGAGCGATCAAGACAACTTGGAAAAAGAAAAGAGGGGAATAAAGCTTATGACCGTTCATGCTTCCAAGGGACTTGAATTTAAAAATGTATTCATCGTCGGACTCGAACAGGGACTTTTCCCGCATGATCGCGATGCCGGAACAGTAGAAGAGAAGGAAGAGGAAAGGAGACTTTTTTATGTCGCCCTGACTCGCGCGATGAAAAGGGTATTTCTTTCTTATGCTCAAGTCCGCACGATTTTCGGCTTGAGACAAAACAATATGCCATCCGAATTCTTGTCAGACATACCAAGTCATCTTTTAAATCCAGAGCAGAAACAATTTCTATCTTTAAGATCCATTTATTTATGACCCATTCGATAAAAACTCAGGGTCATGGTGAGCAAAGTCGAACCATGAAAGCAAAAAAATCATTGGGGCAAAATTTTCTAAAATCTGTCAAAGCCATTTCGGTTATTGTCGAGGCGGGAAATATTATTTCCGAAGACATTATTTTAGAAATTGGTCCGGGCAAGGGAGTCTTGACTGAAAAGCTTTTAGAAAAAGCGAATAAAGTTGTCGCTGTTGAAAAAGACAGGGAACTGGTTTACCTTCTCAAAGAGAAATTCAAAAATGAAATAGAACAGAAAAAACTTGTTCTGATCAAAGATGATATTCTTGAATTCAAACCTGAGAGCCATGGACTTACAGCCGGTAACTATAAAATCATTGCCAATATTCCTTACTACATCACCGGCCTGATTTTTAGAAAATTCCTAGAATCAGACTGTCAGCCAGACCTCATGGTCCTCTTGGTTCAAAAAGAGGTCGCTCAAAGAATCGTCGCAAAAGATGGGAGAGAAAGTATTTTATCAATGTCTATAAAAGCTTACGGCTCACCAAAATACATCAGCAAAGTATCTAGAAAATATTTTTCACCTGAGCCGAATGTCGACTCAGCTATCTTGCTTATACAAAATATTTCAAAAAAAGTTTTTACTGAAAACAAAATTAGTGAGAAGAAATTTTTTGAACTGGTGAAAGCTGGCTTCTCTCACAAACGCAAAGTCCTTTCCTCTAATTTAAAGTTTTTATTTGGAAGTCAAACTGCCCAGTTACTGGGAGAGTGCGGGATAAAAGAAAAAGCCCGAGCTGAAGAATTGAAACTTGGAGACTGGCTTTGTTTATTAAAGCCTTAATTTATTATTTTTTTTCGGAACTCCTTAGAACCTCTATTAGCTTTCGTTCAGTTTCTCTTATCTCATGTTCTTTTTTTTGCCGTTTTAGCTCTTTTTTCATTGCATGATGATGGGCTAGATACGCAATCCCTGATACTACAAGAGTAGTAGCTACAGGTATTCCTACTTGTAGCGCTGTTTGTTCCAATCTTAATTTCCTTTCATCATTAGCAGAAAGTCCGGAATATTGTTGCTGACCATAACTATATCCGGTCGGCGACGGTGAATTACTTGGCACATTGCTTCCATAAGTAGTCTGCGCCTCAGCAAAGCCCAGAGAAGAAAAAACCAAAGCCGCGCCCATAATTAGCTTTCTAGTCTTAGGAGAGAACTTTGATTGGTCTAGTTTAGAAATATCTTCCGGTAAAATATCTTTTATTTCATCAGCTAAAACAGCTGTTTCGTTCCACTCCTTTCCTAGAATTTCTTGATTTTCTTTATTTAAATTTAAATTTTCCATGTTCATTTTCATATTATTTGCTTAAATCTTCTTTCAAGCCTGATTTGAGTTCGGAAAGAAGCTGATTAAATGAAATAAAAAACTTATCCATGTCAGCATCTGAAGCCGTTTTTGCTTTAACTTTCTCCGCCAAAGTATTAAGTTTTTCTATTTCTTTATCATCCATACAAAAATGGTAACATTATCCCTAAATATTGTCTATTAAAAGAATTTTGATATATAATAAAAGTATGATAGATGTCAAAAAAGCTATTATCTTTGGAATTTTCGCGGCGCTTTTGATTCTTTTGCCGGGAAGGATAGTGATGGCCGGAACGGGTTCACTAGGATTGCCATTCGGCGGGACAATCATTAACACCAAAGCGACAACCGTAGAACTCTTGGAAGATAGCGGTTTTAGCTGTATGGTGCCCGGGCAGACAATCGCGATAAAACCTGTCGGCAAAAGTCCGATAAATTATTTCATACCATTCGCCGTCATATCAAAAACCAAAACAACCCCGCGGATAAGCCAATGGATACTTGGGCTTTACAGCACACCAACAATTATTACTTGCATTTATGACACATATCCCTTTCCAACAACAACAGTTAGTTTAAATACAATCACGCTTTGGGGAACTTCAAAATAAATGAATCATCATAATAAAATAAATAAATATCTACCGACTAAAAAATTCACAGTAATAACCACCGGTATTTTTATCGTCTTTATGATCATATTTTTTGTCAGCAAATGGGTCTCAAGCAAAAGTTTAAAGATAGACAACAGTCAAAATTCCAATCAAATTTTGGCTGAAAATACAACTTTAAACGACCTGGTTGAGAAAGACACTGACGGAGACGGCATCCCCGACTGGGAAGAAGCGCTTTGGGGACTTGATCCGAAAAATAAAAATACAAATCAAGGCGTATCCGACTTTGATTGGGTTAAACAAAAAAGGGAAGAACTCGACCTTAAAACAAAAAATGATAAAAATAAAGCTGATTCCGCCGATCAATTAAACAAAACGCAAAAATTTGCCCGGGAATTTTTCACCACCATCACCGCCCTGAAACAATCCGGGAATTTAGACGACACGACAATCAATAATCTTTCCCAAACACTCGGGGGAGATATCACTAGTCCGGACCTGCCGGAATTATACAAGGATTCGGATATTTCCGTTTCAACGAGCACAAGCGGGGAAAAATATTACTCGAAATTGCTAGATTTGTTTTCTAAATACCAAGAAAAAGGTCTCGGGGATGAGCTCGATGTCGCCAGCCAGTTCGGCGATCAAAGTAATTTAGAAAAAATGGATGCAATCGCCAAGGCTTATCAAGGTTTTGCTAGCGATGTGCTTAAACTTAAAGTCCCTGTCAGCCTATCCGTATATCATATCGACATAATCAACAATGCTGCAAATACCGGCATCGCCGTAAGTAATTTAGCCAAAATGCAAAACGACCCGGTCGTCGGACTAGCCGGCTTGTCTCAATATCAAAAATATGTCCTGCAATTTATAAAATCAGCCGAGAATTTGAGGGATAATTTATCAAGTAGTGATACAATTAATAGTAATTAAAATGCAAATCCTCAGATTTCCAAAATATATAATACCGTCTTTGATCATCGCCAGCTTCATGGTTTCATCTTTTGCTTTTATTCCGGCAAAAGCTCTGGCTCAAAACTATGGCACGATTAACCCGGGATCTTCATCCGGGCTGGGACCAGAGGTCACCGGCACGATCGTCAAATCTATCCCCGGCTGCATGGGCTCAATCACAAATCTTCTAAAGCAAGCTTTTAGTAAAATAACTCCGGAAGAACTTAAAACAAAAGAAGAAGAGGCAACGGCCGCAGTGACTGCTGTTCCAGTTTTTTCTAAACCCTTAGATGATCGTACTGCTAAGATACAAGATGTCACAAAAGAAACAAATGACCACCAGCGAGCCGACGATCTCAGAAAGTCGTGCTTCAACGGCATTGCGATCAATATCGCCCGAGAATTTTTGCACCAGAACACTACAAGCATTATAAACTGGGTAAATAGCGGCTATGCCGGCAGCCGCTATGAGGGCAGTCCGAACTTTGTGCAGAACCAAGACTCTTTCTTTAAAAATCTTGCCAAAGAAAAAATCAACGCATTCGGTTTGGGTATTCAGGATCCGATAAAATATCCTTATGGCAAGGACTTTATAGCCGGAGTTGCAAGCGACCAAACCAAAACTTTCGAACAGACAAACAAATATTCCCTCGACGACATCACTTCACAAATGAATCCGGATTGGGTTTCACACTCGCCAAATCCTTTTCTATCAGACTTCAACAAAGGCGGCTGGAGCGCCTGGCTCGGGATGACTCAAATACCGGCCAATAATCCGGTCGGATTCCGAATCGCCGCGGCGGATGATCTCAGTAAAAAATTAACTGGGACGGATGTGCCAGTCGATGAGAAAGTTAAAGGCCAAATTGATCAAGGCAACGGATTCCTCGGAGACGAGCGCTGTGCCGATCCGGTCGGCGTCACCCGAGCTCAAAATAATGACGCTCTCAACGGAAACGGGGGTACTCTCTGCAAACAATGGGAATCCGTCACTCCCGGCAAGCTTATATCTGAACAGCTTATCAATGCGACCAATTCCTCGACCAGGCAGGTCGAGATGTCTAACGATATCAATGCAGTCCTTGGATCAGTGGTCAATGCTATTTTAGGCAAATTTACCTCAGATCTATCTCAAAAAGGTTTAACCGGCCTTGCCGGACAAAATCCAAATATAGATATAAATAATGCCAATTATCCTTCAAATCCATCAAGCGGAACCCAGTTCACAACAACCACATCATGGATATCGCAAAACCCGGACTTCAATTTACAAACTGACCTGACTCAAGCCTTGATAGATGAACAAAGGACATATATTTCTAAATTGGGAGATTATGATAGGGAATTGGACGCGTTAAATAGAACTATTTATCAGCTTGATTATTGCATGCCTGGTCCGCACCCAGGCTGGGAAAATGACTCGAGGGATAGTCTTGAAATTACAAAAGAGCCAGCATTGGCTGAAATAACAGACTTTGAAGCCTGGAGGACTAGTTCAGATGCTCCTTCATCAACCGTAGCCCAAGACATTTCAAATGTTGTGGATCAAGTTTTAAGCAGGTTAGTTGGTATGAATCTTGGTTTTGGTTATCATAGTAATATTGTAAACAAAGGACATGCAATTACCTTTTTGAATAAAACTTTTGATGCCTATAAAGCAACAATAGATAAATATTATACAGATGGCAACAGAATGCCATTTACTTGGAGGGAGTCAATTGAAAAATTCAACCAAGTTGCGGGTTATAAACAAATCATTGAAAACAATAAATCTGAAATTCTTCTTCAAAAAGAAAACATTACGAAACTCCAAACATTAAAAGACGGAATCGAGAATGGCACTTATACTGATTTTTCTCCAAATGGTTTTGCCGTAAAACAATTTGCCAGGATATCATTGCATTTAGTCGGCGGGGATGATATCGCCAATAAAAATAGTTTGTATGAGCAAGCACAAGAAGAGAGAAACTATGTCTGGAATGATCTTATCAAGGGACCGACTGGTTGTGAAAAAGAACTATACGATACCTGGCGCTTTGGCGGGAGCTATGCCGATCTTGGTGTGTCCGGTTACGCCATATCTAATTTTAGAAGACCCTCATATCCATTCCCGATATTGTATGATTACAATGCCTATCCTATAGATGCTCTTCTTCCCAATAGTCCTACAACTCCAATACCGGGCATACAATTTTCCACTGTCGATCCTACGACAAACATTCCTTATGCAAATAAACAAGCATTCTGGAATACCGGACGATCTTCATTCCTTAATGATATTTTTCAGGTTAGAGAAGACAATACTGCTCCTTCCACGGTAGATAGTTTCAAATGCACAGACTTAGGAATAACGTGTGCTTCCGGCGCTCATATGGATGCGTATACATTTGAAAATAACGTTTTAAGAATTTATTAAAATGAAAAAAATTACAAAAATATTAATCGCGATTATATTCATAACAGCGCCGTTTGTCTCAAAGGCAATGCCGAGCGCTGTTTCCACCTTTCCGATTATTCAATCAGAAGTCACCGAAACCAAAGCAACGCTGCGCGGACGAGCGATCCCGTGCGGGACGCTTCCATGCCCAGGCAATACCAAGGGCTACTTCCGATATTCAACTGCATCAATCAAACCTGTTTTCTGCAACGACACTTATAGTTCCGATATGGTCGGCACGAGCGATATCAATCTGGGCAGCGGATCATCTTTAGTTAATTTTTCTAAAGATCTAAAGGGTCTTGAACCTGGCACCACTTATTATTACTGCGCTTATGCTTCAGACAAAAGCGGCATATTTCCGAGTCCGAGTTCATCGCCGAGTCCTGTCCAATCCTTTACAACAAAGGGTCCAACACAAGCAACGACCTTGCCCGCAAGTGATATCACAAAAACTTCAGCCGTGCTAAACGGCAAATACACCACGCAAGCGACGGCGACAACTTGGTTTGAATACAGCGTCTTCGGCAATACAACCGGAACGCCGAGCCAAACCGCCCACCAAACTCCGTCCGGTCCCGGCGAATTCAACGCAACTCTAACCGGCCTAACCCCGAATACGAATTACTCATTTAAAGCAGTCGCAAAAAATCCAAGTGAGGCAAAGGTTTACGGACAAAGTCTGTCTTTTTATACAAAAGGTGATGATACAGTAAATTATTTTCCAGTAGATAACGGCACGGGATATATTCCAAATGAATACAATCCAAATACTTACACTCCTGATACATACACACCGGATGGATACTATCCAAACGGCTACACACCGACGCCAAATGAATATACGCCCGATATATACACTCCTTATATATTTACGCCGAACGTATTTACTCCGACATGGCCGCTTAATCCGACGACTCTGCCTCCCGGCACGCTGATCAAAATCACAACTCCGACCGGCCCGGCGTCGATCTTGATCGACGATGTGGTTAGAAACGGGGAAGGAGTTGAGCATGTCTTCCAGAGGCAGATCGAAGGTCTGCCCGCCTTGGCAAAAATATACGGCTATCAAAATACTATGAATTTGAAGGTATTCTCTTGGGACCTGGCGCATAGTTTCGCCCAACTCTTCGGATATGTAAACAATATGGGTAAAGAAGTCCGTGTTTCTTATCCGAACATCGCCGCTTATGAACTCAGGCCCCAGAGAGACGGCAGTACAATCGTCAATGAATACCTGTTCGGCAACCTGATCGCAACTCAAAGAATAAAACCATTCCTTATAACACCACCGCATTATTACGAATACTACTTTCAGCATAGATAGGACTTAAGTTTTTCCGGTTTACTTGTTATACTTAATGCAATGAATAAGATGAGGAAGTTTCTGCCTTACATTTTAATGTTGGTGATTATGCTATCGGCTTTTTTGTCGCCGGTATCTCTGAATTTTCAAAAAAATGAAGCTCAGGCGTATATTTACCATTGCCAAGCAATTCCGCCATTCGATGATAATTTTAAGGCTAGTACGCTTGACTGGAATCATTCTAATACGACTGCAGGATATTTTCACATAAAAATTGATACTGGTTTTCAAACAGACGATGACTGTATTATGTTGTCTTATGATAGAACAAATTATTTTGTTCCCGCTGCATGGCTTGTAGGTGCTTATTTATCCAAAAAAAATCCTATTATTCTAGCTGTCTTTGATGATCAAAATAATTTTGTAACATCAATTGATTTGTTTCCGACAATAGCAAACTCGCCGGACAGCATCCTCAGATCGTCTGGGTCATATACCGATACCTTCGATGATCAACCATTTCATAGCCTGCCAGCAGCAACAGATTTTGATGATGAAGCAATTCCTGGCCTAACTGCCGGGAAAAATTATACGGCGAAATTATATTATCGTTCATCCATCGCAGGAAACGGGGGCGGAGAAAATTTATTAGGATCAACCAGTAAAGATTATTATCCTATTGCCAAAACTTCTGTTGTTTTTCAAACTGCACCAGCAGGCAGTACCGCAGATATTGGACCAAATACATCCAATCTTGGTACTGGAGGAAATGTAACTACAACTCCTGGTACAAATGAAGACATCCTGCCTGCCTGCGGCATGATACCTGGAACAAAAGGCACATTTTACGGCTGTATTATTCAGGGATTTTATTACGTCTTCTGGGTCCCCAGTAGCTGGCTAGCGGGATTAGCGGGAAATATTTTAGACTTTTTTCTTTTCTACACGATCAGCAGCAGTTCTTATCAATCAGGTTTTGTTGCGAGTGGCTGGGGCGTAGTCCGCGATGTTTCTAATATTATTTTTATTTTTGCCCTGCTTTTTGTCGCGATTAAAACTATTTTAAGCCTCGGCGGAGGCCTTGATAAAAAGATTATCATGTGGATTATTATGGCCGCTCTGTTTATAAACTTTAGCCTTTTCTTCACGAGGGTTCTTGTCGACGCCGGCAATATTTTGGGCGGTATTTTCTATCACAGCGTCAGCGCCGATCAAGTCAACGGCCAGGCGCCCAAGCCCGGCGATGAAAATAAGGAGAAAACTATTTCAGCCGCTCTAGTTTCAAAATTTGATCCTCAAAAAATAGCAGGTAAAAACAAACAAACAGCAGAAGCATTTAGAGTTAATCCAGCACTCCGGACACCATTTTTGATAATAACAATACTTTCAACCATAGTGAATGTGA
This sequence comes from Candidatus Nomurabacteria bacterium, assembly GCA_023267245.1. Classification (GTDB taxonomy): domain Bacteria; phylum Patescibacteriota; class Minisyncoccia; order Phycocordibacterales; family UBA9973; genus JAHFNP01. Next base: position 9,760 of record JAHFNP010000002.1, read on the forward strand.
TTATGATTTTTGTCTTCATCTCCGTAGCCTTTCTTTTTGTGGCGAGGACTCTCGGCCTGATGCTGGCGATGATTTTTTCACCTCTGGCATTTGCTTCGCTCGCAATGGGCGGCGCTGCCAGCTATTTGGAAGAACTCGGCTGGAGTAAATGGTTTGAGAACCTCATAAGACTGACCTTTCTGGCGCCAATATTTCTTTTTTTCCTTTGGCTTATATTGATGTTCCTCGACACTGATCTTATCAAGGGATACATTGCCAGTTCTGCTAGCAATGGATTAACAACCAGTGGTCGAGTCCTCTTTGCCGAATATATGATTGTTCTATTGCCATTCATTCTTATTATGGGTCTTTTGATCAAAGCCAAGGAGGTAGCCGTAAAATTCTCCGGCACACTCGGTGCGCAACTAAATAAATTTGCGGCTGGTGCTGCCGGAATAGTTGGTGGTGCAGCTTTGGGTGGAGTAGGTATGTTGGGCAGAGCCACGATCGGCCGCGCGGGATCATACCTTGCAAGTAGTGGCGGCGGGGTCGGACCTGGTCCAACTGGCGCCGGTCCAGGTCCGACTTTTGTCAGACCGCCGACTGCTTACACTGGCCCGACCCGATTTGGTGGGCCAACTACCGTTCCTCCTACTCCTCCGACACCACCCGTCCGAGCTCTCTTAGGCCCAGCCGCAGAGGAAACTTTTGCTCGTCCGCAGATTGGGACTGCTCCCGTAAGCCCAGCTGGACTCTTACCTACAGCTGAACAAAGAGCGGCAACAGAAAAAACAGAAGCAGAAAAAGCTAAAGAAACAGAAAAAAAAGCTGAGGATATTAAATCTTCAAAGAATGATATCGCCATACAAAAAAACATGTTAACCTCTCTTGAAAATACTCAGCGAGCAAAAATAGCAAACG
>JAHFNP010000002.1:10669-34176 GCA_023267245.1 Candidatus Nomurabacteria bacterium
ATACAGAAGGTGCTAAAATAACCCAGAAAAGAATCGACACAGTTAAGGAAGCAATTAAATTGGATGAAGCAAGAACTGGTGGAACAGTAAATGCAGGTCTTGTTACAGTCCCGGCTGCGGCAGTTGCTAAACCTGCAACAACCGAACCGGTTAAACCTCCAGAAGCTCCGAAAGAAGAAAAGAAAGAAACTACTGGCCCCACATTGGCAAGTTCCGGCGCATTTACCGGCTTCACAAGAGCTGAAAAAATTATAACAGGAATTCCGCCTACTCCGCCTCCGCCTGGCCGAGGCATGAGCCTGAAAGACAGAGCCGCCAAGGCGCCAGAAAGCATCTTTGGCATGAAATCAATGGAGGACGTTAAAAATATGGCTGGTAAAAAGGCTTTTGATTTAGCTAGTTACCTTGGTAGTGTAAGCTTTGATCCTCGTGAACTTGGCAATACAAAAATTGGAAAGGCTTTAGGCAAGCACATCGGCATTGATTTCGGCAAGGCCGGAGGCAAGGGCGGTTTTGATAAAGAACAAGCAGATATCATCAAGAAAAAACTGGCTTATGCTGAAAAACTCGAAACTTCGGGTCCTGAGTATGAAAAATTAATAAGGGCAGAAAAGGAAGCTACTGATAAATGGCAGCCGGAAGTAGATATGCATAAGGGAAACTTTGATAAATACTCAGCTGAAACTAATAAGTCCTTAACTAAACAAGAAAATCTAGTACGAAAAGCTAGAGAAATGGAAATGAAAGGCAACAAATTTGCGGCTGCGGCTGCTTATGAAGCGGCTAATGGTTTAAATGAAGAGATTGAAACTTCTCAAAAGAATTCTAAGGAATCCAAAAAATTTATGGAGGAAGCTGAAGAGAAGATTAAAAAAGTAAAAAAAGTAAGAGAGAATATCAACAACTCCAGAAGAGAACATTTTGCCGATATTACTGAAAAAGGAACATTCTTCGGTTATTCAAACACAAAACAAAGCGCCTCTAGACAGATAAGAGCGAAAACACCCTCAAAGTCAGATAGTGATAAATTAAGTGAGATGGTTAAAAAAATGATTAAAGACGAAGAAGCCGCAAAACCAAAAGAACCGAAAAAATAATTATTAAATAAATATAAAATCATGGATGAAGAAACACAAAAAATAATAGAGGACCAGATGGCGACTTTGCCGCCGGAGATCAAAACTGTTTTAGCCGAATTCGACTGGGCGACCAAGTCAAATGAATTAGGTGCTAAGCACCAGCTTCATATCGACCAGCTAGGGACTCTTCAAACTGAAATACTTTTGGTGCTGATCGGCATCGTTCCGCCGGATAGTTTCGAAAGTGAACTAAAAGAAAGTTTAAAACTGCCAGATGAAAAAATCGCGGAAATTGTCAAAGATGCCAATGAAATGATCTTCAAACCCGTCAGGCAATCCTTGGTTGATATATATGACCAGGTTTTAACCGACGAAGATGTCGCGCCAGATGTGAATGTTCCTGCCGCTCCTGCCCCAAGTACAACACGAGAAGCTCTAATTGCGGCGATTGAAAATCCGCCAGCCTCGCCGAGTCTAGGCGGAGGCCCAACTCCAGCTTCTAGTATTGCTCAAATTAAAACACTCGAAGCTGTCCGTATGCCAAAACAAGAAACAGATTATTCATTGGTCAAAGAAGCGGCTGATTTGGCAGAAAATAAAAAAACAATCGAGCATACTGATTTGACCCCGCCACCAGCCAAAGTAGATCCATATCGCGAGATTCCAAAATAAAAATGCGATTCAAAGTACCACAATTTATAGACATCGAGGACAAGATTTTCGGTCCTTTTACTTTCAAGCAATTCGTCTACATGGCGGGCGGCGCCGGTTTGTCTTATGTTTTATACAAAACTTTGCCGATATATATTGCGATAATCCTCATACTCCCGATCGTCGGCTTAGCGGCCGCTTTAACTTTCGCTAAAATCAACGGCAAGCCTTTTATTTATATCCTCCAAGCTTTTTTAAATTATGTTTTCCAAACAAAGCTTTATGTCTGGAAAAAAGAATTTAAAAAAGCCGAACCCAAAAAAGAAGTGGTGGAGGCGCCCAAATATGTGCATCAGTTGACCGAAGGCAAGCTCAAAGACCTCTCTTGGAGCTTGGATGTCCTCGACATGAAGAAAAAATAATGAAATTAATGACTTTTTAATATATAATTATCGTATGGCACTCAACGCAACACCGGCCCAACAATTTGTTCCGATCAAAGAAGTCCGAGATGGCATCATCATCCTAAAAGACGGAGGCATAAGAGCCGTCCTGCTCGCTTCTTCTATAAACCTTTCCCTGAAATCATATGACGAACAGAGGGCTGTTATTTCCCAGTTTCAATCTTTTTTAAATTCTTTGGATTTTTCTGTCCAAATATGCATCCAATCCCGCCGGCTTGATATCAGGCCATATTTAACCCTCTTGGAAAATCGCTTGAAAGAAATCGAGGAGCCTTTGCTAAAGGTTCAAACTAGAGAGTATATAAGTTTCATAAGGAATTTTACGGAATCTGTAAACATCATGAATAAAAACTTTTTTGTCGTTATTCCGTACACAGGCGGGGGAGGCGGCAAATCAAAGGGCGTCGGTGAAACTTTATCCGGCATCTTTGGCCGAAAAACATCCAAGGAAAAAAAAGAGGCGGAGAGCGCCAACTTTGAAGAAAAGAGAAGTCAGTTGGAACAGCGCCTGGGTATCGTCGAGCAAGGACTCGGACGACTGGGCGTCAAAACAGCCAAGCTTGGCACCGAAGAAGTAATCGAACTTTTTTATAAGACCTTTAATCCCGGAGAAACAGCCGCCTCGGTTGAGGTTTAAATTTTATGGCAATTTTAGACAAAATTTTTGGCAAGAAAAGTAAGGGTGCTGGAACGGCTACAACTGTTTCGCCTATTTTGCCGGCCGAGATTTATCAAGCGGCAACCCTTGAACTTCAAGATATCATCGCTCCGTCAGCGCTCAAAATAGAATCGAAATCTCTCAATCTCGGCGACAAAATTGTCCGAAGTTTTTTCATAATTTCTTATCCGCGCTTTCTGAATGACAACTGGTTCTCGCCTATAATCAATATGGACAAGATTTTTGACGTCGCGATTTTTATCCACCCCGTCGAGACCGAAAAAGTGCTAAAAGCTTTTCAGAAAAAAGTCGCTGAAGTTCAAAGCCAGATCAATGCGCGCGAAGCGCGCGGTCTCGTCCGTGATCCGATACTCGATACCGCTTACCGCGACCTCGAAGGTTTGCGCGATGACTTGCAGCAAGCTCAAGAGAAACTTTTTGATGTCGGCATTTATATAACAGTCTACGCCGATAATGAAAATGAGCTTTATAAAATAGAAAACGAGATAAGATCGATTCTCGAGTCGAAATTGGTTTACATCAAGCCGGCTCTTTTCCAGCAAGAAGACGGCTTTAAAAGCTCGATCCCGATAGGCGACGACCTTCTGATGGTTCATCAAAAGCTCAATTCCGAACCGCTTTCCAGCCTTTTTCCTTTCGTCTCTTTCGACCTGACATCCAATAAGGGAATCCTCTACGGCGTCAATCGGCACAATTCTAGTCTAGTTATTTTCGACCGCTTTTCCTTGGAAAATTACAATTCAGTCATCTTTGCAAAATCCGGATCGGGTAAATCTTACGCCACCAAATTGGAAATCTTGAGGACCTTGATGTTCGACACCGATGTTATTGTTATCGACCCGGAAAGAGAGTATGAGTATCTGGCTGAGTCAGTCGGCGGAAGATATTTCAATATATCTCTTTCATCTCAGAATCATATCAATCCTTTCGACCTGCCGATACCAAGAGAGGATGAAACGCCGGCGGATGTCTTACGCTCAAATATTATAAACTTGGTCGGTTTGTTTCGGTTGATGTTGGGTGGGCTGACTCCTGAAGAAGATGCGCTTGTTGACCGGGCGATTTCCGAGACTTATGCTTTGAAAGACATAACTCCAACTTCTGATTTTACTGATATTGAACCGCCACTTCTATCCGACTTCGAACTGGTCCTCTCGGGTATGGAGGGGAGTGAGTCTCTCGTGACAAGACTTTCAAAGTACACTCGCGGCACTTGGTCGACTTTCATCAACCAACCGTCAAATGTCGATATCAATAAAAAATTCATTGTCTTTTCAGTGCGAGACATGGAGGACGAACTAAAACCAGTTGCGATGTATATCGTCACCCACTTTATCTGGAGCGCTATCCGCAAAAATATCAAAAAAAGACTTTTGGTCGTTGATGAGGCTTGGTGGATGATGAAATCCGAAGACACCGCTTCTTTCCTTTACTCTATCGCCAAGCGCGGCCGAAAATATTATCTCGGACTTTGTACTATCACCCAGAACGTCGAAGACTTCATGAGTTCGACTTACGGCGTGGCGATCGTTACCAACTCCTCAATCCAAATACTGTTAAAACAATCACCTACGACTGTAGATGTCCTGCAAAAAACATTCAATTTAACTGATGAGGAAAAATATCTTCTGCTTGAATCAAGCGTCGGGGAGGGGATTTTCTTTGCTGGATTAAAGCATGTCGCTATAAAGGTCATCGCTTCCTATACTGAAGATCAGATTATCACTTCTGATCCAGCCCAAATATTGGCAATTCAAAAAGCTAAAATACAAGAAGCTGCTCCAGAAGCCAAAGCTGAAGAAACAACCAAGCAAAAATTGGTCGAAGCCGCAGAAGCAGAAAAGGAATTGAAGGAGTCAGAAATTATTAAGCCGGAAGCGCCAGAAATAATCGCCCAAAAAGAAGAAAAAAAGCAAAAAATCCTTGAGGGTTCCTTGGGTCTCGACGAGCTTGCTGCCTTTGAGCAAGAAATCACCACACTAGAAGAGGAAGTTAACAAAGCTATTGAATAGGTTCGACCTTTTCTCGGCATTTTGATACAATCAGGCTATGACTGATGATATACAAAATAATACTACGCCTCCGTCCACTTCAACCCCCCCAATAAATCCAGTAAACTTGGACGATGAAATAAAACAGTTTGAACAGGGCTATCAAAAAGAAAATGCTGAGGAATTGCCAAGTAAAATATCCAAACTTGGAATCTTTAAAAAAGGGGTTCAAAATGCGAGCCAGAAAGTAAAAGAAGAAATTGAAAAGCAATTGGGTGAACTGAAGAATATCAAAACTCGCCTTGAGGGCAACATTAAAAAAATGAATGAGTTAAAAGAAGTTGATAAAGAAATCGATGAAGATATCAAATCCGTAGGACAAGTAGATGATAAAATAAAAGCGCTAGAAGAAAAATTGCCGGGTTTTAAATTAGATGCCTAATTTGAATAAAATAAAAATATTTTTCTTGGTTATGATGTTTTTATTTGTTTCTTTTACTCCTGCCCGAGCAAATGTCCAGGAGTCAGATATCTCGGCGATGATTACGCCTGAAACTCCGGGTCCGCTTCAGGAAACAACCGTGACTCTTTCAAGTTTGGCAACCGACCTCAATAAGGCTCTCATATCTTGGAGTTTGGACGGCAAACTTACAATCGAAGGGACTGGTAAAAAAGTTTTTATATTTACAACAGGAGAAGCAGGAAAGCTTTCAACCATCGATGTAAATATAAGCATCCTGGGAGGAAATGTAATCAGTAAAAAAATAATCATCCAGCCGGGCGGAGTCGACCTCCTCTGGCAAGCGACCGACTCTTATGTCCCGCGATTTTATCGGGGCAAGGCTTTACCCTCAAGTGAAAATAAAATAAAAATTATCGCTATACCGGATATCAAATCTTCAAGTGGGGGATTAAAAAGCTCAGATTTTTCATATCATTGGAAAAATGGTTACAACCCAGTCGAAAGCGCTTCTGGTTGGGGTAAAAGTTCATTTAGTTTCAAAAATAATTATTTAGATACCGTAGACAATATTAGTGTTACTCTCTCATCAATCGACGGGCTTTATAACGCCAAAGGTAGCGTATCAATAATTCCCGGCCAGCCAAAAATTATTTTATATGAGATAATTAATGATAAATTAGTAAAATACGAAAAGGCTTTGGATGGCAATTTTTTATCGCCAAAAAGCCGGCTGTCATTGTTTGCTGTTCCTTACTTTTTCTCCGCTTCAAATGAAACTTCACCGGATTTAACCTATAATTGGACTGCCAATGATAGCCAGGCTGAACCATCTGGATCGAAGAATGTTTTTAATGTGATTACCAACGGAGACTCTGGCGACCTGAAGATGGATGTCTCAGTAGAAAATAAAACTAAACTTTTCCAATCAGCTACAGGCTCGACTTTGATAAGCTTTAATCCTTAAATGAAATGACCCACTTTTTTAAAAAAAATAAAAATTTATACAAAATATTTCTTCTGATTTTAATTTTCAGCGGCTTTATTTCTACAAAAACAAAAGTTGTTTCAGCCGAAGGTGACTGTAAAGTTAAAATGGCTGATATTGTTCCAAGCGGATTACAAACAGCTGGCTGGTATAAAGCATCTTTAACCTCACCTAAAGACTATTTAGTCCATTTCAGAATCCAGACTGAAAATTGTCAGGGTAAAAAAATTGAAGTGAGTATTATTCAAAACTTTGTCCCTATAAATGAATATAAAAATATAAAAGTATTGATACCGAGCAATAATCTCGTGGAATTAATTTTTACACCAGGGCTTTCCATGTGTGCAAGTCATTTAGGCCTGGCTGACTGCGAATATCATATCGAAGTATATAAAACACCCGATGGTGTAGTCGAAGATTACTCATCAAAAGGCGTACTTAATGGTGTCTTAAAATATAATTGTGAGAGTTATACTAACTGCAGCAATGACCCTTGGCATGGTCCTTTGTCACAAGCGGACATAGACGCCCTAGTGACAATCATTCCAGGAACAAATCCGGCAACACAAGACACTGGTTTTTACACACTTCTAGCGCCCTTGCCGGGCGTTGGAAATTGCAAAGATATTAACGGCAAGCAAGTCTGCACGATTCAAACCAATCAGCCTGGGGCTCTGCAGAACTATTTAAGCATTATCTTCGCTCTTCTGATCGGCATTGCCGGCCTGTTGGCGGTCATCATGATCGTTGTCGGCGGGATTGAATATATGTCGACCGACGCCTTCTCCGGCAAAGAAGAGGGGCGAGAAAGGGTTACTCAAGCGATCGTCGGCCTGCTTTTAGCCCTAGGCGCCTGGCTTATTTTATACACCATCAACCCCGACATCCTGAGCCTCCGATTTGGATTGGGGAGTGTGAGTATAACAACCGAAGAATCAGGCAGTGAACATGATAGTACTAGCGCTGGAAGCAGTGGCGGGGCAATAACAAACCCACTCTGCTCTGATCTATCTGCTTTGGCTGCCCAAAACCATGTTCCATACCCCAAGAAAAATAGTGTTGAGTTGGGTAAATTAATAGCCTGCGTTACATTAACAGTTCCAGAAAATCAATCTACTATTTTTACTTCTGATAATAGCCACGATGTATGTAATTATACTCGCGGTGATGATACATCATCTGATAGATGCTCCAATGTATGCTCACATACTCAAAATTCATGCCATTATGGCGGCCATAATGGCACTGATGGAGCAATGGCGGCTGATATGCATAATGCGAATATGCAAAAGTTAAAGGACACAGCTCTGACTTGCGGTGCTAAAAGTGCCCGTTGTGAGAATAATAGTGGAGTAACTGTCGATTGTTCCGCCGCCACTCATGTCCATATGAATTCTAAGGATTGTGACGCCAATTAAAAAATAGAAAAATCATGCAGAAAAAAATTATTATTTTAATATCGGTCGCCGCTCTGGTAATTTTGATTATCTTCGGTGTATATTTTTTCCTAAACCTCAAAACAAATCCGGCGGGAGGCGGGACTACGCCGCAAGGACTTACCCTTTTCGGTAAAAAGACGACCCCTAGCGCCGCCGTCCAAACAGAGGCACCAACAACAGAAGGGGAGCTTATTCCAACAGAAGAACAAAAGCAAATTGCTCCAGTTAAACTTTTTCAAATTACGAAAGTGCCAACCGCCGGCGCGATTGCTATCCAAAAAGAAAGGCCGATTGAAAGCTTAACCCCAGCGCCAGTTATCCCCGACATCAATGCTACTAGCACAACAAGTATCCCTACTATTGTTGTAAAAAATACTGAAACGGTTCCGGCCTTAAGATATGTCGAATCATCAACCGGCAATATTTATGAAACTTTTGTCGATAAAATAGATGAAAAAAGAATTTCAGACACAACGATTCCAAATATCCACGACGCTTTCTTTGTAGATAACGGCAATGCAGTTGTCCTTAGATATTTGAGGGATGATGGACGAACGATTGAGAGCTTTTTGGGTCAAATTAAAAAGGTGGTTCTAGGCGGCGACGCATCAATCGAACTTAAAGGTTCATTCTTGCCACAAAATATTATTGATTTGTCAGTTTCATCGGATCTTAAAAATTTCTTTTATTTATTTGAATTCGGTGATGGAGTTACGGGTATTAATACATTTGCCGCTGATCAAAAAAAGGTTCAAATATTTGATTCTCCATTTACTGAATGGATTTCTGCTTGGGCAAATTCCAGGTTGATAACCCTGACCACCAAAGCATCCTACAAATACGCCGGTTTTCTTTATGCTCTTGATCCGCAGAGTAAATCTTTTAACAAAGTTCTAAGCAATATTTTAGGCCTGACTACTCTCGCAAGTCCCGGTGGAAAATCTATTTTATACAGCGGATCTGATTTGGGTCTTAAAATTTTTGATATGGATAAAAAAACTTCGACTGATCTAGGTTTGCGGGGATTGCCGGAAAAATGCGCCTGGGGGAGCGGAAGTGAAAATGTCTATTGTGCGATTCCATCAAACCCTTCTACGGGTAAATACCCGGATGATTGGTATCAGGGATCTGTTTCATTTAATGATGTTATTTGGAAAATAAATACAAAAACAAATGCCGCCCAGATGTTAGCTGATCCGATCCAAGCTGCAAAAGTGGTTATGGATGGCACTAGGCTCTTTTTAGACCAGAAAGAAAATTATCTATTCTTCTTCAACAAAAAAGACTCTACGCTTTGGGGGTTGGGGCTTAAATAGCAATTTCTTCTACATATCTGACAACCACTCTTCTTTTAGGTTCGAGACCGGCGGATTCAGTCTTGATGTTCGGCTTGTCGGCTAGAAACTCATGTATTACTCGGCGGTCTCCCGCAGACATCGGATCCATTTCCATATTACTTTTGAAAAAGCGCGCTCTTTCGGCTATCATGTGCGCTATTGTTTTAAGGTTGTCGATTTTATTCTTCTGATAGTCGTTCACATCGACAATCAATCTAAACTCTGGTCTCTCTAATGTTTCTTTGCTGAATAAAGATCTTTCAATAACTTTTCTAGCTAAATAATTAAAGGCCTGTAAGTTTTCTCCGTCCTTGCCTATAAAAAATCTCGGTTCATTTGTCTTTATTCTGCACCAATAAGTCCCGTCATCATTGCAATCAACAGAAACATCCTCAACTATAAGAGGTGTTAAGCTAAGCATCTCGGTGATTGAGTTTTTTATTTTATCGCTGAACATATTACTCTTCTTTTTGCCTTATTTTCCTTATGACGAACATTTCCTGGCCGATGGTGAAAACATTGCTTGTAACCCAATACAGCGCGACTGCGGCCTGTATTTGGTAAGCGATGAAAGCGATAAAGATAGGCAAAACATATTTCATTTGAAGATTCATACTTTTCATAAGCTCGCCTTTAAATGACTTGTCATTCAAATCAGGCTTGAAGGCCTGAGAAGACATTCGGGTCTGAATAAATTGCGACAAACCGGCCAAAATAGCGAGGAAAAGGCTCTTACTGTGCATGTCGATCAATCCTAAGAATTTCAAATTTACATGAGCTGGAAGAGAATTGAACGGATAAAGGATATTACTCTGCTCAAAATTCAAGCCTTTCAAGAAAACAAAGTAGAGAGCAAAAATGATCGGCAATTGTATTAAAATCAACAAAAAGCCGGAAAACGGATTGATTTTGTTTTCCTTATACAAGGCCATAGTCCTTTTTGCCTGTTCCTCTTTATTTTGATATTCCTCTTTTATTTTTTTTAGTGCCGGTTCGAGTTTCTTTATTCTAAGTTGGCTGATGATCGATTTCTTGGAAAGAGGCATAAGGACCAGCTTTACTAAAATTGTGAGTATGACAACAGCAATACCGACATCATGCCAGGGCACGATTTTTACCAATAAAACCAAGGCGTTATATAGGGGGGTGTGGAGTAAATTTTCCCAAAGAAAATGCATTCCGTAATTGTATCCTAAAACACCCAAAAATCAAAGTTAAGCTTTATTCAAAAGAGAAATAATATCTGCCTCCAGTTCTTTATAAGTGGCGCCAACAGCCTCCTTATTAAACAAAAAAAACGCCAAAAGCGGAGTTTTGATGTTCTTTAGATTCTTTTGAATTATCGAGTAACCGCGTCTTCTTAATAGATTCCGCTGAACGGCTTTCTTTGAAACAGTTTTTGAGGTAATAAAGGAGAATTGGCTTTGTTTATTGCCTGCCTGTCCGGTAGGCAGGTCTTTGACGATTAAAAACCTCAATTTAAAATACCGGCCTTGGATCGCCTTGGTCCTTTTAAAGACACTCTCAAATAACGATTTGGGTATCCTGTTCTTTCGAGGCAGCATTTCTTTAGACAGTTAGTTTCTTTCGGCCTTTGCGCATCCTTCTTTTTAGGACGCGTTTCCCTGTTTTAGTGGCAGATCTGACCAAAAAACCGTGGGTCTTTTTTCTCTTTTTCTTTTTTGGCTGGTATGTTTGTGACATATGTTGGAATAGTATATACTATTATCCACATATTATCAACAGGTTAATTAAGATTTCTTATTTCTTATATTAACAGGAAGTTACTATAATAAAAACATGTCAGATTACAAACAACTTTGGGATAGCTGTCTTTTAGAGATCGGGTCCAATGTTTCAAAAGCAAATTTCAGCACTTGGTTCAAAAATACTCATGTTATCAAGGAAGAAGAGGGTGTAGTCTATCTAAGCATCCCGAATGAATTCGTTAAAGACTGGCTGACAAACAAATATCACAAATTAATTCTGAAAACTTTCCGCAATTTCTATGAAGAAGTCAGAAATGTCGAATATGTCATAACAAAAGCTGAACCGGCAAAAACTACTCCTGAAAGAATCCAAACTCTAAATAAAGAGCTTCCACTCAAGGATCTGTATGTAAATAAAGAGGACAATTTAAATCCTCGTTATGTTTTTGATAATTTTATTATCGGCTCATTCAACGAGCTTGCCCATGCTGCTGCCCAAGCTATCATAAATCGCCCAGGACATGTATATAACCCGTTCTTCATCTATGGGGGAACAGGCCTAGGCAAGACGCATTTGATCCAAGCTATCGGCAATACCATCAAACAAAAGTTTGCAGACAAGAAAGTTCATTATATTACCCTTGAAAAGTTCGCGACTGACTATATTAACTCCCTTCAGGTAAATAAAATAAATTTTTTCAAGGAAAAATACAGGAAATACGATGTTATGATCATAGACGACATCCAATTTGTCGGGAAAATGGAAAAAACCCAAGAAGAACTCTTCCATATGTTTAATGTTTACTGCGAAAACAACAAACAAATAATCTTTTCTTCCGACAAGCACCCAAATTTTATACCAGGACTGGAAGATCGATTGAAATCGCGCTTCTCAGCCGGTATGATCGTCGATGTTTTAGAGCCGGAGTATGAATCTCGCTTAGCGATAATCAGAGCAAAGACAAAAGATGCTGGTTTTGATATGCCACAGGAAGTCTTAGAGTATATTGCTTCATCTATCTCCGGAAATATCAGGGAATTGGAAGGCAGTTTGAATACTATTATCTGCCAAGCCGGGTTAAAATGCCGTGATTTGAATATAAATGAGGTCAAGAACCTAATCAAAAACAATATTAAGCCGAAGAAAAATATCTCGATTAAGGATGTAGTTAAAATAATAAGCGATTACTACAATATTGATGAAGCTTCAGTCTATGAAAAAACAAGGAGGAAAGAGATTGTCTGTGCCCGTCAGATGATTATGTATATTCTAAGAGAAGATTTCAGTGTTTCATACCCGTTAATCGGGCAGAAACTCGGCGGCAAAGATCATACGACGGTTATTCACTCCTTTTCTAAAATAAAAAATGATTTAAAAACAAATAGTCAGCTCGTGGAAGATCTGGAGCAGATTAGATTGCTGTTTAAATGATGTTGAAAAGTATGAATAAAAAAATGATTAAAATTTCAAAAAATAATATTTTCAAAAAAGTGAGCAGAGAATTAACAAGATACGCAAAAAATAATATTAGATTTGATTAGTAAATAAGCACTTAAGTAGAGTTATCCACTTATCAACAGTCCTAGTAGTAATATTAAGTTTTAAATAAGAATATATGAAAATAGAATGCCAGATAGAAAAAATTAAAAATGCAGTTTCAAAAGCAGAAAGGATTACAAGCAAGAATCCAACTCTTCCTGCTTTGAGTTCTGTTTTGATAACGACTGGAAATAAATCAATTAAAATAAGAGCGACCAATTTAAGTCTCGGCGTGGAGATTGAGATACCGGCGATCGTGAAAGAAGAGGGAAGCATAGTGGTCAACGGCGGTATTCTAGGCGGGGTTTTAAATAACCTTACTTTAGATAACAATGTAATCATTGAGACTTCAAAAGAAAATTTACTGATTAAAACAAAAAATAATCAAATCCTGATTAAGACTTATGCGAAAGAAGATTTCCCTACAATCCCAAGCGTCTCAGATAATTGTTTTAAAGTATCCGCCAAGAAATTTATTAACGGCATAAAATCAGTTTATTACAGCGCGTCTATTTCAGATATTAAACAAGAGATATCCAGTGTCTATATATATCCGCATGAAGAAAATATTGTTTTTGTTGCGACCGACTCCTTCCGTTTAGCTGAGAAGAAAATTAAAATCAAAAAACCAGAAGATTTTTCCGGAGTTTTAATACCTTTTAAAAACATCACGGAAATAATCAGATTTTTTGACGATAGTGAAGACGATCTAAGTATTTGCTTGAATAAGAATCTGATCTCTTTTTCTTTGAACGGTATATATTTAACTTCAAGGCTGATAGACGGATCATTTCCTGATTACAATCAAATAATCCCTAAAGAGAGCGCGACTGAGGTCGTTGTCTTAAAGCAAGATCTTTTAAATGCTTTAAAAATATCCAATATCTTTTCTGATAAATTCAATCAAGTGTCTTTGAAAATAAAACCGAAAGATAAATTCTTTGAGATGAGCTCTCAAAACAATGATGTTGGAGAGAATAAAACAAAAATAGAAGCCTCCGTTTCAGGAGAGGATCTTGAGATAAATTTAAACCAGAAATATTTTATAGATTGTTTCCAATCTATCGGACAGGACAGCTTGATCCTTTCTTTTAATCAAAATAACAGGCCTGTCGTCGTCAGGGGAGTCGGTGATAGCACTATGACATATCTCATCATGCCGATGAACAGATAGTTCGACTGCACTCACTATAAATAATATGAAGAACATCGCCGATTTTTTAAATAAATTTAAAATAATCGTAAAAAACAAATCGGATCTCAAAGAAATTGTCACAGGTGTTTTTTTTGAAGAAACAAAAATAAAACTGGAAGACAGCGACTATAAAATAAAAAACGGCACTATTTATCTCAACATCAAGCCTATTTATAAAAACGAAATTTTCTTTAAAAAAGAGAAAATCCTAGAAAAAATAAACAGTAAAATCGAGAATCAGAAGATAATAGATATTCGTTAATATATGGATTTGAAATCAACCTACAATAAAATAGCTGAAGATTGGGTTAAAGATCATAATAAAGATGATTGGTGGCAAGAGGGAACAGATACTTTTCTCTCACTGCTTCCTGTTGGAGCAAGTCTGCTAGATGTTGGTTGTGGTGGTGGGGTTAAAACAAAATATATAAGCAATAAGGGATATAAAGTTTCTGGTATTGATTTCTCTGAAAAAATGATTGAAATTGCTAAAAGAGAATTGCCCGAACTAAGCTTTGATGTAGTTGATGTGTATGAATTGGATGAATATAAAAAAAACATTTGATGGAATATTTGCACAAGCAGTCCTTCTTCATATACCTAAAGCGAGAATTATGGAAGTCCTAGAAAAATTGAAATCAAAGCTTAATAAAGGGGGATTACTTTATATTGCAGTTAAGGGAATTAAGGATGATGGCGTTGAAGAGAATACATCACAAGAAAATGATTATGGGTATAGTTATGAAAGATTTTTTAGCTATTATAGCCCCGAAGAATTAAAAAGTTATTTACAAAAACTCAACATAGAATTGGTTTGGGAAAAAACATTTAAATCTGGCAAGACAGATTGGCTACAAGTTATTGGAAGGAAAATTTAGAGATGGATAAATAAAAACCGTTCATTTATATAATGAACGGTTTTGAAATTTTACTTTGACTATTTAAAGAAATACCGCGATTTGTTTTAAAACCCTGATTTCTCCTTTACCTACTGATTCAACATCATATGTCTTTAACCTTTCTAATTTATCTTCACCAAAATTTTCAAGATAAAATGTATTAGCAAACATATCAGTAATCATTCCTTCTTGATAATCTTCAATCTTTTGTACAATTGGCAATTTTCTTTTTATATCTAGAACGATAAAAGTTGTTCCAATAGGAAGTTCTTGAAGTTGGACTATTTTTGTCGGTTCAATAATTACTTCTTTATTTGGTTTTAATAATCTGTCTAATATTTTTTTTAAACCAAATATTATAAATATAAAAATTACTATAAACAATATAAGAATTAATCCTTCTGGCATTTCTGTTAGATCGGATATGATGATTAAATTTTTCATTTCTCAAAGAGTTAAAGGTTAAACAATAGTTAAATTTCTAAGCGAACATTACTATAAACCCACTGATAGGTCAAATTAATCAATCAACACTCTGAGTTTAGTAGTTATCCACAGGTTATTTGTTGACAGTGAACGAGCGTTCACCTATACTTTAAATAGGTCATTTAATAACAATAACTAAACAAATATATGTCACAAAAACAATATCTAAAACTATTAGAAAGAGAGATACAAAAAATAAACAAGAAGATTGATCTAAAGATCATGCAAGGAGAAACATATCTGCAAGAACAGCGAGATCATAAATTGCTCCTAAAGAAAGTTCGCTATAATTCTAAAAGAAGTTTATTCAGTCGATTGTTTCCAATTTTCGCTTAAATTAAAAAATGCGCAATGTTTATCAAAATAAAATAGAATCTTTCTTTTCTTCTAACAAAAGAATGCCGACATATTCTGAAATGATGAAGCTCTTTGATTTGAAATCAAAGAATGCTATTTTTAAAATCGTGAACAAGCTTCTCGATGAGGGGATCGTGGAGAAAGATCATTTAGGCAGACTGATCCCAGCTCAATCATTCGGTGAAATCCCAATGCTTGGATTTGTAACTGCCGGCCTACCGGCTTCCGTAGAGGAAGAATTGACCGATACTATCAATCTTGATAATTTTTTAATAAAGAACAAAGCTTTTACATACATGCTGGAAGTCGATGGAGACTCTATGATCGACGCGCATATAGAAAAGGGTGATATGGTTCTCGTAGAGAAAGCCAATCAAGCCAAGGATATGGAGATAGTTATCGCCGAAGTCGATGGAGAATTTACAATGAAATATTTCCGCCGTTCGACTACACTCACGGCAGGCAAAATGAAAGAAAAAGTTTGGCTAGAACCCGCCAATAAAAAATATAAACCAATCTATCCGGAGAATAGTCTGAATGTCATTGCTGTTCTAAAAGCAGTAATCAGAAAGTATTAATTAGCCGATACTTTAAACTCCGATACCGCTTGAGAGGTATTGTAGACGCTGTCTTCGGCCACGATTTTTATTTCATTCGTCTCTTGGATGTTTGTTAAGTCGCTTGGCGTGAAATAGAAATCAAATGGCACTGCTTTGGTTGTCCCGACATAATTGCTGTTCACAAAGATATCTATTTTTTTAAGAGGAAAGACTCCGCTGCTTGAAACAGAGACTTTTATTTTCTGATTCGGATTATATATTTGATTCGGATCCGGTTCGGTTATTTGAACAACAGGCTTTTTATCCGGCGTGTGAACATCGTCAGTAGCAGTCGGTTTTTCAGCCCAAGTCGTTATCGGATATTTATAACTATTATTACTCCACCAATTTTGGATCGGAATATTCCAATGATTAAACTGCGGATCATTGTTTGGATTTGCTGGAGCTGGACCAAGCGGATCATTTTTGGAAACCCAGTAGAGAATCGAATGAACATCAGTTACAACTTTCTCCTCTTTGGTTTCTTTCGGCGTATCGGCTGTTGCAAGCTTGCCTGATATTTTATCTATAAAGAAAGAGTCATTTCCCTGCCAGAGTCCGTTGATAATAGGTTTTGTTTTTTCTGGATCATTCGGAGCGTCATATTTTTGAAACCTTTCAGCAGGCGTGTCTTTCAAAGCCGTTCTCATAAATTCTGCCCAAAGTGGAGCGATGATAAGGCCGGAAGCCTTTTTCTCCATCGGCGTATCGTCGTTATTTCCCGCCCAAGCGCCGACAACGAGAGATGGAGTGTAGCCCATGATCCAAGCGTCGCGATAATCGTTAGTAGTACCGGTTTTCGATGCGACATCGCGGTCATAGAAATAAATAGGAGAAGTTTCTCCGTACAAAGGTTTCTTTGCCTCGATATCCGAGAGGATACTGGAGATCATCAGAGCTGTATTTTTAGGCAAAACTGTTTGCGGACTGTCTTTGTATTCTTCCAAGACATTACCGCTCGCATCTTCCACTTTTAATATTTTTTGATACGGATGCCGAGTGCCGTTATCTGCAAATGATCCATAAGCTGAAGTCATATCAAGCAAAGTTACTTCGCCGCCTCCCAGCACTAAGGTCAATCCGTATTGATCTGGATTTGTGAGCGTCGTGATACCCATACTTCTGGCAGTTTTGATTGAATCAGCTATTCCGGTCAAGTAAAGCATTTTAACCGCCGGGATGTTTATAGATTGGGCCAGGGCGTTTCGCAGAGTCATCGGCCCGCGGAATTTTCCATCATAGTTGTCCGGCATATAACAATCACTTTGTTTGTATGGAGGTATAGCTTTGCCATACGGGTCACAAGTCGTCTGGAACTCCGTAGGCAGATCGAAAACCACTGTGTCGGGGGTGAATCCCTTATTGAAGGCTGTCGCATAAACGAAGGGCTTGAAGGACGATCCAGGCTGTCTCTTGGCCAGAGCCACATTGAAATTACCCTCGATATCTTTATCGAAATAATCTCTGGAGCCGACCATGGTTAGGATTTGGCCGGTCTTCGGATCGATCGCGACCAATGCGGCATTCTTACCTTTGAATTTAACTTCATTTTGTTTAGCATATTTCAAAACAATATCTTCGGCCTTTTTTTGTAAATCATAATCAAGCGTAGTAGTGACTTTAAGTCCGCCGTTTTCAACTGCTTCCTTTCCGTATTTTTCTTCCAAATATTGTTTAATAAAGAAAACAAAGTGCGGCGCTTTTATGCCAAAAGCTTCTTGGGGTATAAAATTAACAATTTCATCTTTTGCCTGATTGTATTCTGGTTCGGTAATGAAATTCAAATCCTTCATTCTCGATAGGACGAAATTTTTTCTATCATTCAATTTATCTTTATTCGCGCCGTAGGGTGAGTAGTAAGTCGGTGCATTCGGAATAGCCGCTAAATAGGCTGATTCCGCCAAAGTCAGGCTTATTGGATCTTTGCCGAAAAAAGATCTGGCCGCTTCTTTAATCCCATAAATATTTCCTCCATACGGAGCCTCGTTTAGATATATGCCCAAGATTTCCTCTTTGGAAAGAACCCCGTCAATCTTTACAGACAGGATCCACTCTTTTAATTTTCGTGAAAATGTCTTCTCGTTCGTCAAAAAAGTATTTTTTACTATTTGCTGGGTGATCGTCGATCCTCCTTGGGACAATCGGCCGTTTAAAATATTTACAAAAATAGCTCTCAGTATTGAAGTGATCTTGATTCCGCCATGCTGATAAAAGCCGGCGTCTTCAACCGCGACCGTCGCATTTTTGACATAGACCCCGATATCTTCAAAAGGGATAGTTGTCCTCTTGATATTCTGATGCACATCATAAAGCAAAACTTGGCCAGTTCGATCATAAATTTTAGTTGAACTTTGAATTTGCCTTTCCTTCAAAGACTTAAAGTCGGGTATTTGAATATTGCCCACCCAAAAGAGCAGAAGTCCGCTAAGTAAAATACCTAAGCCGATGAACAAAAACAATAAATTTTTTAAACCTTCTCTTTTTGCTTTAATTGCCATAAATTGAGCTTATCATACTTAAAAACAAATCGAAACAGACAAAAAAAGCCCAATATGATAAGATATTCATATGAAAAACATCGACATTGATCTAAATGATTTATTCAGCCGCGGGGTTGGTCAATTTATCGATCCAGATGGGCTATTTCGTAAAAAACTAGAAAATAATCCTGAAAAGATAGTTATTAAATTCGGTGTGGATCCAACGCGCCCCGATATTCATCTTGGCCATGCTGTTGTTTTTAGAAAATTAAGGAAATTTCAAGACATTGGTTGTAAGGTAATTTTTTTGATCGGAGACATCACGGCTCATATAGGTGACCCAACGGGGAAAAGTTCCGTTCGCCCAGAGCTTGAGCAAAAAGAAATTGAGGCAAATATGAAGACGTACCTCGAACAGGTGGGTAAAATTTTAAAAACAGAACCAGAAGTTTTTTCTTGGATTCGCAATTCAGATTGGTTTGTTGGAATTAATGACATCATTTCTCCAAAAGGTAATAACATTGCAGACAAAGCAAACTATTGGGCTGAAACCAGAATGCAAAAAGGGAATGTTAATAATTATTCATTAATTAATTTTCTTTGGACATTACGTCATATAACTCATTCTAGGCTTATAGAGAGAGATATGTTTCAAGAGCGCTTGAAGAAAGGGGAAGAGTTATATATGCATGAGATGATGTACCCTGTGCTTCAAGGGGTTGATTCACACATGTTATCGAAAATTTATGGAAGTTGTGATATGGAAATTGGAGGTAGCGATCAAACATTCAATATGCTTGTAGGTCGTGATGTTATGAAATTCAATAATATTGAACAACAGGCTGTAATGTCTCTCAAAATTTTAGAAGGCACAGATGGGCAAGCTAAAATGGGTAAAAGTTTAAATAATTATATCGCAATCACAGAAAGCTCAAATGAAATTTTTGGTAAGGTAATGTCTATTTTAGATTCATCCATAGTAAATTACTTTGAACTCTGCACCTATACCCCAATTTCAGAAATAGAAGAAATAAAAAAAGATTTGGAGAAAGACAAAATTAATCCGAGAGATATAAAAATGAGATTGGCTAGGGAAATCGTCGCTATTTATCATGGCGAGGAAAAAGCACAGCAAGCGGAGGAGCAATTTATTAAAACTTTTCAAAAGAAGGAAATACCTGAAAATATTGATGAGATTAAAGCCACTAATGGATCTCTTTTGTCTGATATTCTAATTGAAAATAAATTAGCCAAATCAAAAAGTGATTTCAAAAGATTGGTTGAAGGCGGCGCAGTTCATGATCTTGAGAAAAATCAAACAATAGAAGATTTTAACTTCAAAGTTGAAAATAATTTAACCCTAAGGATCGGCAATAAGCGTTTTGTAAAAATTGTTGTCTAACTCAAATAAAAAAACCTTGTTCGCCAGTTGGCGGACAAGGTTTTTTTATTACTTACTCTTCATCATCACTCATCTCTTCTTCATCAAGATCTTCTTCACCAAGAAGTATCTCTTCTTCCTCTGAAGAAAGATCATCGTTGTCATCAAAATTCATATTTGTGTGTATATATAAAATTTATAAAACGACCTAATAACAGTCGTTAAATATTTACCAAAAACAAAACATTTTGGCAATAGTTACTGTGGATAACCTGTGCCTGCCTGCCGGTAGGCAGGGAAAACCCTTAATTTCTCATAGACGCAAGACAGCAAAGGCCTATGGCTATTGCATCAAATTCATCATCCGATGCCTTATCTTTATCAACATTTACCAGTTTCCTAACCATATCGATTACTCCTTTTTTATCGGATTTGCCGTAACCGGTCACGGCGATCTTTACCTGCAGGGGTGTATATTCGTAGATTGGAAGTCCGGCCCGGGCCGCTTCATATAACATGACGCCTCGAGCCTCGGCGACAGTAATGATTGTTTTCTGGTTCGTACTGAAATAAAGTGTTTCGATCGACAATGCTTCCGGCTTATATTTTTTGATAAGCAGTCGGACATGCTCGCCGATTTCTCCGAGACGTTTACTGAACGGATCTTTAGATGAGGTTTTAAAACACTCGGAAAAAATCACCTTTTCCTTTTCATGTAAATTTTTTTCCAATATGGCGATTCCCAATCTTTCAAATCCGGGATCAATTGCAATTATTTTCATAAATTTTATTCCGCATTCGTATAAACTTCTTGCACATCATCACTTTCTTCTAAATCATCAACCAGTTTTCCAAGTCTATCCAGGTCTTCATCTGAAAGGGGAACAGTTGTGGACGCAGTCCACCCTGAGCTCGTCGAAGGGTCTTTAATAAATGCCCATTTAACTGCGCCGATGCCAGCCAGACTAGAATTATTTTCAGAGAGTATGTGTTTTATTTCTGGCGCAGTGCGGTTGCGATTGTCGGTCAATGTTTCAATAATGAGACCAACTCCGCCCGGGCCGTAAGCTTCATATGTTATCGCTTCCATAATCACAGACGATTCAGACGCTTTTTTTATTGCCCTCTCAATATTATCTTGAGGCATATTTGCTTTGCGGGCTTTTTCAATCGCGCTTCGGAGCCCTGGAGAATTAATATCTCCCTTGGAGGCTTTTGCCTCGACAGAAATATATTTAACCAACTTCGAAAAAATTTTGCTTTTTTTAGCATCTGTCACACCTTTCTTATGTTTGATTTGGCTCCATTTATTATGTCCAGACATATTTTTGTTATAAAAGCTTATCTTGAGAATTTTCCGGATATTCAAAATCCAAATGCTCATAAGCTTTACGGGTAGCGGTGCGTCCGCGGGGAGTACGTTCGATCAATCCAAGTTGAAGCAGGTACGGTTCAACCACTTCTTCGACGGTTGCTTCTTCTTCGCTTGTCGCAGCCGCGATCGTGCCGAGGCCGACCGGCCCGCCGCCGAATTTATCAATAATAATCTCAAGGACTTTTCGGTCGCTTGAAGTTAGGCCGAGCTCATCTATTTCAAGCATATCTAATGCTTTGCAGACCATGTCTTTATCCAAATCTTTTTTATTTACCTGAGCATAATCTCGGCAGCGCTTCAGGAGGTAGTTGGCGGTGCGTGGAGTGAAACGGCTACGCTTAGCGATCTCTTTTTGCCCGCCTTCATCAAGTTCGGTGCCTAAAAGCACAGCTGATCTTTTTATTATTTCGCCGACTTCATCTTCATTATAAAACTCAAGACGGAAAACTCCGCCGGAGAATCGCGACCGGAGAGGGGAAGAAAGCAGGGCGATGCGAGTCGTCGCGGCGATCAGAGTGAAGGGCGGGAGATCAAGCTGGATCGTTCTAGCCGATGGCCCTTTGCCGATGATTATATCTAAGACTCCGGACTCCATCGCCGGATAAAGAACTTCTTCGATGGCCTTATTCAAGCGATGGATCTCATCGATAAAAATAATGTCTCCCGGAGCGAGGTTGGTCAGGATTGAAGCTAAGTCACCGACTCGCTCGATCGCCGGACCGGAAGTTATCTTCATCTGCCGGCCGGTTTCCTTGGCTATAAGGTGGGCCAGAGTTGTCTTGCCGAGACCGGGCGGGCCGTAAAAAAGGATGTGTTCCGGCGGATGATTGCGCAAAAGAGCCGCCTCGAGGAGGATTTTTAGGTTGTTTTTGATGTGATTTTGACCAATATACTCATTCCACTTGTTTGGTCTAAGCGATTGATCCAAAAAGACATCCTCATTTTTCTCATTTTTCTCCATTGATTTAATACAAATTGATGTTATAAATTTGACAGAATATTTTTTTTATGCTACACTCTTTGGGAAGTTAATTATTCACAGTATATACACAGATCTACCCACAGTATAGCATTTACAAGTAGACCCGGTAATACGATAATACATAAGTACTTTTAAGAAGACATAAATCTCTAAGCAATCAGGCGATGGCCTCTAGAGGTTTGCGAAGGACGTTTTGGTTTCTGCTTCGGTAGATTTACTGGTGCTATCCTTCAAGAACCTATTACTTTTGTTACTTAGTAGTAAAAGGATTGTTTAGAGATTTATGTTTTTTTTTATTTTACCCTGAGCGAGGTCGAAGGGTTCTAGTTCTCGTAGAAGTCGACGACGCTTTTAACTTCCGAGAGGGAAGTTATGCCTTTCAATATTTTTATCACCCCGTCTTCTTTCATATCTAAGATCCCTTGTTTTTCCGCCACTTTTTTTATTTCTCGTTCGCTTGGATTAGTAGGAATTATTTTTTCTATTTCTTCATTTGTTAAGATAACTTCAAAGACTCCGATTCGCCCCTTGTAACCGATAAAGTTGCATTCAGTACAGCCGACCGCTTCCCAAACTTTTATTTCTTGGTCGGCATTAACGCCGTAGAAAGATAAATCTTTTCCTTGCACGATCGCGTTTTTTAGAACCGCCCGGATTTCTTTTTCCTCCTGTTCTTCCGGCTTCTTTTCAATTTTACAATTTTCGCAAAGTTTGCGCACAAGTCTTTGCGCCATAGAGACTGTCAAAGCGGACGCCATGATCTTTGCATTAACATCAAGATCGATCAGGCGAGGAATAACTCCAGCCGCATTGTTGGTGTGGAGAGTTGAGAAAACCATGTGTCCGGTCAACGCCGCCTCGACGGCGATTTTTGCCGTCTCAGCATCTCTGATTTCTCCGACCATGATGACATCCGGATCTTGTCTTAAAGCGGCCCGCAATCCTTCGAGGAAGGTATAGCCTTTCTTTTGGTCAGTTTGAGTTTGAGTAATGCCTTGAAGGTGATATTCGATCGGGTCTTCAATCGTAATGATCTTGATATCCGGTGAATATATTTTCCGCAGAAATGCGTAGAGAGTCGTCGTCTTACCGCTTCCTGTCGGACCAGTCACCAAAAGCAATCCATGCGGTTTGATTATTTCTTTGGAAAGTATGTCGTAGAGCCTTGGGTCGATACCCATTTCTTTGAGCTCAACTTGGATTGATTTAGGATTAAGTATTCGCATGACGATTGATTCGCCGTAAGCTCCCGGCACGGTTGAAGTACGGATATTTATCTCTTCATTTTGCAGAAAGATGCTGAAGCGCCCGTCTTGGTTTTTATTTTCAAGTGTTAATTTCAACCCTGATAGAAGTTTTATGCGGGAAGCTAAAAGTTTAAATTTATTCGCATCAAAAAACATAACATCATGCAAA
>JAHFNP010000003.1:0-938 GCA_023267245.1 Candidatus Nomurabacteria bacterium
CAAGAAGTCCGTCGTGCACGCCAAGATCGCCGTCGTGGACGATATCTGGACGACGATAGGCTCGCATGATTTGAATTTCCTTTCGACTTACGGCCTGATAGAGATGAATATAGATATTTTGGACAAGAATTTTACGGCAAGTTTCAACCACGAGCTCGAAGGCATAATGCAAAATGACTGCATTCAAATACTAAAGGACGATTACTCAAAAAATAAAAGTTTGATCGAAAAGATAACAGAGTGGCTGGCGTATCAGGCAATGCGTTTCTCCCTTTGGACGCTTGTTTTTATAACCTCGAAAAAGTAATTATTGGTCTCGCTCCGGATTCAGCAGTAGGGCGGTCTCAAGGGCGGGAGATTCGCTCGTGATTCGCATCACATCTTTGTCGAGTTTCATAAATTCTTTGCTTGAAGCGTTGAAATGGTTGACCACAGTTGAGAGAGACGACCCTAGCTTGCCGTGATATTCTTCATACGCTTTCAGATGCTTGCCGAGCTCAGAAACTCTCCTGACAATATCTTTGGCTGTCTCTTCGATCTGCAAAGCTTTGAGGCCTTGCAGGACAGTCTGAAGGTAAGCCAAGAACGAAGTCGGGGAGACGATGATGACTTTATATTTGCCGGCGGCTCTTTGGATCAATGATTCATCTTCTCCGCCGATCGCGCCGACTTTATTGATAAGCAGATCGTAATAGATTGCCTCGTGGGGGATGAACATAAATGCGAAGTCCATAGTGCCTTGTTCGGGCTGGATGTACTTGGCGGTTTCGGTAATGCGGTTTTTAAGATCATTGGTAAATAATTTTTCAAGCCGATCTTTTTCTGATGGGTCTTTTGCTTCAACCAGTCTATTGTAATTCTCAAGCGAGAACTTGGAATCGATCGGGATTATCTTATCTTTGACGAATACGACCGCGTCGACGATATTGCCGTCGGGG
>JAHFNP010000003.1:948-32881 GCA_023267245.1 Candidatus Nomurabacteria bacterium
CTGGAAGGATCCGGGCGGGAGGACATTTTTCAAGAGCGTCTCGAGGTAGTATTCGCCCAAGATTCCGCGCTGTTTCGGATTCTTTAAAATATCCTGCAAGCTTTGCAACTGATCGGCAAAAGACATGACTTGTTTCTGGCCTTCGCTCACCTTGGTCAGCTCCTCAGTGATCTCTTTGATAAGCTTGGATGATTCGGAAGTCTGGTGGCGCAAGGATTCGTGCATCGTTTTGTGTGATTCGCCGATCTTCTGATCGACTGTGCGCGAAAGCTCGTTGATCTGCTGGAGGATTAGATTGAGCCCGTCGCCCGCCCCTCCTTGTTTTTTGTTAGAAAGAATATAAATTAAAAGACCCACAAGGATCGCAACGGCAACAATTAAAGCAATCACAATTGAATTCATATTATGTTTAGTATACAATATAAAGGTGCTTCAGCAAAAAATTAGAGATCAAATAAAGACCGCTATGCTCGCTAAAAACAAGATAAAGCTCGATGTTCTTCGGGGTATTTCCGCCGCCTTCACCAACGAATTGGTCGCCAAGGGCAAGAAACCTCAAGACGAATTACCTGATGAGGACGCGTTGGCAGTTGTAAGCCGCTTGGCCAAGCAAAGAAAGGATTCGATCGAGCAATTCAAGAAAGGGAATAGGGAAGACTTGGTGAAAGAGGAGGAAGAACAGCTAGCAGTCTTGGCGGAATATTTGCCAACCTTGATGGGTAGAGCGGAAGTCGAGAAAATCGCGCAAGCTAAGAAAGAAGAACTCGGCATCACTGACAAATCAAAACAAGGCTTGCTTATGTCCGCATTGATGAAAGATTTAAAAGGTAAAGCCGACGGCATGGTGGTAAAAGAAGTCGTCGAATCAATTTTAAAATAAAATGAAAATAATATTACATTGGATTATCATATCAGCAGCAGTTTATGGGTTGGCCTATTTTATTCCCAACATCACTATTTCGATTTGGTGGATAGCTTTGATCATCGGTGCGATTCTTTACTTCATCCATCAGATAGTTAAGCCGATTATCAAGATTTTAACTTTGCCGATAAATTTGATCACCTTCGGACTTTTCTCGATCGTCCTGAATGTACTATTTTTCTGGTTCCCGTCCGTGATCATATCTGGTTTCAAGGTAGAGACTCTGACGGCGGCTCTGATCGGGGGCATTGTGATTTCTCTTGTAAATGGTCTGACTGAAAGGACTTTGAATTCTGACTAATATATGAATACATTAAGCGCATTAACACATTTCGTTGATCAGTATCTTTTGTGGGGCTATGTCCTGATTCCTGTCGGAGTTATGACCGAGGGCGATTTGACTTTGCTTTTCAGCGGGATTATTGCTCACTTGGGATCACTCAATTTCTTCGCGGTGTTGGGCGTCGCTTATATCGGCGCGATAGCCAAGAGTCTGATCGGCTACTATATCGGCTATCAGTTAAAGAAAAGATTCCCCAACCATAAATTCCTGGCTTTTGTTGAAGGTAGAGTTTTGTATTATTTGCCGCACATTAAGAAAAATCCCTTTTTGTCTCTCCTTATTTCAAAGTTCTTGTACGGTTTTTTCTCGATGAATTATTTCGTTCTATTTTTCTTCGGCTTCATAAATTCAAATTTCAAAAAATATATCAAATATGAACTGATCACTTCATTTATCTGGGTTTTTGTTGGAATAAGTCTTGGTTATTTCTTCAGTTATGCGGCCTTGAAGGTCACTCATGATATTAAGAAGTTCTTATTAATCATTGTCGCTCTAGTTGTGTTGTTCTTTATCCTTGAGAAGGTTATAACATTTATCTTTGAGACTTTTGAAAATATAGATAATAAATAAAAATGTTTAAAAAAACCAAAAAAGTAATAACTCATAGCGGGAGTTTCCATCCGGATGATGTTTTTGCCTGCGCGACTCTGTCTCTTTATCTGGAAAAGAATAATCTCCGTTGCAAGATAGTGAGAACCCGCGATCCTGAAATAATAAAAACAGGCAACTTTGTTGTCGATGTCGGAGGAATATACGATCCGAGTATAAATAGATTTGATCATCACCAGAAAGAAAGTGCCGGCAAAAGAGACAACGGCGTGCCGTATGCCGGATTCGGTTTAGTTTGGAAGAATTTTGGCGAACAAGTTTGTGATTCAAAAGAGGTAGCAGAAAAAATTGATAAGAAATTGGCCCAGCCGATCGATGCGGAAGATAACGGAGTCGCGATTTCAACGCCGATTATCACCGATGTATTTTCATATGGCATAAATAGCGTAGTGAGTCTGTATTTGCCCGAAGATCGAGAGGGCAAGGAGTGTGATTCTAATTTCTTGCAATTGGTTGAATGGGCAAAGTTCGTATTGCAAGTTGAAATAAAAAAAGAAAAATATAAAATAGAATCGGTAGCAAAAGTCATAGAATGTTACAACAATGCTCAAGATAAAAGGATGATTATTATCGAAGAGCATTATCCTTGGCAGGAAACTCTGAGCAAATACCCTGAACCGCTCTTTATAGTTATACCGATTTCGAAAGATTCATGGGCTGTTAGCACTGTGCGAGTGAAAAAGGACTCTTTCGAAAATAGAAAAAATCTGCCGGCAAAATGGGCCGGCCTTCAGGGTAAGGATATTCAAGATGCTACGGGTGTGCTAGACTCTGTTTTCTGCCACAGGAATCTTTTCTTGGCCGTAGCCAAGTCCAAAGAAGGGGCGATTAAATTAGCAAAATTAGCGTTAGAAGATTAAATATGGCATTTATAGATGAATTAAAAATTTACTCAAAGGCAGGTGATGGTGGCGACGGAGTAGTCCGCTGGCTTCATGAGAAGGGCAAGGAATGGTCCGGTCCGGCTGGAGGTGATGGAGGAAACGGCGGCAATGTTTATGTCCAGGCTGTTCGCGATGTCTATATTTTGTCAAAATACCGTCACCAGAAACAATTCCCGGCTGAGCGAGGCGAGAACGGCGGATCAAGCAGTCTGCATGGAGCAAATGGGGAAGACTTGATAATCGACTTGCCGATCGGATCAATCATCAAAAATTTGGAGACCGGACAAACTTACTCGCTCCTTAAAGAAGGACAGAAAGAGTTGTTGCTTCGAAGCGGCCGAGGCGGTTACGGCAATGAACATTTTAAAGCTTCAACCAATACAACGCCGAAAGAATGGACTCCGGGCAAACCGGGACAAGAAGGCAATTTTTATATCGAGCTTGAACTTTTTGCCGACCTAGGGCTAGTTGGCTTGCCGAATGCCGGCAAATCAAGCCTATTGAATTCTTTGACAAAAGCGCAGGCTAAGATCGGCGCTTATCAATTTACGACTCTTGATCCGAACCTTGGAGATCTTTATGGGTACATTATTGCCGACATCCCGGGACTTATCGAAGGCGCATCGGAAGGGAAAGGACTTGGGACTAAATTCTTGAGACATATCAAGAGAACTAAAATGCTTGCTCACTTGGTCTCGTTTGAAAACGGGGACGAGATGATGAATGTTTACAAAACAATCCGTAAGGAACTCAAAAGTTATGATCCGGAACTTTTAGAAAAGGACGAGATCATACTCCTGACCAAGACCGATGTCACCGATGAAAAAACAGTCCAGAAAAAGATTAAAGAATTCGCCAAACTTAAGAAACCTGTCTTTGTGATTTCTCTCTATGACGACGCATCAATTAAATCTTTCTCCGACGAGCTTATTAAAATTTTGAAATTAGAGAAATAAAAAATCGCCCCAAATATTTGGGGCGATTTAAAAAGTTTCTTACCTTCTCCTTTTAGTTCCTTTTCTGGCAGCTATCCTTTTGATAGCATCTTCACGCCTAATTTTCTCCTGCTCTTTAGATTTTTTTGCAGATCGTTTCATAACAATAACAAAAATTGTTACGAAAATTACTAAAAAAGAAGGAAGGATGATGATCAGGTTGTCCTCGAGTAATTTCAATAAGTGGTCCATGGCGGATAGTTTTTAAAAGGTTCAAAAAAATATCTCTGCCCAAATACTATCATGATAATATAACATTGTCAAGCATCAAAAAGGGTTTTTATTTTGTATAATAAAAGGCAATGTCAAAGAAATACTACCCGATAATTGGCTTAGAAATCCACGCGGAGTTGAAAACAACGACGAAGATGTTTTGCAATTCCAAGAACGATCCGGATGAGACTCAGCCCAATGTGAATATTTGTCCGGTTTGCATGGCGCATCCGGGGACTTTGCCTGTGATCAATAAAAAGGCTGTGGAGCATGTGATCCGCGTCGGCCTTGCTTTGGGCGGAGAGATCGCCGACTTTACCGAATTCGACCGTAAGAATTACTTTTACCCCGATATCCCAAAGGGTTATCAGATCAGCCAATACAAATATCCGATCGTTGCCGGCGGCAATTTGAATGGAGTAGCAATTACCCGCGTGCACCTTGAGGAAGATACCGCCAGTTCAAATCACACCTCGTCTGGGTCTCTAGTCGACTTCAATCGCGCCGGAGTTCCGCTTATGGAGCTCGTGACCGAGCCTGTTATAAAAAGCGCCGAAGAAGCGGGCGCTTTCGCTAGAGAGTTTCAATTGCTCCTGAGAACACTAGGAGTTTCCGACGCCGATATGGAAAAAGGACAAATGCGAGTTGAAGCCAATATTTCCATCTCGGACAATCCGGATAAATTTGGCACGAAAGTTGAAGTTAAAAATTTAAATTCCTTTAAGGCGGCCGAGAAGGCGATCAAATACGAACTCGAGAGGATGAAAGATTTATTAGAAGAAGGCAAAGGCGAGGAGATAGTCCAAGAGACTCGCGGTTGGGACGACAACAAAGGTTCAACTTTTTCTCAACGCTCAAAAGAGTCGGCGCATGACTATAGGTATTTCCCGGATCCGGATTTGCCTAAGCTAAAACTTCACCAGGCATTTGATATCAAAAATATGAAAGAAAATTTGCCGGAATTGCCTTGGCAAAAAAGAGATAGATTTAAGAAATATGGTATCAGCGACGAGGCAACGGAGATATTTACGCAAAATGCTATGCTCGGAGAATATTTTGAAAATGTATCTTCTATATTTAAAGAAGACTTAGCGAAAATAAAACTCGCTTCAAACTATATAACTTCAGACATTGTTGGACATTTGAAGAATAAACCAGATGTCACTATGCCTTCGGTAATAAATGTCGCCGGACTTATAAATATGATTGCCGAGGGCAAGATATCTTCTCGAGCGGCGAAGGACATCCTCGAATATATGCATGGGCACGATGAGGATCCTGAGAAAATCGCCGAAGAAAAGGGATTGTTGCAGAAGTCGGATGAGGGCGAGTTGAAGCACATGATCGAGAAGATTATCGCCGAGAATGAGACGATCGTTGCTGAGTATAAGCAGGGTAAGGAGGCGTCGTTGCAGTATTTGATCGGCCAAGTGATGAAGGTTTCCAAAGGTTCCGCCAATCCACAAGTGGCCAAAAATATATTATTAAAAATGATACAATAAATCACATATGAAAAAAACAAGAGTTGCGATAAATGGTTTTGGGCGAATTGGCAGGGCTTTTTTGAAGCTTTCTTTTGAAAGGCCTGAAGAGATAGAAGTAGTTGCTGTAAATGACCTTGGTTCAATAGAAAGTCTAGCGTATCTTCTTAAATACGACACTGTTTATAAAACTTGGGCGCATGAGGTCAAACATGACGATCAGAATATCATCATCGACGGCAAGGTTATAAGATTTATATCAGAAAAGGATGCAACGAAACTTCCATGGAAGGATTTGAATATCGATGTAGTCGTCGAATCAACCGGACTTTATACAAGTTATGAGCAGGCCAATGTGCATATCGAAGCCGGCGCAAAGAAAGTCGTCATTACCGCGCCGGTCAAGGATGAAGCTTTTGATCCTCTCACTCAGGCGACTGTACTCATGGGAGTAAATGAAGAAAAGTTAAAAACTTGTATCATTTCTTCAAACGCTTCATGCACGACAAATGCCGCGAGTCCTCTTATCGCTATTTTGGATGAAATGCTCGGCATTGAAAAAGCTATTTTAAATACTGTGCATGGCTACACCGCTTCTCAGTCGCTCGTCGACGGCCCTTCCAAGAAAGATTTGCGTGAAGGCCGCGCGGCCGCGCAAAATATCGTTCCGTCTTCTACCGGCGCGGCAATCGCTGTGACCAAAGCTTTCCCAAAACTCGAAGGTCTCTTTGACGGGATTTCTATCCGCGTGCCGGTTGTCGCCGGATCGATCGTCGATGTGACATTTATCGCCAAAAGAAATACAACGGCCGAAGAAGTAAATATGATGCTTAAAAAAGCGGCTAGCGATGCGCGATGGGCAGGAATTTTCTCAACTACGGAAGAACCACTCGTGTCTTCAGATATTTTAGGCAGCCATTACGGCTCTATTGCTGACCTTGAGATGACTCGAGTCGTCGGCGGGAATTTGGTTAAAGTTATGGCTTGGTATGACAATGAAATGGGGTACACATACACCCTTGTCGATCATGTGATTAAGACAGGCAACGCAATTTAAATTATTAACTTGCCCCGCCGTGGCGGGGATAATAAAAATATTATGAACAATATAGAAGAATTTGATGGTGGAGTTGTAAAGCACTTAAGTCAGGCAGAACAATTGCAAGAAAAACTCGGAAGAATTGAAGTAGAGCTTCTAGGTGATATTTCTAGTGAAAAGAAGATAGAACTTGAAGAAGAAAAAGCTAATATTGAGGAGCAATTAAAAAATATTCCTGAGGAAGTAGCGTAGTACTATTTTGTAAACTTATGAAAATATACATTGCCTCGGATCATGCCGGGTTTAAGTTAAAAGAAGAATTAGTACCTTTTGTTAAGGGTCTGGATTTTAGGCATGAAGTTTTTGATTTGGGGCCGGTAGAATATAATGAGAATGATGACTATCCGGATTTCATTGCTCCAGTTGCCGAAGCCGTAGCAAGCGGCGAAGGTCTTGAGCCTGTCGAAAGACGAATGGGTATTATTATCGGCGGAAGCGGCCAAGGCGAGGCAATGACTGCAAATAGATTCAAGGGCGTCAGAGCCGCGGTCTTTTACGGGGAACATATGCCGATCCAATATATCGACATGACGATGAAAGAGAGTCATGATCCGTATGAGATAGTAAAGCTCTCGCGCGCGCATAACGACGCCAATATACTTTCGATCGGTGCCCGTTTTGTTTCCTCAGCGGAATCTAAAATGGCCGTTAAACTTTTCTTGGAAACATCTTTTACTGGAGAAGAACGACATCTCAGGAGGATTAAAAAAATAGAAGTTAAATAATATGGAAATCATACCGGCGGTAATGCCAAGAAATTACGAAGATTTGAAGAATAAAATAGCCATGGTACGAGGGCTTGTTCCGACTGTGCAGATTGATCTTATGGACAGGCGATTCACCAACGGCATAACTTGGCCATTTTCGAAAAACAACGATGAAGAAGTTTTTTCCTCCGATCCGTACTTTCTGGAAATAATCAGAGAAGAAAACGGTTTGCCTTTTTGGGAAGAGATAGATTTTGAATTAGATTTGATGGTCAGGGACGCTATAGAAAACTTCGATAACTATTTGAAGCTCGGACCGAAGAGAATAGTTTTTCATCTTGAAGCGCAAGACCCCGTGCATCTGAGAGAATTCATAGAAGGCATAGATTTGTATGTCCGCGACAATGTCAGCATCGGAGTCGCGATCAATACGACCACGCCCATATCTGAAATCACACCCCTTCTTTTTTGCATAGATTTTGTCCAATGCATGGGCATAGAGCATATAGGCTTTCAAGGCGAGCCGTTCGATGAACGGGTGATCGACAACATCAAAGCGTTGCGAAAAGACCACCCAGAGCTTATAATTAGCGTAGATGGCGGAGTAAATCTAGACACGGCGCCGATGCTTATAGAAGCCGGAGCAAATAGGCTCGTCATCGGTTCAGCTATATTCGGAAGTATTGATATTAGAGAAACAGTTAGAGAATTTGAGAATAATCTAAAATACTAACAGAAATGTTAACAGATAAAAAAAATAAAGAGCTTCAACTGACTGCCAATAAAATAAGGCAGACGATTATTGAAATGCTAGCCGAAGCCAAAGCAGGACATACTGCCGGTCCACTTGGCATGGCCGATATTTTTACCGCATTATATTTTAATACCTTAAAACATGATCCGAAGAATGTGGCTTGGCCGGAGCGCGATCGATTGATTTTATCCAATGGGCACATCTGCCCCGTGCGTTATTCTGCGATGTATCACGCCGGTTATGATATTACAGAGGACGAATTAAAAACTTTTCGCAAAATCGGTTCTCGCTTAGAGGGCCATCCGAATATGAGAAGAATGCCTGCGTTGGAAACTTCTTCCGGACCTCTTGGTGAGGGTCTTTCACAGTCTTGCGGTTTTGCTTTATCTGCGAGGATGGATAATAAACAAAATGATTATCATATCTGGTGTCTGACTTCCGACGGCGAACACGAAGAGGGAATGACTTGGGAAGCGATCATGCTCGCAGGCAAATATAAGTTGGATAATTTAACCGTGATCGTCGACCGCAACTATATTCAGATCGACGGCGATACTGAAAGCATTATGCCGCTTGATCCGTTGGCTGATAAGTATCGATCATTCAATTGGAATGTTTTAGAAACTGACGGACATGATTTCAATGAAATTATCGCGCGATTGGAAGAATCCAAAGCTGACCGAGGCAGGCCGACTGTTATCATCGCCCGCACGACTCCCGGCAAAGGAGTGAGCTTTATGGAAAACGATTATCGCTGGCATGGTATCCCACCAGGTGCCGGTCCGGAAGACAAAGTCCCGAAAGATAAGCAGGTTGAAGAAGCCCTGAAAGAATTAAAAGAAGAACAGAGAATTCTAACTGAGAATTAAAATTATGGATTACAAATTTGTAGAAAATTATTTAGACGAGAAAAGTGTGAAGTGGAGCCCGATGCGCGAGGGCGCCGGACTTGGCATGGCTGAACTCGGCGAGACTAAAAAAGACATGGTTCTTCTTGGTGCGGATACTATCGAGTCGTGCCGAGCGCATTATTTCGCCAAGAAATTCCCGGAGAGATTTATCCAAGTCGGCGTCGCTGAGCAAAACCTGATCGGCTTATCCGCCGGCTTTGCCTATGCGGGCAAGGTGCCTTACGCCGTCACTTATGCGGCTTTTCTGATCGGCCGGTCTTGGGAGCCAATCCGCACGACTATCGCTTATCCCAACAATCATGTTATCTTCGTCTCTTCACATACTGGCCTTGCTACGGGTTCCGATGGCCCGACGCACCAGATGACTGAGGATATTGCTTTGACTCGCTGTCTGCCGAACTTTACTGTTATTTGCCCTTGTGATCACGAACAGGCTCGCAAAGCCGTAAAAGCGGCTTATGACCTCGTAGGCCCCGTATATGTGCGCAATGTCCGCGAAGCGACACCGGCCTTTACGACTGAAAATACTCCGTTTGAGGTAGGCAAGGCGCAAGTATTTAGAGAAGGCAAGGATTTGACCGCGATCGGACATGGATATGTTGTTCATTCGCTTTTGCAGATCGCTGAAGAGTTGAAAGATCAAATTTCTATTGAAGTTATAAATTTGCATACGATTAAGCCTCTCGATAAAGAAACTCTCTTGGCTTCAATCAAAAAAACCGGCAAAGTTTTTACTGCCGAAGATCATAATATTATTGGGGGAATGGGCAGCGCTGTTGCAGAGATGATCGCTGAAAATTTTCCTGTACCGATGTATCGGCATGGCGTGATGGATCAATTTGCCGAATCCGGCTCGGCTAAAGATCTTTGGGCCAAGTACAGCCTCGACAAGGAGGGAATCAAAAAAGCACTACTAGAGTTTATAAAAAATAACTAATTATTGGCGTATTCTATTATATAAGTTTTCTATTTCAGATTTCAAATCTTTAAATTCTTTTAATTTTATTTGATATTTATTGTGTAATTCTACTTCTTGTTTTCCTCCTTCATTAAATTTATTTTTAATGTCAGCAAGTTCTTTTGCTAATTTCAACACCCCTTTTTCTTTTTGTTTTATTGAATTAGTTATGGACATAATATCCATATCAATTTTTCCTTCAATTTTTCGTATATCTATTAAACCAGGCTCGCCGTTATAATACTCATCTTGTTCAGGAATTTTATCCTGCAAAGGTTTTTCAGCGACAACCTTTTTTAGTGCATCGCGTTCGTTTCGTGTGATATTTGGTTTCCATGCCCATTTTTCTTTTCCCATATAATTATATTTTAATTTTCTTCTCTATTTTGTATAAGATTTATTGTAGTTTCCAATTCAAAAATTCCTTTTTTCAATTTCATATGCTCTTTTTGCATATCTTCATACATTATTTGATCCTCCGGAGTCCTAAAAGGAATGGGTTTTGTGGCATCAATATTTAGTCCTGGAAACTCGCTTTTAAAGTTATCTTCAAGATCCTTTTTCATTTTTTCTAAATTTTCTAGTTGCACAGCTAAACCATTCTGGGGATCACTTATTTTTTTATCCTCCATTTTATTAAATTTTACAACAGCATCTTCTATTTTCTGCTCGAATTTATTTTCATCCATAAATTTAATTTTTATTAATTTTTTTCAAGATTTTCTTCGGGACTTTTAGGGTTTTCATATTCAGCATTATTTAGAGCTTCTATCTCGCTCAATTCCAGGCTGGCCTTGCTTTTTGTTTCACTTTGTATTTTTTCTAACACCCCAAGTTGCCTTTTAAGTTCTTCTTTTTTAACCGGTAAAATACCCCCGGCATTTATTTTTTCTCGAAGTTTGGCAATTGAAGGTCCAAGTAAATTTAAAACTTCTTTTGATCTTTTAAAATCAGCAATTTTTTCATCTACATTAATATATTTTTGAGTTAAATCCTTAACCATTCTCTTTTTGAATTCCATGTCAGCTCGGATTGCCATTTTTTGTATTTCAGGATCAATTTCTTCAGTGTCTTTTATGCCTCTACCATAGATGTTTGTATTGTATTCAAATTCTCTGCTCGAGTCCTCAGCGCGCTTTGTGTTATCTGAGGCTTTGATTATTTTTTCCTCAAACTTTTCATGGGCCGGTTGTATTTTTTTATTTTCCATATAATATTTTTATTAAGATAGCTTTTGAATTCTATAATCCTCTGGAGCGATTTTGAGATAGTCTTCCAATTTTTCTTTTGACAGCAAGCCTTCTTGCGCACCGACATATTGCACGACCATCATCGAATTAATTGGCCCCCAGGTGAGGGCATCAGAAATACTTTTACCATATATTAGTGCAATTGTAAATGTAGAAGCAAAGGCGTCTCCGGCACCGGTGCGGTCTACGGGAGGAGCTATATCCGGATACATTGGAGTAAATAAAACTTCATTTTGATCGGACGCGTATGCGCCTTTCGGGCCGTCGGTGATGCAAACTATTTTGGGGCCGAGTTCGTGAATAGAAGTTATCAACTTTTTTATATCCGTTTCTTCAGTTTTCAATATTCTTTGCGCTTCTTCTTTATTGCAGCAGAAAACTTCGGTTCTTTTGTATATTTCCTTTAATTTTTCCACGCCGAGCGATATCTGGAAAGTGCCGGGCTGAAAAGCGAGCTTTGTTTCCGGATGATTTTTTAAGAATTCGGAAATTTCATTGTGAAATTCTTCGGAGTTGTCAGCCAAAGAACTCAAGTATACCCAGCCGATTTCCGGCAGATCTTTCGGCAGCGAGTATGAGAATTCGGTATGCTTCACGAGGATAGTTCTTTCAGCCCCATATCGAAGGACATAATGATAATTGGTCAGTTTGTCTTTTTCGATTTTTACGAATTCTGTATCAACTCCATCTTTCTTAAGGGAGGTAATGCAGTCTTGGCCGTTTTGATCACCGCCGACGCTCGCGATGAGAGCCGATTTAAGTCCGAGTCTAGAGGCAGCGACGGACGCATTGGGACTATTGCCGACAGCCGGGACAATATCGACGGATTCATAGGGGACCTTATCTCCAAACCGCAAGCAAAGCTCGCAGCCTTCCGTATCGATGTTGCAGTGGACATGC
Organism: Candidatus Nomurabacteria bacterium; assembly: GCA_023267245.1. Lineage (GTDB taxonomy): Bacteria > Patescibacteriota > Minisyncoccia > Phycocordibacterales > UBA9973 > JAHFNP01. The sequence continues at coordinate 12,975 of JAHFNP010000003.1, forward strand.
GCGTCCTTAAGCTCGATAAAAGCGTCTATAACCAAGTCGCCAATCGCTAAAAAATCTATTTTTTCACTCATAATTATGATAGAATTATAGCATGGTTAAAAGTTTAAGAGAATACATAAAAGAGGCCGAAAAAAATAAGGTCGCAATAGGTCATTTCAATATTTCTAATATAGAGGGTCTTTGGGCGGTTTTTAATGCAGCCAAAAGTTTGAATGTGCCGGTAATCGTCGGCGTTTCTGAGGGCGAGAGAGAAAATATCGGCGTTGAACAGGCCGTCGCGCTAGTCAAACGCTTCAACGAAGAATATGATTTCCCGATTTTTATAAATGCTGATCATACCTACAAAGTAGAACTTGTTAAAGAGGCGATCGATGCCGGTTTTGATATGGTTATATATGACGGCGCGCAATTGTCTTTTGAAGAAAATGTAAAAAATACCAAAGAGTGCGTCGAGTACGCCAGGAATAGCAAAAATAAAAATATTTTAATGGAAGCAGAGCTCGGGTACATCGGTTCAGGTTCAAATATAAAAGAATCGATTCCGGAAGGCGCGGGGATCAAGACTGATCCTGCTGAAGCCAAGAAATTTGTTGAACAAACTGGCGGTATTGATTTGCTCGCGCCGTCTGTCGGTTCTATTCATGGCCTTATCAAAAGCGGCAAGCCGCATATAGATGGGCCTCTTGTGAAAGAGATAAGAGAGGCGGTTGGGATACCGCTCGTGCTTCACGGCGGTTCTGGATTGACTGAGCAGGATTTTCTGAATGCGATTGATGGGGGAATTTCTATAATTCATATTTCTACCGAGCTCCGTGTCGCTTTTGCGCAGGCGCTCAAACTTTCATTGCAGGAGAATCCGGACGAAACCACTCCTTATAAAATCATGAAGCCGACTATTGTTGCAATGCAAAAAATCGTCGAGGCCCGTCTGAAATTATTTAATAAACTATCTTAATGTCTGCATATATAAATATTATCTATCTTCTCATCATCTGGTTTGCCGGATGGGGGATTTATTTTATTTCCGCCAAGAAGCGGATGAGGCTCGGAGTTGACGCAGACTTAAGCACTGTGTATTTTCTCTTTTTGGCAACATTATCATTTTTCATTTTAAAAAATAATCCGCCATCCGCTCTTTCTGGCGGAGGCGGATCGGAATTTTTAGAAGATAATATATTTTTCTATTTAGCTTTAATGACGGCGGTGTTTTTCACTGTTAATCACTTCTATTTTATAATCAGGCATAAGTTCAAAGAGCCTTTTGTCGAGATTGAAGAGCATCCGACAGATTTATGGCTCAGTGCAAACAGGAAATCGATCTTCGTCACCCTTTCGCATATACTTTTTCAGCAAATGATTATGACAGGTATAGCTCTTTTTCTCTGGAAGAAGACGGGCGATCTTTGGCAGACGGCTTGGTTATTTTCCTTAATTTTCGGAGCGATGCACGTACTTCTCATTTTTTTCAAGGGTTTTAAATTTATGATCCTTTATACATTGCCGGCTATGGCTGCAGGGCTTCTTTATCCGGTGATTCTTATTAAATTAGGCACCACGGGTTTTGCTGTTAATTATATTCTGCATTCATTTTTCTATGTTCTGCTCACTTATATCTTTTGGCACAAAGAAGGTAGAATACAATTATGAAAGAAGAAATAAAAAAATTCTTTAAGGGTGATGTTTCGGATGATAAGGAGACTGTTTTAAAATATAGCCATGATGCGAGCCTTTTTGAGATTGCGCCTAAAGTTGTTTTATATCCTAAAGATAGTGAGGATGTAAAAAATTTAGTTAAGTGGGTGAGTGAGAACAAGTCTCGATATCCGAATTTATCTATCACAGCAAGAAGCGCTGGGACCGATATGACCGGCGGACCGCTCAATGATTCTATAATTCTTGATTTTACAAGGTATATGAATAAGTTGGTGAGTTTTAATTCGCAACAGGAAGATTCTCTCGGTCCTCGGGTCGCTGCGTCTCTGAGGTCATCAAAAAATGATGACAAACGAGACTTGCTCAACCAGACACTCGAGAATCTTCCTGTTGCGAATATTACCGTGCAGCCTGGAATGTTTTATCGAGACTTCGAAAAGATTACCTTAGAGACCCGCCTGCCGGACGGGCAGGAAGGATTGATCCTGCCGAGTTATCCGGCGTCGAAAAGCATTTGCGCTATGGGCGGCATGTTCTCGAATAATTCCGGCGGAGAAAAGACTTTGCGATATGGAAAGACGGAGGATTATATTGCGAGCGCAAAAGTTGTCTTTAGTGATGGAAATGAATATGAAATAAAACCGCTTTCCAAATCTGAATTAAAAAATAAAACAAAACAGAAAGATAAAGAGGGCAAAATATAGAGAAAGATTGCTGATTTAATTGAAGAAAATAGGGTAGAGATAAATGAAGCCAAGCCGAAAGTCCATAAAAATTCGGCCGGTTACTATATTTGGAATGTCGAAGGATTTAATAATTATTTTGACTTAAATAAACTCCTCGTCGGTTCTCAGGGTACTCTCGGCATGGTGACTGAGGTCACTTTTAAGTTGATTCCTGTCAAAAAATATTCGAGGCTCGCAGTAGTTTTCTTGAAAGACCTGAAGAACATTTCCGAAGTGATAAATGAATCCCTCAAGCTCGATCCCGAGAGCATTGAATCGTACGACGACAATACTGTTAAAATCGCGGTTAAATTTTTCTACGAATTTCTGAAGAATAAGGGCGTGATCGGTTTTATAAAATTCTTTTTTAGCTTCATGCAGGATTTCTTTATGATTTTGACCGGCGGGATGCCGAAATTGATTTTCCTTATAGAGTTTGCCGAAGACGATGAAAGTTTGATTGAAAAGAAAATGGCGGAACTTAAAGGAAAACTTGCCCCGCTGGGACTTAAATTTAAAATCACCAAATCAAAAGAGGAGACCGAGAAATATTGGGATGTGCGGCATGAGAGTTTCAATCTTTTGCGCAAACATGTCAAAGGCAAGCATACTGCGCCATTTATTGATGATTTTATTGTCAGGCCGGAATTTTTGCCGGAGTTCTTGCCGAGGCTTGATGCGATCTTAAAGCAATATAATCTGATCTATACGATCGCTGGGCACCCGGGCGACGGCAACTTCCATATCATTCCCTTGATTGATAAATCTACAAATATTGATAAGATAATACTTGAGCTTTCTGAAAAGGTTTATAGCTTAGTTTTGGAATATCACGGCTCTATCACCGCCGAGCATAATGACGGTATAATCCGGACGCCGTTCTTGCCTCAAATGTACGGCGAGAAAATCATGAAGATATTCAGAGAAATTAAAAATATTTTCGATCCGCAAGATATTTTCAATCCGGGTAAGAAGACGCTTTACACAAAAAATGACATCAAAAAATACCTCACAAAAGAATAAATTTGGCACAAGGATTTCATCCGCGGATTTCAACGCTCCGGACGCTCATTGGAGCAAGGTGATCGCTGATAAAATCCTCGAGATTTTCCCAGGTGAAGATATGTATACCTGCGCCGCCGGTATCAGCCCTTCAGGCGTGGTGCACTTCGGCAATTTCCGCGATGTTATGACCGTTCATGCTGTTATCAAAGAGCTGGAAGCTCGAGGCAAAAAGACAAAGTTTATTTTTTCGTGGGACGACTTTGATCGTCTGCGCAAAGTGCCGGCCGGCGTCGACGCAAGCTTCGAGAAATATATCGGCATGCCGCTTTCTTCGATACCTGATCCCTTAAGTGAATATCCTTCATATGCGAGGCGATTTGAAGTTGAATTTGAAAATGCAATGAAAGATCTCGGCATAGATTTGGAATTCCGTGTCCAGACTGATGAATATAAAAAGGGCGTTTATGACGATTTGATAATCAAGGCGATGCAAAACAGGCTTGAGATCGCGGATATTTTGCTGTCGTTCATGACAGAAAAGGGCAAGGAGAGTAAGGATCTTGATGAAGCGAAGTACAGGGAGAATTTCTATCCTGTTTCTGTGTATTCTAAATTCTCAGGCAAAGATAATACTAAAATTTTAAATTATGACGGCAAGAGCACAATCACTTATAAATGTTTTGATACCGGCAATGAAGAGACTATCGATTTTACGCAAGATCATATCGTCAAACTTTCTTGGAAAGTGGATTGGCCGATGCGCTGGCTTTTTGAGGGTGTTGTCTTTGAGCCGGGTGGCAAGGATCATGCTTCTCCGGGGGGCAGTTATGATACTTCAAGCGTCATAGCCAAAAAGATATTTGACCGCGAAGCGCCGATTTTCGTCGGTTATGAATTTGTCGGTATACGAGGTCTTGGCGCCAAGATGTCCGGATCTAAGGGTAATGCTATCAGTCCGGCAGAGTTGCTCAAGATTTATGAGCCGGAATTGTTGAAGTGGCTTTATTTGAGGCGCTTGCCGAATCAGGCTTTTGAACTTGCGTTTGATACGGAAATTTATCGCCAATATGATGAATATGACCGCGAATTTAAGGGCAATAGAATACCATTCAAACAAGCCGTCGCTTTCGGACAGATCATGCAATGGGACGAAAATAAATTAATTCAATTTTTGAAATCTGTTGATTTGAATTATGACGAGTCATCAATCTCTATCCGGATGCAAAAAGCTCGGGCTTGGCTGGAGACTTACAATCCAAGCGAGATGATTGTGCTTCGTTCTGACATAAATAAAGATTATGTTGCGACTATGTCGCCTGAGTCTATTGCGAATGTTCAAAAATTTGTCGCCAAATTAAAAGAGGGCGTGACCACGACTGAAGAATTGGAAAAAGTCATGTATGATATCCCGAAAGATACTGTTCTAACTGATAAAGAAAATGCCCCTCGCCAAAGAGCCTTTTTTAAAGATATCTACAACCTTCTCATAAGCGTCGACACCGGCCCGCGTCTCTCGACCTTCCTCTGGGCTCTTGATCGTAAGAAAGTTTTAGAATTGCTAAATATGTAACTCCCTTTTAAATAAATTTACATATACGCGATAGCGTATATTGAACTACGGGGACAAAACCCGTTGACAGGTCAATAATTTGATAGTAGGTTGGATGGTAGATAAAATAGTTCTAAACAATTAAATATTAGAAAAAATGCACATAGAAAACATAAGTGTCATTTGGTATGGCAAAGAATTGCTATTTCTTGATCATGAAACAAGAAAAGTTTTTGACGCAATTAAAAGTATTTGCTTTATGCCGACAGGTCAAGATAATGAGCACAAAGTTGTACTTAATCTTTTTCGAGATTGTCAGTTGTTTGATGAAGGTAAGTACGAATATTGCAATAAAGATGATAAGGGTTTTATTCTCAATAAGATTATTCCTAAGTATTTTAAAGGTGTCGGATCTCAGCAAAAATTTGCTTATGATGGACTTATACCTGTATTTTTTATGGCTGGGGATATGGTTGAAATCATTCATAACTCCAGAGAGAGTTTTTCTGAACAAATAAAAGCATACAATCCAACTTATTTGGAATTAAGAAATCAGAATCTACCTTTTGAAGAAATAGAAAAAAAATTAGAAACTAGAAAAGAAGTATTTCCTGATGTTTATCGTTTATGAATTTTTTTAAAAAGCCAAACCGAAAGGGGAGGCTTTTTTATTTAGTACATAAGGTTGACAATTAATTTCAATCTTTGTAATCTTGGGAAAGAAATAGTTCTAAGTAATTTAATCCCTGGTATCATGACTACAAAAATTATTAGTTTCGCACAAATACAGTTAATGTTTAATTTACCCAAACTCAGTGAAGGCCCTCATAGTAGTCCTAGGACGGTAACGTATAAGATCTTGCCATTTGAGGATGGCTGGTCTGTATTAACAAAAAATGCAAATGATACATGCTCCTCACCCTTTGGGAAACTCGGTAAAGATGTGTGGACTACCGAAGAAGTTAAAATCTTTTTTTCTTCGAAGGATTTTACAAAGTACAACAAAGGAAAGGCGTACAAAAGTAAGGATGAAAGTTCGGATATTAATAACAAGGAAGAATTTCTGACCTTGATTGGTTAATTATCAGCGATAGAAAACCCCTATATTATGTTTAATATAGGGGTTTTAAAATTTCTGATGAATAATGCTCTAAATATTTACCTATGTCGATTTTCCCCTCATATGTGTTTACATTTATTAAAATTTATATATAATAGCCAAATATGAATACAATTCAAGTTAAAGCAAGAGATGCTAAAAATAGCTCCGCATTTTTGAGAAAGAACGGCCAATTGCCAGCTGTTTTCTACGGCGCTGGCCAGAAGACGACCTCAATCGTCCTAGATGAGCGCGATTTTGAAAAGATTTTGAAAAAAGCGGGTGAATCTACTACAGTTACTTTGAAATCCGATGGCGGTGAGATTTCATCCCTTATTCACGACATCCAGCGCGATCCTGTGAACGGCAAGCCTATCCATGTTGATTTCCTAGCGATCGATGTAAACAAAGTGATAAGGGTTGGAGTACCGCTAGAATTTATCGGCAATTCAAATGCGATAAAAGCAGGAGGCATTTTGGTTAAAGTTTTACACGAAATCGAAATCGAAGCTTTACCGAAAGATCTGCCTCAGAAAATTGAAGTTGATATATCCAAGCTTGTTACCGCTGAAGATAATGTTCTTGTCAGTGATCTTATTATGCCGACCGGCGTGAAAGCTATAACTAAAGAAATTGAAGTTGTCGCCGCTATCTCTATCCCGCAAGAGGAAAAAGCTGAAGAATCCGCTCCAGCTGACTTGTCTGCAATCGAAGTAGAAAAGAAGGGCAAGAAGGAGGAAGAGGCGATCCCGGAAGCTTAAACAGTCAAATAAAAAATGCTATAATAAAACCTGTGAAAAAATCTTTTTCCAGGTTTTTTATATTTCTGTTTGTCGCTGTATTTTTAGCGGGATTTTTTTCTTTCTTAAAATCCGTTCCAGTTTATGCCGATGATGATCCGGCTATTGCCGATTGTCAGAATTATTTAAACCAAGCTCCGCAATCTGATCTCAATAATCCAGCTAGCAAGGCGGCTCAATGCAAAAATCTCATCGATCTTTTTGCCGAACTTGCCGTCCAGCAAAAACAGCTTGTAAATCAACAGGGAGTCACAGGCAATCTTAATAGTGATATAAAATCCCTTACTAGCAAAATAAACCAAAAGAAAACAGAGATTAAAGCCAAGATCGCCCATGTCGCCGTATTGAACAATTCGATCAGTGAAAAAAAAGTAGTCATCCAGGTACTCTCAAGCAAGATCCAAAGCCAGAAAGATTCCCTTGGTCAACTCTTGCGTAAAACCAATGAGATAGATAATGCTAATCTAACCAATCTATTATTTTCGGCGCAGTCTCTTTCAGAATTTTATTCGGATATTAGTATTTTTAATTCTCTGGAATCACAAATAAAAGTTTCCGTCGATGGCATAAAAACTGATAAATCAACTACCGAACAAAAAAAAGCCGAGCTTGAAAAAGAGCAAAATAAGACAATCGACGAGAAACAATCTCTCCAGCAAACTCAGGCAAGTCTTTCAAAAGAGCAATTAACCCAAAAATCTTTATTGTCTATAAGTAAAGATAAGGAATCGAGTTACAAGCAGATTATCGCGCAACAGCAAGCAAAGGTTGCTCAAATTAAAGCCAAATTATTCCAACTCGCCGGCGGATCCAAGGCCATCAGGTTTGATGAGGCTTTGCAATACGCCTTGAAAGCCCAAACTGCTACAGGCATCGACCCGGCATTCCTGCTTGCGATAGCAACACAAGAATCAAACCTAGGCGCGAATGTCGGTTCTTGTTATTTGTCAGACACGAGCAGTGGTGCAGGTTTAAGCGTAAAAAGCGGCAAGATTTTCCCAAATGTGATGAAGCCTTCTCGCGACATTACGCCATTCCTAGATATTGTTAGTCGTCTTGGTTTTGACCCGCTTAAAACGCTTGTTTCTTGTCCGATTCCTTCGGCCGGCGGCTACGGCGGGGCTATGGGTCCGGCGCAATTTATCGCCTCTACATGGAAAATATTTGAAAATAGACTGAAAGCTGCCTTAAATAATTCAACTCCGAATCCATGGAATCCGGAAGATGCATTCATGGCTTCAGCAATGTACCTGACCGACCTCGGGGCTGTCGGCAATAGCTATACCGCGCAGATTAAGGCAGCCTGCAAATATTACGGTTCTGGGGGCTCAACCTGTTCTTATGGCAGGAATGTTATGAGTCTAGCCTATGGTAAGGGGAGCGATCTCGGGATTCAGGGGGATATCGATTATTTGAAGCAATACGGGGTATCTAGGCGATAAATGGGTTTTATATTTGCCATAATATATGAATTATGCTAATATTTCAAAATTATGAAATCAGCCATACATCCAACATATTATTCAAAAGCAAAAGCGACCTGCGCCTGCGGAGCCGTCTATGAAGTCGGTTCTACTAAGGAAGAAATAAACAATGAAATCTGCTCTCATTGCCACCCTTTTTATACCGGTAAAGAAAACATCCTCGACGCTGCCGGCCGAGTAGATAAGTTCAAGAAGCGCCAAGTTGCTTCCACTGCGAAGAAAACCGCGAGCAAAAAATAAATAATTTAGTATCCCCGCCGTCGGCGGGGTCAGACTACCACACCGCACTCCTTGCGGTGTGGTAGTCGATTATATGAATATCAACATAGAAGAATTAAAAAAGAATCCGAAAACTTCCCATCTGGCTGAGGTGTACGAGAAATTGATGCACGATGAAGAAAATGTAAGAGACATGATAGAGGGGGATGAAACTCTCACCGAGCTTGGCAAAGAAGATTTAGATAATATAAAGATTCAAAAAGACGCAATCGAAAAACAGATTGAGGATATTTCAGTGTCTGAAAAAGAAGAAGAGGAGTTCCCCAATGAAGTTATTTTGGAGATTAGGGCCGGCGCCGGCGGCGATGAGGCTTCTATTTTTGCATTCGAGTTGGCTCAAATGTACGAAAAGTATGCCGCGCGCATGGGCTGGATAACCAGAACTATTCATGAATCTAAAAGTCCCGTCGGCGGCTACAAAGAAGCTGTTATTGAGATTAAAGGAAAAAATGTTTACAAGAATCTCCGATTCGAGACCGGGGTGCATCGCATTCAGCGCATTCCGGCGACGGAGAAATCCGGCCGGATTCATACTTCGACCGCTTCCGTCGCAATCTTGCCGATCCGCAAAAAGCATAAATTTGAGATAAATCCCGTCGATCTTGAAATGGAATTTTCGAGATCCGGCGGTGCCGGCGGACAGAATGTCAACAAAGTTGAAACAGCCGTCAGAATAATCCACATCCCGACCGGCATAGATGTCCGCTCGACGGCGGAGCGAAGTCAGCTGAAGAACAGGGAATTGGCTATGTCCATCCTTCTCTCCAAGCTCGAGGCCCTTCAAGAAGAAGAGGAGGCCAAAAAGTACGCCAACGAACGAAAAGAACAGATTGGTACCGGCGACCGCAGTGAGAAAATAAGGACTTATAATGAAACTCAGGACCGAGTTACTGACCACCGCATCAAGCAATCTTGGCATAATATCAAGGCAATTGTGGGCGAAGGCGCGCTGGAGCAGATAATCGAAGACATAAGCAACTTCAAGAACGAATAAAATTTGACAACGATAACATAATCGTTGTATATATTGGTTTTTTACTTTACAACACGAATATCTTTTGGTATATTATTTTCTCGTCGTTCTTTAAATAAAAATCATTATTTAATTTTGTTTGAGGGAAGCGCATAGCAAATCTGATTTCAGGTTTTCTGCGCGCTTCTCCTCGAAGCAATTACCAGTTTCAAAAAGCCCGCCCAAGGACGGATAAAACTTACACATTGTAAGTCTGGAATTAATACGATGAAAAAAACAAGTTTAGCAGTATCCGTGATCCTTACCTTTGGATTCGTTAACAGCATGCTTTCAATGACTGCTTTTAACAACAAGTGCGAAAAAATTTCTAAAAAAACAGGAATCTCCGCTTGGGAAATTAAGCAGTATTTCGTTGCAAAGTATGACCAGGCAACGCTTGAACCGTTTGCAAAATCGGTTGGTCAACCGTTGGGAAAAGTGCAATTGGTGCGCAAGCAACTAATTTCATCTGGTATTATCAGCAATGATAACACCCCAACCACCTTGACTGTAAGGAGAGTGGAAGAAATTGGTGCGAAATTACTTGGTTATTTCATTTCCACCGGAGAAATAACTGCTAAAAACATGGGGCCACATGCCTATTCACTTGCAACAAGCGCATGTGTGTTCGGTCCAAACGGTGTACCTGTTCTAAAAAACGAACAGCTGCAGGTTTCCGATATTTACTGGGTGATTGAAAAGCAGGTAACTGCTAATCAGGAATCGCCTGTGTATTCAGGAGAAACCGTGTTTGGTCTGGCTACTGCTAATTAAAAAGCAGAAAGTGCCGCACGTAAAGACGCATTGGGATTTATCCTAATGCGTTTTTTTATTGCTTTTTAAAATTTATTATAGTAATATTATGGGCAAGTAATTCAGAGTTTTAAGAGTTACGTTATTAATTAGTTTTCTTTCTATAATGTTAAGGGAGCAATTTCTTAAGTTAAACGAAGGAGTATTGTCAAATATATGGCAAAGAAGTTATATGTCGGAGGTCTGCCTTACAGCACGACCGATGATGAGTTGAAATCACATTTCGCTCAAGCTGGTGTAGTTACATCTGCAACTATTATTATGGATAAGATGTCCGGCAGGTCAAAAGGTTTTGGCTTCGTTGAGATGTCCAACGATGAAGAGGCGCAGAGCGCAATTTCAATGTTTAACGGCAAAGACTTCGGTGGCCGAAACCTCACAGTTAATGAGGCTCGACCAATGGAAGAGAGACCACAAAGAAGCAATGACAGTGGTGGCTACAACCGAGGACGAAGAGACTACTAATAATTTTAGAAAAATCCCCCGACGGGGGATTTTTTGTTGCCCTAAATACCAAATTCTGTTATATTTATCTAACTATTCTCATGCTCGCCCTGCGAAGCTCGTAGCGTTAGCGAAGATGCGAAGTAGGGCGCGTGTAGCTCAGCTTGCCCCGCCTGAGAGCTAGGCGGGGTGAAGTAGAGCATAAGTTTACAATTATATATTGCGCGTGTAGCTCAGTTGGTAGAGCATTCGACTGATACTCGAAGGGTCCCAGGTTCGAATCCTGGCACGCGCACAGAAAAGAAAACAGCTTCTCAAATTTTATTTGAGAAGCTGTTGCAACTTTAATTTTGTTTACAAAAAATTTTCACCAATTTCTTTCAATCCCCATTCCATTGACTTTTCATAGCCAACCGTATAACCCGTTTGAGGATTTATATAATTTGCCATTACACAAAAAGCTAAAGCGTATGGGTTCTGAAATTTAATGGATTGATCTTTTATCCATTTCTCACGAGTGTTATCTCTTTCAAAACCCTGTGTGACCAAACCTAAATTTAAGCTAAATGCTTCATCTACAACAGGATGAAAGCCAGATGTTGTGATTATTGGTCCGTCATAAAGACGAATACCACCACGCCACACAGAATCTTTTTCAAATTTTTCTTTTTCTTCTCTATTTTGTGGAGCTGTATTTATACGATCCTCATGTTCAAAAAGAAAAATTAATTTGTTCTGTGCATTTTTTAAATACCTTAACTTTTTATCTGTTTGATCGCTTGGTATATAGAAAGCACTTACTGAAGCGACTTCTCCTGATATAAACGAAGCGCATTGCCCTGTTCTTTCTGAATCAGAAAATCGTTTTTGAATATCACGGTTTATACTGAGAGCTACCCCAGCAAAGTGACCAAGTTGTTTGTAAAGAATTACTGAATCTGCAAGCAGATTGGTGAATTTATTGTTCATTTTGTTTAATTTTTAATTGTTTAAGGACTAAATTTTCTAAAAAACAATATACCACGAAACCTTAACTTATGCAATTAGTCGAACCCGCATTCCAGTTCGTTTTTTTATAGATTTTATAAATATGTTCGAGCTTGGTATAATAAAGACATATAGAATATGTCCTGTTATGTTTACATGCTCAGAAGTTTAAAAGACAGCAGTTACTATGTTGGTATTTCTGAGAATCCAAATAAACGCTTGCTTGAACACAATAGTGGCAAGTTAAAAAGGACATCAAAAAATAAACCACACCAAATTGTTTTTAAAAAAGAATATTTAAATTACGAATTGGCGCGTAAACATGAAATTTGGCTCAAAAAGAAAAGTATAAGTTATAAGGATAAAGTAGCTCAGCTTGCCCCGCCCGTAATGGGTGGGGTGAAGAAGGGTCCCAGGCTTGCCCCGCCTAGTTCTCAGGCGGGGTGAAAATCCTGGCACGCGCACCAAATAAAAATCTGGCCATTTTAGGCTATAATGGGTATTATGAATTTTTCATTTTACGCGAATTCCAATATCGACAATACGCTCAAAGAACTTGATTCAAATCCAAAAGGACTTGGAGATGTTGAGGCGGTAAAAAGACTCGCGCAGTACGGTCCCAACGCTCTCTCAAGCCGAGAGATGAAATGGTGGCAGATTTTTTTGAGTCAATTTAATACGCCCTTTATTTATCTCCTGGTTGGAGCGGCCTTGCTTTCGATATTCTTAGGGCAATACCCGGACGCAATTGTTATTTTTGCATTCATCCTAATCAATTCATTACTCGGATTTAACAACGAATATCATTCGCATAAATCTCTGGAACTCCTGAAGAAATTTATCGTCAATAAAACAAAAGTCCTTCGAAATGGGTTTGAGACTATTATCGAAGCTAAAGATCTTGTCCCTGGTGATATTTGTATAATCGAAGCCGGAGATATTATCCCAGCTGATATCCGCTTTATTGAAACAAGTTCTTTGACTATAGACGAATCGATCTTGACCGGTGAATCCGTTCCGACAGATAAAATCAGTGGAAGTATTACAGAGAAAGATATACCGATTTACAAGGCGAGCAATATTGGTTTCTCCGGCACAGCGGCGATTTCCGGCAGGGGGGTCGGTGTTGTATTCGGCACCGGTCAGAATTCCGCGATCGGCCGGATTTCTAAATTGACCGTCGAAACTTACCGTGAAAGCAGTTTTGAAAAAAATATATCGAAGTTCAGCAAATTTATTTTGAGGATGATAGTTATTATCATCACTTTGCTTTTTATTATCAATATAGCGCTCAAGAGCGGCAAAGCGAATATTTTTGAGATACTTTTGTTCTCGGTAGCGCTCGCGGTTTCCGTCGTGCCGGAGGCTCTGCCTGTCGTGGTTACGATTGCGCTTTCCAAGGGTGCTATCAAGCTCGCCAAGGATAAAGTCGTGGTCAAAAGGCTCTCAGCCGTGGAGGACCTCGGCAGTGTTGAGATTCTGTGTACCGATAAGACGGGAACTTTGACAGAAAATAAATTGACAGTCAGCGATATTTTGAGCGACACCAATGAGCAGGCTGTTTTTTACGCAACGCTCGGCAATACGATAACCAAGACCGGCGAAGAATCACTCGATGCATTTGATATTGCATTGATGAAGTGGCTTCCTGAAGAAGATAAGATAAAAATGGCGCAATACGAAAAGCTTGACGAAATTCCTTTTGATCCGATCAGGCGCCGGCACACAGTTTTGATAAAAAATAAAAATGAATGCATTCTGATCGTCCGCGGAGCGTCGGAATCAGTCTGGAATTTGTGCAAAAATCTTCCCGAAGAAAAAATAAAAGAAATGAAAAGTTGGATCGCCGAGAGAGGCTCGGAAGGCAAGCGAGTGATCACGGTCGCCAAAAAAGAAATAGACGACGGATTAAACTGCAAGATTACCGAAGATGAAAATGGATTGGAATTCCTCGGCCTGATTTCATTCATCGATCCGATTAAAGACACGGCCAAGGACACCCTCGAGCAAGCCAAGCAACTGGGAGTAAGGATCAAGATTTTGACCGGCGACAGCAGGGAAGTAGCCGGCGCAGTTGCTAAAGCTGTCGGCTTGATTTCTGGCCCGTCTGAAGTCATAACCGGCGATGAATTTGAGAAAGATAAATCAAAAGAAGAAATGTTCGCGCTCGCGGAGAAATATAATGTTTTTGCCAGAGTTACTCCGGAACAAAAATATAAAATTATCGAAGTTTTGCAATCGAAATATGAAGTCGGATTCCTAGGGGAGGGGATCAACGACGCCCCGGCTCTGAAACTCGCCAATGTGGGCATTGTGGTCAACGCCGCCTCCGACTTGGCTAGGGATTCAGCCGATGTTGTCCTCTTGGAGAGAAGTCTAAATGTGATCATTAAAGGCATCCGCGATGGCCGGGCGATTTTCGAAAACACAGTCAAATACATCAAGACCACTTTAGTATCTAACTTTGGCAATTTCTATACCTTGGCGATCGCGGCGATTTTTATTCCAGTTTTACCGATGTTGCCCGCGCAAATTCTTCTGCTGAATCTATTGTCAGATTTCCCGATGATCGCGATCTCAACCGACAATGTCGATGAAGGGCGTCTGCGCCGGCCGAGGTCTTATCAAGTGAGAGAAATTTTATTTATTTCCATCATTCTTGGTTTAGTCAGTACTGTTTTTGATTTCCTTTTCTTTGCTATTTTTAATCACCCAATTCACCCTCAAATACTTCAGACCAATTGGTTTATCGGCAGCGTTTTGACCGAACTTGCGTTGATCTATTCCTTGCGCACACGGTTACCATTCTGGAAGGGTAGCCGCCCAACTACCGGTCTTATTGTCTTGCCGATCCTGGCTGGTCTTTCAACCGTTCTGCTTCCGTTCACGACATGGGGCAGGCAGTATTTTGGCTTTATGAAGCCGGAAATAAATTCGCTTATTTTAATTTTTGGAATAGTTTTAGTTTATTTCTTGACCACGGAAATTATTAAAGTTTTGTATTATAAAAATAAATTAAATCTCAATACAGATTTCGATCTTCCGGTTGGTGAACAAAAAATAATATGAAAATCACAACTAGCGCATTCGAAAATAATAAATCCATGCCGTCTTTGTACACCTGCGACGGCGTCAATATAAATCCACCCCTTGTTTTTGGAGATGTTCCAGGCAATTCGGAAAGTCTCGTACTGATCATGGAGGATCCGGACGCTCCGGCGGGTGTTTGGGATCACTGGGTTGTATTCAATATTTATCCTCTGAGCAAAGAAATAAAAGAGGGGAATGAGCCCTTGGGCCTTCAAGGCATGACTTCTTTCGGCAAAACCGGCTATGGCGGGCCTTGTCCGCATAGCGGCGAGCACCGCTACTTTTTTAAGTTATATGCTCTCGACACGATGCTTAATAACCCGGCCGGTTCTTCCAAGAAAGACCTCGAACGCGCCATGCAAGGGCATATTATCACCGAAGCAGAACTAATTGGCCTCTACAATAGAAAATAAAATATTAATATTTTATGCTAATCTGTGTATATGCCTAATTTTTATGTAGTGGCTACGCCGATAGGGAACTTGGAGGATATTACCCTCCGGGCTTTGAGGGTGCTTAAGGAGGCAGATTTGATCCTCTGCGAGGACACAAGGGTCACAAGGAAGCTTTTGAGCCATTATGAGATCAAGACTCCGACCGAGAGCTATCATACGCACAGCAAGCTTTCTAAAACAGACAAGATTATCAAGATGCTCGAAGAAGGGAAAAATATCGCCCTTGTTTCTGACGCCGGCACGCCGACTATTTCTGATCCGGGAACTCTCTTAGTTTCAAAAATTTACGAGCATTTCGGCAATGAGATCAAGATCATTCCCATACCTGGCGCCAGCGCAATAATTTCGGCTTTATCGGTTAGCGGCATGCCGTCGTCAGAATTCGTATTTCTTGGCTTCCTGCCGCATAAAAAAGGACGAGAAACTCTATTTAAAGAAATAGCTGAATCAAATAGAACCATTGTTTTCTATGAATCAACTCACCGCTTGATCAAAGCCCTTACATCCCTAGAAGAACACCTTTCTAATGATAGACAGATCTCTGTCGGCAAAGAATTAACCAAAATGTTTGAAGAAATAATCAGAGGAACTGCCACTGAAATTCTTAAATATTTAGACGAAAATAAAGACAAAATAAGGGGTGAATTTGTAGTGACTGTTTCGCCAAAATAAGTTATACTGGGAAAATGAAAAAACAGAGAACATTATTGATACTGGGAATTTTTATTGCCCTATTGCCGTTCACCGGCTTTCCGAATTCATGGCGCAAAACTTTCTTTGTATTAGCCGGCCTGTCGGTCTCATACATCGCTTATCTGCTTTATCGAGAGAAGACAAATATGCAAGGCAAGATGCACAATAAGTCCAACACTTATACAGACAATAGATGAATAATATGCCAAAAAATTTAAGCAGGATAATTACGATATTTCTCGCGTGCCTAGTTATTTTGGCGTTTTTTCTTTCTGGAATTTATATCGGATTCAATAAAAAGCCGGAGATAGAAAAAGCCACTTCATTGCTCCACAAAGAAAAAGTAGATTCCACGACTGTTGATTTTGAGCCTTTCTGGAAAGTCTGGAACACTATAAATGAAAAATCTCCGGATACCAAGACAACTGATCAGGATAAAGTTTGGGGAGCGATTTCCGGACTCGCAAATTCATTGAATGATCCTTATACTGTATTTTTCCCGCCGGAAGAAAATAAGCTTTTCAAAGATACGATCAATGGATCCTTCGGCGGCGTAGGCATGGAGGTTGGAATAAAAGATCATGTCCTGACCGTTATCTCTCCGATCAAGAATTCTCCTTCTTACAATGCCGGTATCAAAGCTGGAGATAAGATAATAAAAATCGGCGACGCTTTGACGGGTGAACTCACTATAGACAAGGCTGTCCTTCTTATCCGAGGCGATAAAGGGACTAAAGTTAAACTGACAATATTGCATGAAGGAGACAGCGTTACTAAGGAAATATCGATTATCCGAGATGTTATTGATCTTCCGACTATTGATACGGAACTCCGAAGTGATGGTATTTTTGTTATCCGCCTCTACAGTTTTTCAAGTAATTCCGCATCCCTCTTCCGTGATGCGTTGAGGAAATTCATCGAGTCCGGCTCGCCTAAATTGATCTTGGACTTAAGAGGCAATCCAGGCGGATATCTCGATGCGGCGATCGATATGGCCAGCTTTTTCTTGCCGATCGGCAAGACTGTCGTATCTGAAGACTTTGGCGATAAGGCTGAAAAAACGGTATACCGCAGTAAAGGTTACAATGTCTTCAATAAAAATCTTAAAATGGTAATACTGGTTGACCATGGATCGGCTTCCGCTTCTGAGATATTGGCCGGGGCTTTGAAAGAGCAAGGCGTCGCAAAACTTGTCGGAGCTACAACATACGGCAAAGGTTCAGTTCAGGAACTCGTAAATATTACTCCTGACACTTCTTTGAAGGTTACAATTGCTAAGTGGCTTACGCCGAACGGCATATCTATTTCAGAACGTGGCCTTGATCCGGATGTGGCGGTTAAAATCACAGCAGAAAATGCCGACAAAAAACAGGATCCACAACTCGACAAAGCAGTACAATTATTACTAGAACCTAGCCACTAGTCCATAGCAACTAATTTATGAAAGTTATATTACTTAAAGATGTAAATAAAATTGGCAAAAAGTTTGATATCAAGGAAGTCAACGACGGCTTTGCGGTAAATTTCCTGATTCCAAAAAGACTGGCTGAACAGGCCACGCCAAAAAAGATCGCTGAGATCGAAGAAATGAAGAAGGGTATTCAAATCGAAAAGAAAATTCAAAATGATATTTTGAATAAAAATTTGGCTCAAATCGAAGGTCTGGAACTTGTGATTAAAAGCAAGGCGAATGATATCGGCCATCTTTTTTCCAGCATCCACGCGGATAAAATATTAGATAAAATGAAAAAGGATTACAAAATAGAAATCGCACCGGATTGTCTGCTTTTGGAAAAGCCGATCAAAGAAATAGGGGAGTACATGATTGGAGTTTCCGGCGGCAACAAAAAAGTCCTCTTTAAACTTATAATCGAGCGAGAATAAGAAATCCCTTTATGAATGAGAGAAATACAAAATTAGAAAATGATTTAAATAGAAAATCTATTGAAAATGAAGAGCAAAAGGCCCGTTCTGAAGAAATTGCGTTGCTAGCAAATATTGATAAAAAAATTGGGGATATTTGGACAGAATTTTTTGATAAGAATGTTGATGATGATTATATTCTAACAGAAGAAAATAATATTAAAGATATTCAATCTATTGTTAAATTTTGTGTTGAAAAAGGATATATGGCAGAGAAACAAGCTGAAAGATTCAATAATAAAATTACTTTTGAGAATTTAGAATGGTTTTCTTTTAGATTGACAGAAATTCTAAATAATAAAAAACAGGTGGATTTGATTTCAAAAGAATATAAAGATGATCCTATATTCAAAGAGGCATTACTAAAAAATGATTCGACTGATGGGAATAGACATGTTTTTGATTTAATTACTGAAGTTGAATTAGCCAATAGGATGGATGAATATATAAAAAAAATAGAAAAAACAGGTTTATTTGACAGTAATACATCTCAAAAAATAATGGAGTCCAAAAATGGAGATGATAAATCTGAGAGATTTAGAAAGTATTTGAATTTAGAGACAAATTTAAAAACATTAAACGATAAAGAAGCAACTAAATTATGGCAAGATTTTAATGAATTTAAAGACAAGCAAAAAGAAGACATACATGAGGAACTCCTAAAAAAACTTGGTAAATTTTAAATATAGTAATAAAAAAATCCCTCCGATCACTCGAAGGGATTTTTTATATTTATTATTTAGATGACATTAACAGTTTTTTTGACTACTGTCGTTCCGTCGAAGTGAGTCTTTCTTTTTGATCCAAATTTAACCTTTCCGTCCTTCATCGCATAAAGAGTGTGGTCGCGACCTACTGCGACATTAGATCCAGGCAGTATTTTTGTCCCGCGCTGGCGTATGATAATAGACCCTGATTTTGCCACTTCTCCATCATAGAGTTTGGTTCCAAGGTATTTAGGGTTTGAATCTCTTAAGTTTGATGCGGTTCCTCCCGCTTTTCTATGTGCCATATTTTTGATTTATGCATCGGGCAAGCTTTTAAATTTTGCCTTTTGCCTTTATAATTAAGGTATAAATGAGTATAAACGATATCAAATCAAAAATCAAGTCTTTTGGGGCAAGTTTCGAGGGCAGTGATTTGTACGTTGTTTTTGTCGTAATTATGGTCGCTTTCGGCTCGTTCTTCCTCGGCCGCTTTTCTAAGGACAGTCCTGGTCCCGTACCGGTGCAAATTTTACCTAAGGCTCAAAATAATCAGGCCGCAGCAGTAGAAAGTCAGAAAACTTCAATACCTAAAGTCGTGCAATATGTTGCGTCTAAAAGAGGGAAGAAGTACTACCCGACTGATTGCTCCTCGGCCCAGTCAATAAAAGCTGAAAACAAAGTCTATTTCAATTCCACAAAAGAAGCCGAACAAGCCGGATATAGCGCTTCAATCAGTTGTTAGCCTAGGCTTGACAATTTCTCATTAATCTTATATAATGAGCGGGCTTTATAATAATCAAAAAAACACCATGAAATCAATTTTTCGATTCATCATAATAATTCTCCTGGGTTTGTCAGTATATTTCTCCAAGGATCAAATATCCGCTTTTTTGTCGACCCATGTGAATGAACAAAAAAATAGTGCTGCCCAAGTGATTGATGCACTTCCTTCTTCTAATAATGATAATAAAAAAATCTCAGCTCCGGCGCCTCTTCAAGTAAAAAACACAAGTTTACTCAGCGCGGGAAATACTACAGATCTTAACTCCAATGAAATAATTGGTTATATAAATACCGAAAGGGAAAACGCCGGCCTTGGCGCTCTCACGACCAACCCTAAGTTGAATCAGTCTGCGGAACTCAAATTAAAAGATATGATCGCCAAGCAATATTTTGATCATGTTTCTCC
>JAHFNP010000021.1 GCA_023267245.1 Candidatus Nomurabacteria bacterium
GAATGTAGGCAAAGAAATGACCAAAGTCTGGGAACTTGCAGCATCAAAAAGTTATAAAGAGATAGTAAAAATAGCTACGAAGGAGAATTTATCCGCTAAAAGCTACTTGGCTGATGCCACAAGGAGTTTGCCTTCTGCTTTGTTGAATGCAAAGGCAAAAATAAAGAAGATGCAGAAAGTTCCTATATATAAAAGCAAGATAAATATTGATGCTAAAATCAGTCTTTGGCACGGGAAGAAGAAAATTTGCGACAATTTAAAAAGTTTTGAAGATATGGCCGAGAAATATAAAGCCTGGCTCTTTAAAAATTATCCAAATTCAAATAAATAATATGCAATCAAACGAAATCAGAGAAAGGTTTTTAAAATTTTTTGAAGCAAGAGGGCACAGAATAATCCCTTCAGCTTCGCTCGTGCCGGAGAACGATCCTTCGGTTCTTTTCAATACCGCCGGCATGCAGCCTCTCGTGCCTTACTTGCTCGGTCAAGAACACCCGATGGGCAAGCGCATTGTCGATATTCAGAAATGCGTTCGGACCGGCGACCTCGACGATATCGGCGACAATCGCCATTTTTCTTTTTTTGAAATGATGGGCAACTGGTCTCTCGGAGATTATTTTAAAGAAGATACGATCAAGTGGAGTTATGAATTTTTAACTAGCAAAGAAGAAGGGCTCGGCCTCGATGTGAATCGTCTTTATGTGACGATTTTTGAAGGTGATGAAAATGCGCCTTATGATCAAGAGTCGAAAGATATTTGGATGAGCTTGGGTATCGCAGAAAATCGGATTTACGCTTTACCGGCTGAAGACAACTGGTGGAGTCCGGGCGACAACGGTCCCTGCGGGCCTTGCAGTGAGATGTTCTACGATATGTCGGGGAATGTCGGCGATCTTCCAAAAGAAGGTTTTGTTGAGGCGGTCAGAGCCGAAGATGTGATCGAAATCTGGAATGATGTCTTCATGGAGTATGAGAAAAAGGACGGTAGGGTGATTGGCAAGCTTGCGCAGAAAAATGTAGACACTGGCGCCGGACTTGAGCGCATCACCGCTGTGATGCAAAACAAGAAAACTGCGTACGATACTGATTTGCTGTCGGATGTCATGAATTTAATCAAAGTAAACGCGAAAAATTATGTTGAAAAATTGGCGCGCGTCGTGGTCGATCATATCCGGACGGCGAGCTTCTTGATCTCCGACGGCGTCATACCGTCAAATAAAGATCAGGGCTATGTGCTGCGCCGGCTTATCCGCCGAGCGGTTTTCAAGATGAGCGTTCTGGAGGTGGATATTCGCATCTCAGAAAGGATTATTGATATTTTTGTCGATAAATATTTTTCTTCTTACAATAATTTAAACGGAGAATTTATAAAAAGTATTTTTAATGATGAAGAGAATAAATTTTCAAAAACTATTCAGGAAGGCAAGAAGGAATTCGAAAAGGGGATTGATCCGTTTATTCTCGCGACGACATATGGTTTCCCGATTGAATTAACTTTAGAGTTGGCAAAAGAAAAAGGACAAACTATTGATCTTGAAGATTTTAATAAAAAGATGAAAGAGCACCAAGAACTTTCTCGCACATCTTCCGCTGGGATGTTCAAGGGCGGACTGGCGAATCACAATGAAAAGACCATTCGACTTCATACCGCGCATCACCTGCTTCTCGCTGCATTAAAGCAAGTAGTTAGTCCCGATATCAAACAGCGCGGAAGCAATATAACGGAAGAGCGCTTGCGCTTGGATTTTATGTGCGATCACAAACTGACGGATGAAGAAAAAAAGAAAGTGGAAGATTTAGTCAATGAAAAGATCCAAGCCGGATTAGATGTTGTTCGCCGGGAGATGCCTCTCGCTGAAGCGGAGAAGATCGGCGCCGAGATGGAGTTTGGCACAAAGTATCCGGAGACAGTGAGTGTCTATTTTATTGGAGAAGACCCTTCGACAGGCTCAGGGCGCGCTTTCAGCGCGGAATTCTGCGGCGGCCCGCATGTCGAAAACACTAAAGACCTTGGACATTTTAAGATTCAAAAAGAAGAAGCTGTCGCCGCCGGCATCAGGCGCATCAAAGCAGTGCTGAAATAAGATACTTTACTTTTTTAGGTCATATAGTATAATTGGCTGGTACAATAAATTCTTTAAAAATGACAAAATGGAGCGAAGTTTTAGTCTTTCTGAGTCAAAATAATAATGCCGGTACTTTCGTCAGTTTTAGTAATGGAGATAAAAATGAATCTGGATATTCCTCTTCATCCACCATTAGTAAGTTTGGCGATAATTATTTGTTAATAAATTTTCCGAATAAGGATGCCTTTAAAAAGCATGAATTGTATTTAAAAAAGAATGATTCATGTTTTCTATCAATAATAAACATTAAAAAATCGCCAAGCATTTTAGTAAATGACTTGGAGATGATCACTAACCTTGAATGCAAATTTATAGAATTCAAGGAAGAGGAATTGCTGATAGAAATCAAGCGCATTCTACTCAATAATATCCCGGCTCAAAGATGACGCAGAATAAGAGGTCTTTCGGAAGAAAGCCTCTTTTTTTTATTTAAATTAAATATTTTGTGTGAGGCAAGACCTCGCACAAACAGGAGTTCAAACACTAAGCATTTAGTTCGCAGACTTTGCTATCGCTAAGTGTGCGAAAAGTTTTTTGCTACTTTTCTACTAACTCTGACAGCTGACGGAGATAGCAGAATCCGTCCAAGCTAGTGAACCATTACGGTCTCTTGACTTGTCGATATTTATGTGATAACTTATGGCCAGATTTGTATCACTTTAAAAACTGAAGTCATGAAAAAAAATATGCCAAAGTCACTTGAATCCCAGAGTTGGATTTTCTTTAACAAAATGAGTACTCTTCAAGAACTTGCCGAAACAGCCGGCTGTGCCAAAGAATTACTCAATAGTGCTCAGGTCAGGAAATTTGATCCGCTTAATAAGGAAGCTGACGCGTTCTGGATCAGGGATTTCAAAAACACCCGCGAACATCTCTCAGATCTGCTCTCTACTATGGAAACGCGGAGGAAAGATGCTATAGAGGATTTTTTTGAAGAAAAGAATTTGCTTTCAAAAAGACAAAAGGCCAAATTCACCAAAAGGAATATCGCCCTGAAGGTTCAAATTGCCAATACCCATTTACTTATCCAAAAGATGATGGAAATGGAAACTCAGCTCGACCCAACGGATGAAATATGATTTAGGGAAAATGACCCAAAAGCCGAACATTAAATTATTAATGTTCGGCTTTTTTTAAATTTCAATATGTTACAATAAAAGCAATGAAGTCTTCAAAACAAAAAGAAGAGATCGTCGCTATTTATGATATCGGCTCCGGGTCTGTCGGCGGAGCCTTGGTTAGTATTCCGAAAACTAGCAAGAAGAAATCTTTTAATTTTTTAACCTTAAGTGCGGAAGAGTCGCCGGAAGACAAGCCTCTAGTTTTATACAGCACTCGAACTCCAATAACTTTAAATCAAGATTTTGATTTCGATCATTTTTTATTCGAAACTGGCCGGGCTCTGGAGAATGTTTCCAAGAAAATGGAACAGGCCCTTTTTACCCCACCGATGGCGGGGCGAGGCGCACCCGCAAAAGTTTTCTGTTTCTTGTCTGCGCCGTGGTATTCCTGCCAGACGCGGATTATAAAGCTTAAAAGAAATACACCGTATAAATTCACAGAGAAGCTTGCAGAAGAATATATCCAAAAGGAAATAAAGAACTTCGAGAGCATTCAAGCCAAGCATTTTGAAAATACGGGAGAAAAAATGCGCCTAATTGAAAGTCGGATTATGGAGATGAAATTAAACGGCTACAAGACCGCTATGCCGTTTGATAAAAAAATCAGTGAATTCGAAATAGCCTTATTTGTCGCCGTCGGTTCAGAGAGAATCCTCGGAGCGATCGAACACCAAATTCAGCATTTCTTCAATCAGGAAGTGGTTTTTGAATCCTTTATTTTCCCGTCTTTTGCTGTCAGCCGAGATATCTTCCCGGATGAAAAGAATTTTATCTCGATAGACATTGCCGGAGAGGTGACTGACCTTTCCGTCTCGAGAGACGAAGTCTTGGACGAATCGATCACATATCCATTGGGCAAAAATTATTTTATCCGCGAGATCAGCCGGGCGCTAGGCCTAGACTCCTTCGACGCGCATTCGGCTTTGACTCTTTATCTGAGCGGACATGGACACAAAGCGATGAATAAAAAGCTAGAGCCGATTCTAGCGCGAGCTGGCATGCAATGGCTTTCATATTTTCAAAATGCGCTTAGGGAGATCTCCGGCAAGAAGTCCATACCGGCGAAGATTTTTTTGACCGCCGATCCGGATATGTCGGCTTGGTTCGGAGAACTTTTAAAAATGGAAGAATTTCATAAATATACGCTTACAGATAATAAATTTAATGTTACAATAATAAAACCAAGCGACCTTTATGATTTTATAAATTTCCGGAGCGGATTAAAGAGAGATGAATTTTTAATGATCGAAGCAATTTTTATCAATAGAATTAAAAACCATGCCTAAAAATGTAGCCTAAGACATAATCAAGAGACCTAGAAAGCCAGCCCCAAAAGCTGAAGCGTCTAGTTTGGTCAAGCACGAAATAAATCATCATAGAGAAACAACACCCAGCAAGAAGATCTGGGAAAATACCAGCAGCAAGCGTCATTATCCGTCCTACCCGACAATCGAAAGAAATGAAGGCGGTTCCAAGATCGCTCTCTGGTCTATCGCCGTCATATCTTTTATCTTTCTTGTTTTTGCTTTCTCGACTTTATTTGCCGCCGCAACGATTACGATCCATCCTAAAGAAAATGCATACTCGTTGACCAGTTCTGTTTTCAAGGCCCAAAAAGATTCTCCTCAATCCGATATAGCTTTTGAAGTTATGAGTCTCGAGGGATCTATGAGTAAATCTTTGCCCGCACCCAAAGTTTTATCCGTAGAAAATAAAGCTGCAGGCAAGGCCGTCATATATAACGATTTCAGCAAGGAGGCTCAAAAACTTATCATCAACACTCGTCTAGAGACAGGCGACGGCAAGATCTATCGCATCGATAATGCGGTGACCGTCCCGGGCCAACATGTTTCAGCCGGAGTGACCGTCCCGGGTTCGGTTTTGGTTTCGATCCACGCCGACCAAGCCGGCGAGGAATATAATATACCTTCTTCTACTTTTACAATTCCGGGATTTAAGGGCGGTCCAAAATATGAAAAGTTCTCCGCATTCTCCAAGGACAAGATAGACGGAGGCATTAAAGGCACAGTCCATGTGATCGACGAACAAGACGCCCTGGCGGCCAGAGCTGAGATGGTGACTGCGCTCAAAGACGATTTAATCAAAAAAGCAAAGCTTCAAGTCCCTAAGGGATTCATCCTTTACGATGACGCGATATTTTATGCGCCTAATCAGGACAAAGTAAATTTGGAATCCAAGGAAGATTCTGTGCCGGTAGAGCTTGCCGGAAAAGTATACGGAATTATTTTGGATGAAAATAAACTTTCTGCGAATATTGCAAAAGACCAGAAAGATATTAATTCAGATGAAGTAATCATCGCTGGAATTTCAGACCTTAATTTTTCTCTAAAAAACAGGGATCAAATCGACCCTGCGACCGTTAGTGAAATCGAATTTTCTCTAACCGGCCAAGGCAAGGTTATCGCGAAAGTGGACGAGGATAAATTAAAGGCCGATTTGCTTGGCAAATCAAAGAAACAACTCCAAAGCATATTGGCCAATTTCCCTAATATAGAGAAGGCCGAAGCCGTTATAAAGCCGTTCTGGATGTCTTCATTTCCAGGCCAAAAAAAGGATATAAAAGTAATTAACATTGAGGAGACTGCAAAATAGTTGACTCAAAAGGATTTCTTTGTTAAGATGGCATTTGCTTTAAGATGATTGATAATAAAGTTAAAATCCAAACTGTAGCCGGTTTAGTTATGGAGGCGTTGCCAAATACGCTGTTTAAAGTCAGGCTTGCTGATGAGAAAGAAATGTTGGCATATTTATCAGGTAAAATGAGAATGAATCGAATCAAAGTGTTGATCGGTGATAAAGTCGAACTTGTCCTTGATCCGTACGGCGGTAAAGGTAGGATAGTAAAAAGATTGTAATTTTATTTAATATGAAAGTACGCTCAGCGGTCAAAAAAATATGTGCGAAGTGCAAAATTATAAGACGCAAAGGACACCTGCGAGTTATTTGTGATAATCCAAAGCACAAACAGAAACAATAATTTATATATATGAGAATCCTAGGTATCAACATCCCAAATGAAAAGAGACTTGAGTATGGCCTGACCGTTCTTTACGGCATAGGTATTCCGGCTGCCCGCAAGATTTTGAAAGAAGTTAAAATTGAAAACAGCAAAGAGGCTAAGGACCTTACTCCGGAAGAAGAAAATATGATCAGAAAGGTTGTGGAAGGAATGAAAATAGAAGGTAACCTTAAGAGAGAGATCGGCGGCAACATCAAAAGACTTAAAGATATCAAGAGTCACCGGGGAATCAGACACCTTAAGAGATTGCCAGTAAGAGGACAGAGAACAAAAACAAATTCGAGAACAGTAAGAGGTAATGTCAGAAAGACTATGGGATCTGGACGAAGAATAGCTGATAAGAAATAAAATGGGAAAAAGAACAATCACAACTAAAGAGACACCAGCTGCCGATGCGGTAGAAGCAAAGGCCGCTCTTCCTACTCCTTCAAAGAGCGGTAAGAAAAAAATCGCTTCAGGTATCCTAAATATCGAAGCGACTTTCAATAACACTAAAGTTGTCTTTGCTGACAAGCAAGGCAATGTTTTGTTCTGGTCTTCTTCAGGTTCTCTTGGTTTTAAGGGTGCTAAGAAAGGTACTCCGTTTGCAGCTTCTAAGGTCGGAGATGTTATCGGAGATAAGGCCAAGATTGCCGGCATCAAGGATGCTGATGTTGTCGTCCGAGGAGTCGGTCCAGGCCGCGAGCCGGTTATTCGCGCTTTTATGGCCCACGGCATCGAGATAAATATGATCAAGGATACGACACCGATACCACACAACGGCCCGAAGCCGAAAAAGCCTAGAAGAGTATAATAATAATTTATGATTAATCAGCCAAAATATAAAATTTGTAGAAGATTGGGTGCCGGCGTTTTTGAAAAGTGCCAGACACAGAAATTTGCTGCCTCCGAAGCTAAAGGTGCTAAGAAAGGTTTCAAAAGAGGCAAACAGCGCTCTGATTACGGAAATCAGCTTATCGAAAAACAAAAGATAAGATTTAGCTATGGCCTCTCTGAAAAGCAATTTTCAAACTATGTTAAGCGCGCTACTGCCAAAGGTTCCAATTCTGCCGAAAAACTTTTCGAAGGAGTTGAAGCTAGATTGGACAACGTCGTTTACAAATTAGGACTAGCGGGGACTAGAGCGCTCGCGAGACAGATGGTTTCGCACGGACACCTTGTCGTCAACAACAAAAGAGTTACCGTCCCATCCTATGAAGTAAAAGTCGGAGACAAGATCACAATCAGAGAAGGCAGCAAGAACAAAGTTCTCTTCCAGGATATCGACAAGAAGTTGAAAAATTATATTTTCCCAGAATGGTTGAAATTTGATTCAGGTAAGGGTGTCGGCGAAGTTGTCGGCCGTCCGAAGAATGTCGATTCATTTCTTAATTTTAATGCCGTGATCGAATTTTATAGTCGTTAAACATTTAATAGTTAATAATATTTAATATGTCAGAATACAATATTATATTACCTTCAAAACCCAGAGTAGTTTCGGAAGAAGAGGCTAAGGGAGTTTACGAGATCGATGGCCTGTACCCAGGCTACGGTCATACTTTGGGCAATTCATTGAGAAGAATCATCCTCTCCTCATTGCCAGGAGCGGCTATAACTACGGTCAAGATTGCTGGAGTCAGCCATGAATTTTCGACGATCGACGGTATCAAGGAAGATGTCATCATCATCTTGCTTAATTTGAAGAAAATCAGATTAAAACTTTTGACTGATGAACCTCAGAAAATAACTCTATCCGTCAAAGGACCAAAGAGCGTTACTGCAGGCATGATCAAGACGACAGGCCAAGTGGAGGTTTTGAACCCGGATATGTATATCTGCGAGATCACCGACAAGAATACAAATCTTGAAATCGAAATAAACGTCGAGAGAGGTCTCGGCTTTGTTGCGAAGGATATCCACCAAAAAGACAAAGTAGAAGTCGGCACGATCGCCATGGACGCTATTTTTACCCCGATTCGAAGAGTCAGTTACGAGGTAGAAAACATGCGCGTCGGAGACAAGACAAACCACAACCGTCTGCGCATCTCTATCGAGACCGATGGCACGATCGCTCCGAGAGAAGCTCTCGAAAGATCAGTCCAAACTATGCTTTCTCAGCTCGGAGCTATTGTTGATTTCAAGCCTGAAGAAAAGCCTTCTAAAAAAGCAGAAGAAGAAGCAAAAGAGGAAGATGTGATCGAAAATAAAACGGATGATTACTCTGATGTTCTAAAAACAAGAATCGATACGCTTAATTTTTCAACCAGAACTTTGAATGCTCTTGATGAAGCAAATATCCGGACAGTCGGCGGAATTGCCAGAAAGAAAAAAGACGATCTCCTTAAGATAGAAGGAATCGGTGAAAAAGGCATTCAAGAAATAAAAAGGATTTTGAGCAATTACGGACTAACTTTAAAATAAAAAAATGAGACATCATAACGCAAACAGAAAATTTGGAAGGCCAGCTAGTCAAAGACGAGCGTTGTTGAAGTCGCTTGCCCTATCGCTTATAAATCACGGACGGATCAACACCACCTTGGCCAAGGCTAAGGAGCTCGCGCCTTTCATCGAGAAGATCGTCACCAGAGGTAAGAAGGCAGATCTATCTTCCAAGCGCCTTGTCATCTCGAAGCTCTTGAACCGAAAGACCGAAGTGAAGAAATTGTTTGATGAAGTCGCCCCAAAATATATGGATCGAAATGGAGGCTATACCAGAATTATTAAGATGAATCGCCGAGCTGGAGACG
>JAHFNP010000022.1 GCA_023267245.1 Candidatus Nomurabacteria bacterium
GTTTTAATTACAATACCCCCAGTAGTTGATGTATTCCCGGTTGGTGGTACGAATGGTCTAAATGATATTCCAAAAAGAGCATCATAAAGGGATGTAGCGAGGTTTTTAAAGTATTCAATAGGTCCTGAGGCGTATTGTACTGTAGTAGGAGTTGCAGTTAAACTGCGTACTTCTAAACATGGGGGTTCTGGATTATCTGAACATAGATGACCATATTGTGGCTTAAGAATTGCCGATCCTATATCTACATTCGGCGGAGTTTTAGTTGAAAAAGGTGTATAACCTTGTGCTGTAAATTTAAGTATCGCATTACCTGGGGCTTCAACTAAAACATAACGACCTGCAGCGTCTGATTGTACCGTAAGTGTTCTAGATGTTCCTCCATTTACCGAAACACCAACTGTAGGAACATCTGATTTTATTTGAACTCGTACGGATTCTAGAGCACCACCAGCTGTTGTGCCAGAACCATGCCCTTTTTCGATTGCTGCCAAGAAAGTAGTTAGAGTAACACCTACTGGCGGACCTTGAAACGCTACGGTATTTATACAACCGCCGTTAGCTCCGATAGTTCCCCAAAATAGACTGTTCCAGGAGTAGCATGATTCACCAACAGATCCAGTACAATCTGTTGCGTAATTACAGAATGCTAATGCTGAAGCTCTTTTGGCACCAAGACCAACAAAACCGACCGAGAAGACGAAAATTAAAACAAACAAACCTAATAAATATTTCTTCATTTTTTTATAATACTTAATAATCTAATAATGGTTCGACAAATCTCCATAAATAATAAACTTTAACCTTTTTATTATATCACCCTTTCAGAAATGCAACAATTTAGAGTCTACCTCCAGACAAACTGGATAAAATACTTTTTAGTAAGTT
The DNA here is from genome assembly GCA_023267245.1 of Candidatus Nomurabacteria bacterium. Classification (GTDB taxonomy): domain Bacteria; phylum Patescibacteriota; class Minisyncoccia; order Phycocordibacterales; family UBA9973; genus JAHFNP01. The sequence continues at coordinate 889 of JAHFNP010000022.1, forward strand.
GATGAAAGAAGTCCAAAGTCCAGCAAGAACTCCTTGTTTTTGCCCGGAAGATTGTGTATTTATTGGCACTTCTGATGCGGGATTTTGTGCAGGTATTGTAAGTTCAAGTGATTTATAACCTGAGGTCATAACTTCTATCTTCTGTTCCCCATTAGGCACAATCAGAGTGACAGTTCCATCAGCAGCAACGGTATAACTTTTTGTTTCGCCATTTGCTTTAATTTGAACGCTAGTTCCAGGAGCTAATTGAAGTTTAACTTTTGTAGTTCTATTGATTGGATTAATCGGGACTAAGTTCGCAGGAGATATTGATGCCTCGCTAATTGATAGACCTTGAAAGTCCGTCAAGGACCCAAATTCTATCGATGCCGGAAGTCCAGTAGGAGTAGTGAAGGAATTTATTTGGGACCATGGACAGAAAGTAAATGGAGCGGAAGCCTTCGTTGGATTGCTAGAATCAAAGATCTGTGGATCTTTCATGCATCTCTGTCTCCAGTAATAAGTTTGACCCGGCAATAATTTATCAAACTCGGCATAATCTTTGCCAGTTAAATCTGGAATTACAGACATAGGACCAATAGTTGGATAAATTAAAGGATGAATGACACTAGATCCATTGATATTTTTAGTTATATCGAATGCATATTCTCCTGACGAACCGGCTTGAGTTGTAAAAGTCAAAATTGTCGTCTTTTTGCCATTAGATTGAGCGACAACAAGTTTGGCATTGCCAGTGCTTTTGTTGGTGATAGTAATAGGGGTAGTCGTAACGAGTTTAAGCTGGTTTGGGGCAATATATGATGTAATCATCCCCAAGTCACTAGTCATCAGAGGATAATAACCATCTAATTGGGCTTGGGAGAAAGTGGTGAAGTTATTGGTACTTGTTTTTGCCTGATCATCAAACTGTTGTTCGTCAAATAAAGATATTCCAGTATTTGGATCTGCATCATAATTTCCGAATGAAAAATTTACTTTCCCAGCATATACCCTGGCTTCTCTAATTAATTTTTGAAACTTATCAACAGTAACAGTTCCGTTGTACACGGAATTATAAACGATTGTTGACCTAGAATCCGGAACCACTCTTCTTATGAGGAAAACTTTATTTGGATCCGGAGCATCTGGAGTTGTGCCAGCTGGCTGAGGTGTCGGCGCGCCGAATAATTGCTTAGCCTTATTAATAAAAGAAGTGAAGAAATTGCCTGTTGTTGGTGTTGTTGTAACTGGTTGAGCATTAATTTTAACTGCTTGTGTTTGCGCCTGTGTTAATGGAGGAACTTCAGATTGAGTTAAATACGGCAACTTGGCAAAGTCTGCAGGATTTGTGACGATATCAACCAAATACGAAGTGGCTCCAATATCTAGAGGCCAGCTTAGATAGGCTGATTGATATGGAGTTTTAGGAAGAGGCACTTCAACATCTCCCGACTGAACAAGATTTTTTAGAATAAAATTGCCGTTTGCATCAATACCCCTGACTCGCCAATGAAGACCTTGGTGAAGAATATTGGAATTAATCCCAGCAAGTACACTGTGTAAAAAATCATAATGAAAATAATCATAGTGAAATATGTTATTTAACCAACCCAAATCATCATTATAATTTAGTCCAGGTGTGCCATTTATAGTACTGCTTAGAATATGAGTTGTTTCTGTTATAGGGCCCCCAGGGGTTCCATTCGTAGTGATTGTATTCTCAGTAAATGCAGCATTATCAGCAAAAGGAGTACTGTCGGGTATTGGATGAAATGAAAGTGCATATTGTATTTCATATCTTACGGCTCCTGGGATTTTGTCCCAGCCATATTCATAATGATCATATGTAAATGAGTATGGCTGACTTGGGCTCGGTCCATTTATATTAGCCGTAAAAAATATACCTACAGAATCTTTTATGATCGGATCACCTAAAAGAGGGGTATCTGCTCCATTAACAACGACAAGCGGTGTGACAGACCAACTATAAGAAACAGAGGGTTTACCAGAAAAATTGTAAGTTCTCGGATTGGTTATTTGTATATCAATAGGCGAGTTCAAACCAGTTAGATTAAATGGGTTATCTGCAACACCCAATGTAAATTTATATTTTAACGCTCCTGGAACGGAAGCCCAATTTATATTTATCGGTACTGTCGGCAATAAGGGAATTTTTGCAGTAGGATCAGCTACAGTGAAGAAATTCAAAGGATAAAATTTGGAATCTGGTAAAAGAGGGAGGGCAATTGCATTGCCTGGATTTGGGTTATAAATTGGGGAAGTAAATGCTTTATATACTTTAAAAGTGTAAGCAAGAGGTCTATTCCAATATGAAAAATTAGTAAAAACTCCTAAAGGAGGCCAAGAGACACCCGCTGCAATATTGGAAGGACCGCCAAATGAACTAGCAGGACCCGCCGACGCCACCACAGTACTCTCTACTGGATTATAAATAGAATTATATATAGAACTAATATCAATTTCAGGAAAAATACTACAATTACCACCGCAAGGGTCTTTGTGTTGAACGGTTATCGGATCAGTCGCAGGAAGTAAAGGCTGTGAAATGTTTAATTGTGTAAACGGGTATGGGACAAATTGATATTGTCCGAATGTGTATTTATGAGGAACTTGAGGTGCAGGACTCATCACTTCTACGTTCAATGGGACAGGACGAGGAACAGTATCCCAACCTCTTACCTGACCCTTATAGCATCCCATAGTACCAACATTTGATCTCTTGTAACTACCATCAGCCTGACAAGTGAACCAGTAAAGCTGACCTGTGTCTGCTCCTATTCCACAAACAGTAGTTTTTTCCCGTATGTGACCTTGACCAGTAATAAAACTTGGACATGAAGCTAAAGCCGGTGATGGTGTAATTAAAATAAAGGAAAATACCAAAACAGAGATACCTAAAATATATTTTTTCATAATAAAATTATACTATATGTAAAAAATAAAAAACATCCCAAATAAATTTGAGATGTTTTGCTTATTAATAAGCTTTGAAATAAATAATTACAGGAATCCCAATAAACGAACCGGGGTTTTTTTCATCCTCTTTATAAGATATACCATTGGTACTAATTATATTGGGATAAAATATTCCATTTAATGACTCTCCGCCCTCTATTAGAACATGGTCGACATTTAATGCCATCACAGCAAAGTAAATTTTTCTGCCATATTCATCTGCAACAATTATTCCGTCTTTTTTTACTGCTGCTTTATTTCTTTGCTCTAATGTATAAGCAACTTCCTTAAATTTTGAAGAAAATATATCTTTAACCTCATCTAGGTCAAATTCATTTTCTTTAACTCTCTCATTTAAGGAGACTGAATCTTTGTTATTTTTTTTTATCACTTCGGCTGAATAATAATGAATTTCTCCATATGTAGAAATATCCTTGTTACTATCTTGTGCAAAAGAAACATTTACTACAGCAATCATTGCCGCCAGTAAAAGCAATTTGACTATATTTTTCATGATTTTTGGTTTTTAAGGAGCCAACTAGATCCCCTGTTTGTTTTTTGTATTCTGATCCCAATATTACCATAAATTCATAACTTGTCAATGATTTTATCCCCGATTCTATAATCTATATACTTGCCCCGCCGCTGGCGGGGCTTGCCTAAGATGCCAGAATTTGATACAAGTAAGTAATGCACATATTAGCTAAGATTTTGCCTTGGGCACAAATAATCTTGTCAGTCATTCTAATACTCTCTATTTTGCTGCAAAAGTCCGGATCTGGAGTCGGCGGAGCATTGGGAGGCGGAGATGGCGGCGTGGTGTCTTATACCAAGCGCGGATTTGAGAAATTTTTATTTTACCTTACAATAGCTGTTGCTATCTTATTTGCTATCTCAGCTTTTGTAGCAATACTCGTTTAAAGTTCAAAACTATCACATATGGAGAAATTTCGCAGCCTTATAAAAGGCCTTAAATTACCAACTAGGGATGATGTCGTGCAAGCGATCGGTTCTTTTTCCAAAAAAGAGAGGATTTTATTTATTTTTCTTTTTTTGGTTCTCTCGGTCTCGACCTTGGTTTTAATAAATAAAGTAAACAATCAATTCTTGGAAGATGTGCCGGCCTCTGGCGGCAGTATCAATGAAGGGATTATCGGCACTCCCCGCTTTATCAATCCGGTCCTGGCCCTCTCCGACGCTGATCGGGACATGACCGCCCTCGTCTACTCGGGACTCATGAGAAAAAACGAGACGGGGGAACTCGTGCCAGACCTCGCTGAAAAACTTACAGTCTCAAAAGATGGTTTGATTTACACTTTTACCCTAAAGGATAATTTCTTTCAAGATAATCAAAAGGTAACCGTCGACGATATCATCTATACTATAAATAAAATAAAACACCCGACAATCAAAAGCCCGAAGAAATTAAACTGGGAAGGTGTCACTGTCTCAAAGGTTGACAATAAAACCGTCCAGTTCATCTTGAAACAAGCCTATGCCTCATTCTTAGACAATACAACTGTAGGGATACTGCCGGCGCACCTTTGGAAAGATATACCTGTCGACCAATTCAGCTTCATCGACCTCAATACGACTGGTGCTATCGGATCGGGACCCTACAAAATCACGCAAATTAAAAAAGATTCTTCCGGCATACCTGTTTATGTTGAGCTTAAGGCATTCAATAAATTCGCTCTTGGCAAACCGTACATTGAAACCCTGAGCATGAAATTTTATGCGAATGAAAAAGACTTGATTGATGCTCTTTCAAGTGGCGATATAGACCAAGTGAGCGTGATCGGGCCGGAAAAAGCGGAGGAACTAAAAGCTAAAGGGTACCGAGTGGAAACGGCGACTTTGCCGAGAATATTCGCTTTATTTTTTAATCAAAATCAGTCGGCAGTATTTACAGATAAAAATGTCGTGAAGGCTTTCGAAACAGCAATCAATAAAGATGAGATTATAAATAAAGTCCTGCACGGATACGGCAAAACAATCGACAGTCCGGTTCCTAAAACTTTGATCGATTATACCGGACTTCCCTACTTGGCTAAAGATTCTAAAAGCAAAGATGATGCCGCCCCAGTTACAGACAATATATCTTTATCAAAAAAAATATTGCAGGACGATGGTTGGAAAGCGGGAGAAGATGGAGTTTTGGTTAAACAGACAAAAACAAAAGCTGGAAAAAAAGTTATTCTCCGGCTTGAGTTCTCTCTCGCGACTGGAGATGCTTCGGAGCTTAAGGATATTGCAGATTTGATAAAAAAGGATCTTGAATCTATCGGGGCTAAAGTTGAAGTGAAAATTTTTGAAATCGGCAGCCTAAACCAAGATGTTATCCGGCCAAGAAAATACGACGCACTTTTGTTCGGCCAAATAGTAAATAGCGGGGCAGATCTCTTTGCTTTCTGGCACTCTTCTCAACGCAACGACCCGGGACTCAATATCGCTTCCTACACAAATACCAAAGCTGACAAAATACTTGAAGCGACCTTGGGTAATATCGATAAAAAAGATAGAATAGAAAAATACACCGAATTTGAAGATGAGATAAAGAAAGACATGCCAGCAATTTTCATCTATTCCCCCGACTTTATTTACGTAGTCGCAAAAAATTTGAATGGTCTTATTATTAATAAAATAACAAATCAGAGCGATCGGTTTAACCTTGTCTACAAGTGGTACAGGGAAACAGATCGTGTCTGGAAAATATTTAACAGATAGAAATAGAATATGGATAATATTAAAAAAACACCTCACACGCCAAGCTCGAATAATAATGTTCCCCGCCCGCATTCGCCTGAGCGAAGCAATGGCGGACAGGCAAGAAGAGCCGGTCCGATCGGACACGGCCAAAGACCGCCTGCACAAGGGCATGGCAGAAAAATGCCGCCAAGAAGAATGCCTAGCCGAGGCCATGCGCCGAGGCCGCAAGGCAGTCAAAAAGGCGGAGTGATTCCACCAGTTGGCGCAGATAATATAAGAATAATTCCGCTCGGCGGAGTTGAAGAAATCGGCAAGAACATGACCGCGATAGAAATCGGCGATGATATTATCGTGATAGACGCCGGTATGTCTTTCTCAACTGAAGAAACACCCGGAATCGATTATGTGATCCCCAACACCCGATATCTCGAAGAAAACAAAAGCAGAATCCGCGGACTTATAATCACCCACGGCCACCTTGATCACATCGGCGGCGTGCCGATCGTGCTTTCGCGTATCGGCAACCCGCCGGTCTATTCGCGCAATCTATCCGTCCTGATGTTGAAGAAAAGACAGGCTGAATTTCCGCATCTGCCGCCGATGAATGCGATTGTTGTCGAACGCGGCGAGACGATGATGCTCGGGAAAATAAAAATTCGCTTTTGGGGTGTGACGCATACTATCCCTGATTCGATGGGAGTGATCATAGAGACACCTTACGGCTGGATAGTGAATCCCGGCGACTATAAGCTCGACCAGATTGACGGGATTGTAACGGAAGAGGAAGAGGAAGAATACAGAATTTTCGATAACGCAAATGTGCTTCTCTTAATGACAGACTCCACCAACATCGAAAATGAAGGCTTCGCTCTGCCGGAAATCAAAGTTCATCAAGGACTTGAGAAGATCCTTACCCGTATCAATGGACGAATCATTATTGCCGCGTTTGCTTCGCACATCACTCGACTGATTAAAGTAATGCAAATTGCCGAACAATTGGGTAAAAAAGTGGCCTTAAACGGCCGGTCCATGAAATCAAACATTGAGATTGCTATCGAAGCCGGCCTTTTGAAGCCGGCCAAGGACACGATTATCCCGATGGAAAATGTCGATCAATATCCGCCCAATCGCGTCATCATCCTTTCTACTGGCGGACAAGGTGAAGAATTCTCAGGACTCAATCGTGCGGCCAACAAAACAGACAAGAAATTCTCTCTTAAAAAAGGAGATACAGTTATTCTCTCTTCCTCAATCATCCCCGGCAACGAGCGACAAATAGAAAGAATGAAAGACGGAATCGCCCGCCAAGGAGTCAAGATTATCGGCTATCGCACTCCGGGTGAAGAGTACGTTCACGCGACTGGCCACGGCAACAAAGAAGATGTCCGCTGGCTTCATAGAAAAATGCATGAGAAATTCTTTATCCCGATCCACGGCAACCATTACCGCCTGCAACTGCACAAAGAACTCGTGATGGATCTCGGTATGGCCGAGGATCATATCGTTGTACCTGACAATGGTTCAATCATTGAGATCATAGACAAAGGAACAAAGATTGTCGTGAGAAAAGAAAAAGCTCCATCATCCCCGATGATGGTTGACGGTTTCTCAATCGGCGACGAGCAGAGCGTCGTTATCCGCGACAGGCAAATGCTGGCTGAAGACGGCATGTTTGTCGTGATCGCAACCGTCGATGCAAATACCGGCAAGCTCCGAAAATCACCGGACTTAATCTCCCGCGGATTCGTCTACTTGAAAGACAATCAAGAACTTCTTCATCAGTCTCGCTTGATAATTAAAAAAACGGTCGAGGAAGGAAGCGCCGGCATGAAGCCGATAGACTTCGACGCGATCAAAAGCGATGTCACCGACCAAGTCTCAAAGTTCCTATTTCAGAAAACAGCCAAAAGGCCTTTGGTTATCCCTGTTATTCTAAGCGTCTAGTATGATCAAGCATCCGCTTCGGCTCATATATGTCATAAGCTTCCTTGCAACCCTGCAAGGAGCTTTTGTGGCCTACGCGACATCCTCCTTCTTAAGTAATTTCTTTGGTGAAAATTACATTGGCCTGATATATGCGGTGGCCTCGGTGCTATCGATACTCGCCTTAGGTGAAATACCGAGACTGCTGGAGAAAATCGGCAATTACAAAACCACGATAATCATATTCTTATTGCTGATACTTTCTGTAGCAATGCTAGGCTCCGCATCGAACCCATTAAATGTCTTTATCTTCTTCATGCTTTTCATAATCTCAGGTTATTTATTCTTTTTTACAAAAGATATTTTTATCGAAGATTATT
>JAHFNP010000023.1 GCA_023267245.1 Candidatus Nomurabacteria bacterium
ATGCCTTTTGGGCGGCCTTTTGCTAGGCTTCCTGCTTGCTCTTACCTTTACCTTCGGCGATCAATTCATTATTAAAATATATACCGAGGGTAAAATGCTTATCATGATCTGGTCCGGTCTCAGATATAACTTTGTAAGACGGGGTGACGGCGAGGTGCTCCTGCGCTTTTTCTTGGACCAAGCTTTTTGCATCCTGCCAGAGCTTCTTAGCGACGATCTCATCGGTAAGGCTAAGCAAGTGCTTCACTATAAAGTCTTTGGCTGCGTCATATCCTTGATCAAGATAAAGGGCGCCGACAAAAGCTTCGAATGTGTTGGCTAAGATATAAAGCCTTGCCCGGCCGGTGTCTTTCGTCTCGCCTTTAGAAAGCAAAAGGAAATCATTCATGCCGAGTTTTTGGGCAACTTCAGAAATAATAATCGCATTGACCAAAGCCGAGCGATAAGAGGTCAGGTCCCCTTCAGTCTGATTTGGGAATTTTTTATATAAATCTTCCGTCACAACAAGCTCAAGCACGGCGTCGCCCAAGAATTCCAAACGCTCATTGTGAAAAAGGCCGAGCCCCGGATTCTCATTTATGTAAGACCTGTGAATAAAAGCCTGTTTCAGTAAATTTTTATCTTTAAAATTAACTTCGGTATTTTTTTCGAATTTGGAAAAATCGTGCATAAAAGTTATTTCGTAATAATTTCAATCGCTTTGGTAATAATCGGCAAAATATCGTCATAAATCTTCAATTCAGGTATTTCTGAAAGCTTAAACCACTGTGCTTTATCGAGTCCTCCGGTTCCTTCTTCAAGGACCAAATCTTCATGCGAACCTTCGGCTAGGAAATAATAAACTTTCTTTCTAATTTTGCCTTTTTCAGGGTGAGAAGCAATATATTCATTTTCCCCCAAGATTTCTTTTATCTTTACATCAAGACCTATTTCTTCTTTTATTTCTCTTATCGCGCCATCTTCCGCTTTCTCATTTTCCTCAATGCTTCCCTTGGAAAGAGTCCAGTAGCCGAAAACATCGTGAACGAAAGCCAAATAAATTTCTGCGCCATCACGAGCATAAACGACCGCTCCAGCCTTCATTTCAATTGGGAATTTAGCTGGATCAGTTTCAAATTTAATCTTTTTCTTACTGGTCTCATCCTTGCCCGGCTCGCCCATCTCTTTATAGACGGCTCCCAGAACTCCGTTTACGAATCGGCCGGAACTATCGCCGCCGAAAGTTTTGGCCAGCTCGATCGCCTCATTGATGGCGACTTTCGGCGGCACTTCTCCGCGATCACTAAACAAAAGCTCAGACAAACCCATCCGGAGGATATTTCTATCGACAATCGATATTTTATCGATCGGCCACTCGGGGGCCGCTTTCTCTATAATCTCATTGATGATCTGTTTCTTTCGAAGGACAGTATCCACGAGAGAGGACATAAATGAAGAGTCATCAAGCCCCGGACCAAATTCTGAAGTATTCTGATCTAAAATATCTTTGACCGATTCATCTTTTTGACCGTTGAAATCCCACTCAAAAAGAGTTTGGAGAACTATAGATCTTGAAAGGTGCCGATTTGCCATATTTTTTAAATAAGTGAATTAAGTAAATTAAACAAAGAAGCTATTTAGAGCCTACTTCCTTACTTTACTTAGCCTGCTTAGCTTTTTTAACCGCTTTCTTTTTAGCTTGCTTCTTTTCTACCTCCTTTACTTTGTTTACAACCTGCCTGCCGCGGTAAGTACCGCAATTTGCACAAGCCATATGGGACATCTTTGGGGCGCTGCACTTTTCGCACGTTGAAAACTGCCTTGTTTTCAAAGCATGGTGTGAACGGCGGTTTGCCGTATGAGCCCTTGTATGTCGCATTCGTACTACCATAACAAAATTAGTCTAACAAATTTATTAAAAAAAGGCAATAAAAAAAGTCTCGACATAATCGAGACTTTTAAAAAATTCGATATCAAAACAATTTATACATAGAATTGTAGATATCCCCATCTGTGCATAAAATTTCTGAAAAAGAAGCATTGAAAGCTGGCTGATGTCCCTTCCAAAGAATTTCTTTGAAAATAGGGGCCGGGATCCAGATTGGCGCTGCAGTTTCATGATCGATAGGATTTGGACCTTCAAATTCAAAAGCTTCACCAGAAAAACTTTTTGCCACAAAAAAATGTTTTATGTGCAATATTAATTCCGGATTAACTCTGTCCTTAATTTTAACCATAGCCGAAAGTACTTCTTCTAAATCTTCCGGTTTAAAAATAAGGCCAATTTCTTCCATACCTTCCCGAATGGCAGTTTGGAGCGGGGTCTCGCCTTCTTTTTTGTTGTCCACATTTTCTGTGCCATTTTTATGGAAATTTGGATTATATGGCAGCCCGGAAAAGTAAGTCATTTTATCTTCAAAGTTGTAATAAGGGATTATTAATCCCGAATAATGTTGGCGGTCCCTTGAGGTACCGCCAGGAAGTTTAATTTGAGTGAATCCTTGTTCATTCATGGCTTTGAGCTTACTTTTAAGCTCAATCGCGTTCAGTAAATTTTTCATCGATCTCCTTTCTGTAAGTGAATATAATTTTTAAATGTTCGAAGATTAAATAATCTCTGTATCCATTTAATCATATTTTGGATTAAATGTCAAGGGGGAATTTCCCCTTTAAAATGCTAATATAAAAGGACATTTTAGTAAAAGATATGGATGACAAAATCCACAATTTAAGACACTCTTTAGCTCACCTATTGGCGCAAGCGGTACTTGAGCATTATCCAAACGCACAACCAACCCTCGGCCCTGCGATAGACGACGGGTTTTATTACGACTTTGATATGGGTGATGAAAAAGTAAGTGATGCAAACCTTGGAAAGATAGAAAAAAGCATGAAGAAGAACTTACCTAAATGGACAGAGTTCGTACACCGAGAAGTTTCAAAAAAAGAAGCTGAGGAAATATTTTCTGGCAATCCTTACAAATTGGAACTCATAAATGAAATAGCAGAACGCGGTGAAAAAATAACTTTGTATAAATGCGGATATTTTGAGGACCTCTGCCGCGGCGGACATCTGGAAAATCCTGCAAAAGAAATTATGCCGGAATCTTTCAAACTCGACCGCGTAGCCGGCGCATATTGGCGCGGAGATGAAAAAAATAAAATGCTTACTCGTATTTACGGATTGGCTTTTGAGACCAAAGAGGAGCTAGAAAAATATACAACTCAACATGAAGAAGCAAAGAAACGCGACCACCGAAAACTCGGAAAGGAACTTGAACTTTTTACAATCATCGATGAAATCGGTCCCGGCCTTCCCCTCTTTTATCCAAAGGGCGCTGTCCTCCGCCGGATCATTGAAAATTATATTGCTGAGACTCAGGAAAAACGCGGCTATGTGCCTATCTGGATTCCTCATATCACAAAAGGGAGACTCTATGAGATCTCGGGCCACTTAGATAAATACGACGCAATGTACGCGCCGATGGAAATCGACAAAGAACATTATTATTTGAAGCCGATGAATTGTCCGCATTTTATGATGCTCTATAAATCTCTGCCTCATTCATATCGCAACCTGCCGCTGCGCTATACTTGTACGACAACGAACTATCGCTATGAAAAGTCTGGGGAGCTTTCGGGACTGACCCGCGTGCGCTCTCTGACTCAAGACGACTGCCATGTCTTCTGCGAACCGAATCAAATAAAAAAAGAAATTGAAGTTATGCTCGACATGATAAAGGAAGTTTATGCTGCTTTCGGTTTCAATGATTTCTATGTCCGTATTTCACTTCGAGATTCAAAAAACAAAAGTAATTATCTAGGCAATGATGAAGTATGGGAAATGGCTGAAAACGCTTTGAGAGATATCGTAAAAGCTACAGGCTGGAAATATGAAGAGAAAGAAGGTGAAGCGGCTTTCTACGGGCCTAAGCTTGATTTCATGTTTAAGGACGCAATCGGACGAGAATGGCAGCTTTCAACAATACAACTCGACTTTAACCTGCCGGAGAAATTTGAACTTGAATATACAAATGATAAAGGAGAAAAGGCTCGACCAGTCGTCATCCACCGCGCCGTGCTTGGCTCAACAGAGAGATTCATGGGTATCATGATCGAACATTTTGCCGGAGCATTCCCGGTCTGGCTTTCCCCTATCCAAGTCGCTATCGTACCGGTGCGCGAGAATCACGAAGAAGCCGCTCAAAAAATATACGAGGAATTAAAGAATCATTCTATCCGCGTACAAATTTCAGGCACTGATGAATCTCTCGGCAAGCGCATCAATCACGCCAAAGCCGGCAAAGTTCCTTTTGTCATTGTCCTCGGAGACAAAGAAATAGAATCCGGGAAAATAACTATTGAAAATCGCGACGGCACCAAAACAGAAAACATCACTGTCTCAGAATTTTTGGGAAAGTTGGAGGAGATGATAGAGAAAAAGAGTTAATATAAAAAACACATGCACTGCATGTGTTTTTTATATATCAAGATTTGCCATTTTGGCGTGAGTTTGGATGAAAGATTTGCGCGGAGGAACTTCCGAACCCATAAGCATATCGATAACTTTGTCGGCTTCTTGAGCATCATCGACAGTCACTTGCTTAAGAACTCTCTGGGCAGGATCCATAGTCGTCTCCCAAAGCTCTTCGGCGTTCATTTCTCCGAGACCTTTATATCGCTGGATGTGTATCTTATTTGATTTCTTAGCCTTTTCTTCTGATTCTTCTTCAATGGCTTCGACAGCATCTCCTTCTTGATCTACTTCGATCATATCGGGATTAACTTTGCCAACGATTGCATTGCGTTCTTCATCGCTATAAGCGTAAGAAATTTCTTTTCCTTTTTTAATCTTGTAGAGCGGTGGCTGGGCAATGTAGATATATCCGGCATCAAGAACTTTTCTGAAATAACGATAAAAAAGAGTCAGGATAAGAGTGCGGATGTGGGCGCCGTCCACGTCGGCATCTGTCGCAATAATTATTTTGTGATAACGCATTTTTTCAAGATCAAAAGTATCGCCGATCGATGTACCCATCGCGATAACCAGATTTTTAATCTGCTCTGATCCGAGCATCCGGTCGAGACGAGCTCGTTCAACATTCAGGATTTTCCCTCGAAGCGGGAGGATCGCCTGCGTCTTTCTATCACGGCCCATTTTTGCAGTACCGCCCGCCGAGTCTCCTTCCACAATAAAGAGTTCCGAAGAAGCGGCGTCTTTAGTCTGACAATCAGCCAGCTTGCCGGGCAAAGTCATACCTTCAAGAGCGCCCTTACGCAAGACTGAATCCTTGGCCGCCTTGGCCGCTTTTCTGGCCTTCATGGCCAAAATAATCTTATTCATGATCGCCTTGGCGTCATCCGGATTCTCTTCAAGATAAGTCGAGAAAGCATCGCCAAACGCTGTCGCAGTCGCTCCTTGAGCCTGCGGACTGCCCAATTTACCCTTTGTCTGGCCTTCAAATTGAATTTCAGAACCCATTTTTATCGAAACTACAACAGTTAAACCTTCCAGAACATCTTCACCAGTGAAGGCTCCATCGCTTTCTTTAACGTATTCATTTTTCTTGGCGTAAGTGTTTAGAGTCCTAGTCAAAGCCATTTTAAAACCGGTGACATGCGTGCCGTGCTCTTGGTTGTAAATATTGTTGGCGAAAGCCAAAATGCGCTCGGACATATCATCCGTATATTGCAGCGCGATTTCAACATCCACTCCCTCTGTTTCTTTATCAATATAAAAAATATTTTTATGCACCGGCTTGGAAAGTCGGTTGGTGAATTTAACCAAAGAGATAAGCCCGCCTTCGAAGTAGAAAGTAGCCGACGGAAGTTCAAGACCAAGCTCTTTAAAATAGAAAACTTCGCTGTCATCAATTCCCTGCCTACCGGCAGGCAGGTTGCCTTCATAATCACGAGCATCGATCAGGGAGATTCTTAATTTTTTAACCAAGTAGGCCTGCTGACGGAAACGATTTGCAATCGTGTCCCAATTGAATTTTATTTCACCGCCTTGAGTGTTGAATATTTCCTTATCCGGCTCAAAAGTTATAATCGTGCCGTGGAGATCCGACTTGCCGATTTTCTTTACGCTCGCTTTTTTCTTGCCTTGAGAATATTCCTGAAAGAATTTACCGCCATCGCGATGAACTTCTGCTCGGCAATAGATAGAGAGCGCGTTCACAACTGAAGCGCCTACGCCGTGCAGCCCGCCGGAAACCTTGTAGCCTTCTCCGCCGAATTTACCTCCGGCATGAAGAGTCGTCATCACGGTCTCAAGAGCCGAGACTTTAGTCTTTGAGTGAATGTCGACTGGAATACCTCGGCCGTTGTCGGCTACGCGGACTCGGTCACCCGGCAACAGAACAACTTCAACAAAATCAGCAAACCCGCCCATCGCTTCGTCGCGTGAGTTATCGAAAATTTCCCAGATCAAATGGTGCAAGCCTTCAGGACCCGTTCCGCCGATATACATGCCCGGGCGCTTGCGCACCGGTTCCAGACCCTCAAGAACCGAGATATCCTCGGCTGAATAATGATGAGCTAATTTCCCATGATTTACTTCTTCTTTTTTGTCTTTCTTGTCGTTTTTCGCCATGAATTTATATGCCTATTATATCAAAAAAATACTTAAAAACAAAGCTTTTTAACGCACTTGCCAATCTTTATTGGCGATTTCTGAGGATATTTTATCCATTATCTTATTGACCTCTTCGTCAGTCAAAGTGCGGTCCATAGACTGGAAAACCATACGGAAACCATACGAAGTCCGATTCTCCTTTGAAAACTTATCAAAAAGTTTTGGTTCATTAACCATAAGTTCGGTTCCATTATCTTTAATTAGCTTGATGAGCACTTCCGGTAATTCACCTTCAGGCATCCAGACGGCTATATCTCGTGAAATAAAGGGAAACAAAGACCACATCTTGAAATTAGTTTCTAGGTTATAGTTTCCAGGTTCTAGTGAAAGGTCCAATGATATATCTTTACAGAATTCATCAAGTGAAACTTCTATGATGTTTTTTTTGTCAGAATAAGCCACATTTATTTGCTCGCCTTTATTAGAAAATACGGTACCTATTTCAAAAATTTTCAAATCTTCAAGTCCAAGCAAAGGCATATTTTTTTTATTCAATTCAAAGCTTTCTTTGAGGCCGTCTGATAAATTTGTCCGTAAAAATTTCTTATCCGAAGCACTTTGCAGTACTGCCACTTCCCCATTATCACGGAAAGTATAAGTCATGACTTCACTGTACCCATCAATCAAAAGTTTCTTTCGAGCTGCAACTATCTTTAAGAAAGTTTCATTTTGTTTCGGCTGAAAACCTGCCTCGCCGGCAGGCAGGTTAATTTGAGGGATTATTGGCTTCACTTTATCATAGCCGTATACGCGGCCTATCTCTTCCACCATATCAAAATCATTAACAAGATCTAACCTGAGCGCCGGAACGACGATTTCAAAAGAATCCCCTTTCCGAGTATATGCATAAACATAACTCTTCAAAATATTTTCCATTTCATCAGAAGAAATATCAGAGCCGAGTTTTTGATTGATGAATTTCGCATCAAAAGAAATTTTCCTCTCTTGCTGTTTATTTGGATAAATATCGACAACCTCTTCCCATTCGACTCCCTCTGGTCGCTCAGGGCAAGCAACTTCTACTAATAGCCCGGTGATTTCTTTCATTGCGAAATCGCACAATTCCGGCGACAGGTCATTCTCAAACCTTTTAACCGCATCTGTGAAAATATTTACCCTTCGAGCTGTTTTTCGAACACTCGCTGGATCAAAGTTGGCGACTTCTATTAAAATATTTTTTGTATTTTCATCCACTTCCGCATCCTTGCCTCCTTTCACTCCGGCAATCGCAAGGGCTCCGCCAGCCGGCGGACTTCCGTCGGCAATAACCATATCAGCCGGCAAAAGTTTTATTTCTTTTCCATCTAATG
>JAHFNP010000024.1:0-5652 GCA_023267245.1 Candidatus Nomurabacteria bacterium
TGTAAATGGTCGCGTGATACTTTATGCCGACAATATGACCAACTCGATGAAGAAGGCTATGGATGAGACCAACAGAAGAAGGGAAGTGCAGATTGCTTTCAATAAAAAGAACGGCATTACCCCGAAAACAATTATTAAAAAGATCAATGATATTACTGAGGCGCTTGAAAATCTGCATGACAAAGCGGTCAGAGCTGAGCTCGACTTGGATATTAAATTATTTGCAAAAAATCCTACTCGTTTGATCAAACTCAAAGAGAGTGAAATGTCCAAGGCGGTTAAAGAACTCGATTTCGAAACCGCGGCAATCTTGCGCGACGAAATTAAGATACTAAAAGACAGATTAGTTAAATAAAAAAGGCGGAACAATTTGTTCCGCCTTTAGTCACTTTGTTTCTAAATAAGGATATTCTTTTTCTTTGAATCCGTACTCTAGAAATTTTTTTACTATGAAATTGTGAATAACTTTACCATAACTTATCCGTGGTCTATGTCCTTTGATATTTCTGCGTATCCGCTCATAATTTAAGCCAAGAATATTTTCTATATTTTGAGGATTCGATCTCCTTTTTCCATAAGAAAATTCTAGGGCTAACATGATTTTAGTATGCTTCTTTCGGTATTCAACTCCTTTACCAGCAGTATCTAAAGGTAAGATCAAATTCAAAAATTCAAGTAAGTTCATATTAAAAATTTTTTTCTTCATTTTATTTTCCTCCTTTTGTTTTAATGTTTGGATCTTTGACTTCAAGTTCAGATTTTTTGTCTAGTGCGGAATCCTTTATAAGATTATTATCATGAAAGATAGATAGAATATCATTTATAATATTTTGATTTACATCCTTACTTTGAAGTATCCCCCAGGCAGCTTTCTCTCTTGCTGTTATGGGTTCAAGGTTAGAAATCAAAACCTTTTGCCATCTTTCAAATCTCTTTTTCTCAACTTCTATTTTATATCCTGCTTTACTAAGCCAGGAGAAAATTAGGATTCCGCCTGCACCCCAGACTGGTATTGCCCATACTACATTCCATCCAATAAATTGGATTAACACTTTTAGGCATACGTAAATCAACATATACACTCCTATCATCATTGCTTTACCAATCCAATCTTGGAACGCTTCATAGAAGAAGTAAATTATATTTCTTTTCATAGCTTTAGTTTTTAAGGTTGATATTTGAATTTTTCTAAATATATAATATCTTTTTTAACCTCTATTGTCAAATTGGCAAGCTGTAATATAATGATGGTAATTAAATATTGCATACACCCCTATAAGAGTTTAAAGGGGTGCGTTTGCGTTTTGAATATATGTCAAAAGAAAACAAAGAATCAGGCCTCTCGACTCAGCTCGGGGCAGGCAAAATAATAGTCAAAGGCGCGAGGACTCACAATCTGAAGAATATTACTGTGGAGATGCCTAGAAATAAGATGATCGCGATCACCGGTCTTTCCGGGTCGGGCAAATCATCTCTCGCATTCGATACCATTTATGCCGAAGGGCAGCGGCGCTATGTCGAATCGCTTTCGTCATACGCCCGACAATTTTTGCGCCAGATGCCCAAGCCGGATGTGGATGAAATAGAAGGCCTTTCGCCGGCTATTTCGATCGATCAAAAATCTCGCTCGAACAATCCGCGTTCGACTGTCGCTACTATAACCGAGATATATGACTATCTTCGGGTGCTTTACGCGCGCATAGGCAAGCCGCACTGCCTGCTTTGCGGAAATGAAATCAGAAAACTTTCCAATGAAGAGATATTCAGATTTGTAATTGAGAAAATAAAAGAATTGACTGGATCCGCCGGTAAAAAATCCGTCATGGGTGTGACTTGGCAGGAAGAAAAGGTGCAAATTTTTGCCCCGCTTGTCCGGGGAAGAAAAGGGGAATACTACCAATTGCTTTATGATCTGCTCGGCAAAGGTTATGTCCAAGTCAAAGTCGACGGCAAATTAAAAAAATTAAGAGACCAGATTATTCTATCGAAAAATAAAAAGCACGATATCGACGTCCTTGTCGACGAAATCGCCTTGCATGAATTTAAAGATAATTTAAAGGGCGCGGAATTTAGATTGAGCGAAGCGCTGGAAAGAGCATTGCTTGAATCCGACGGCTTGGTAAAAATAATCGCCGGAGAGACCGAAAGTCTGATGTCGGCGAAGTTTTCTTGCCCGATCGACGGCTTTTCTTTCCCGGAAGTCGAGCCTAGGCTATTTTCTTTCAATAGTCCGCATGGCGCATGTCCGACTTGTCACGGCCTCGGTACAAAGCATTTTTTGGGTGATGAACATTGTGAAGTTTGTGATGGCAAAAGGCTTCGCCCCGAAGCTTTGCATGTATTTATTGGCGGAGAGAAAGTAAATATCGTCGACCTGACTTCATATTCATCCGAGGATGCCTCGAACTTTTTCAAGAAATTAAAATTAAGCCCAAAAGAAAAAGAGATCGCCAGCGTTTTGCTCCGCGAGATTGAATCCAGAATTCAGTTTCTTTTGAATGTCGGCCTTGAATATCTGACGCTTGACCGAAGGGCCAATACTCTCTCCGGCGGGGAGGCGCAGCGCATCCGCCTAGCTTCTCAACTCGGGTCGCGTCTTGTTGGCGCACTTTATGTCCTCGATGAACCGACGATCGGCCTGCATCAGCGCGATAATGAAAAGTTGATCAAGACTTTGCTTGATCTGCGCGACCTCGGCAATACGATTATCGTCGTTGAACACGATGAAGATACTATTTATTCTTCGGATTATATTATAGATATCGGGCCGAAGGCCGGCGTACACGGCGGGCAAGTCATAGTCGCGGATTATTTAGACAAACTTTTGACTGCCAAGAAAAACGACTCAGGTTCAAGGACCCTCGGATATCTTCGCGAAGAACAAAAGATAGAAATTCCGGAAAAGAGGCGCGAGCCCAACAAGGGTTCGCTTAAAGTTGTCGGTGCGAAAATTTTCAATATTAAAAATATAAATGCGGAGATACCTCTCGGCAAGCTCGCTTGCATCACGGGAGTTTCGGGTTCGGGCAAGTCTTCTTTTATGTATGAGATTTTGCATAAAAACTTGGAGGCTCGTTTTGAAAAGAGATATAGGTCAAATGAAACTTTTAATTGCGCGAGTTTTAGCGGGGCGGAATATTTAAATCGGGCGATCTTGATCGACCAGTCGCCGATCGGCCGCACTCCGCGTTCAAATATCGCGACATATACCGGCGCCTTTTCGCACATCCGCGATCTTTTTGCCGAGATGGAAGAAGCGCGTCTCCGAGGCTGGAAGTCCAATCGTTTTTCTTTCAATGTGAAAGGCGGGCGATGTGAAGCTTGCGAAGGCAACGGTGAGATCGCCGTCGAAATGCACTTCTTGCCGACTGTGTATGTCACTTGCGATGTCTGCGGAGGCAAGCGATTCGATAAAGAGACGCTTAAAGTAAAATATAAAAAGAAAAATATTTATGATGTGCTCAAGATGACCGTCGAAGAAGGATTTGAATTCTTTAAAGATATTCCGGCAGTTTATGATCGATTGAAGTCCCTCATGGATGTCGGTCTCGGGTACCTCGAGCTTGGGCAGAATGCGCCGTCGCTCTCGGGCGGGGAAGCGCAGAGAGTAAAAATCGCTTCGGAACTTTACCGTCCGGATTTGCTGAAGACTATGTACCTTTTGGACGAGCCGACTGTTGGACTTCATTATGATGATGTTAAAAATCTGATCAGCGTATTAAATAAACTTGTAGATAAGGGTAATAGCGTTATTGTGATTGAGCACAATATGGATCTTATAAAATGCGCCGACTATATCCTCGACTTCGGTCCTGAAGGCGGTTCCGGCGGCGGAATAATCGTCGCTAAGGGCACTCCGGAAGAAGTGGCGAATAGTCACAAAAGCCATACGGGGAAATATCTTAAAAAAGTATTGAGGAAATAAAAAAATGGATTAACTGAAGAGTTAATCCATTTTAATCAAAAACATTTACTCAAGCTGCCATATCGTCCGGGACATCCATTTCTGATTTCTCTTTTAATACCTGCCAAAATTTTTTTGGGAGCAATATCTTTATTAAAAGCACCAGGCAAATCAATGCGATTTCTAAAATGATAACACCTATGCATGTCCATTTGTTGAAAACAAGCCACAATAATACAATCATGAAAAAATTTATAAACATAAGATTGTATGGAATGCCGGATCTTAACTCTACTGTGCTGCTCAAATATTTCCATAATTTGATTAGCAACGATGTACCGAAGGTAATGCTTGGAATAATAGCGATCCACCAATCGGCTGAGATCTTTGGGATAATGATTGGAAAAGTAAAAAATTTTACTTTAAATTCATTTGCCACAATGGGAGGCACTGAAGTCTTATATGCTATAAAGCCGTATATTATTAGGCCAATTATTGCCCAAATAAGCGCGTCACTAGGCTGGCGGAAATATGTTTTTTTCATGATTTCTATTTTTTTGTTAATGAATGATTGAGTTTTTTCTACTTTTAGAATATATTGATTTAGATGAATAGTCAAACACTAAAAAAGTTAAATATTCCAGACAAACCGGGAGTCTACTTCTTCAAAAAAAATAAGGAAATTCTTTATATCGGCAAGGCGACATCTTTGCGCGATCGGGTTAAAAGCTACTTTGGCAAAGATTTGATCTCGACGAGAGGACCTTTGATTTTGGATATGATTTTCAAGGCCAAGGGATTGAAGTGGGTTGAAACGGATTCTGTTTTGGAAGCTTTAATTCTTGAAGCGAATTTAATCAAAAAATATCAGCCGATTTACAATACGAAAGAAAAAAGCGATAAGAGTTTTAATTATGTTTGTATTACCCGAGAGCCTCTACCGAAAGTAATTATCAAAAGAGGTAAGGATATCCAATCTACGCCATGGCGTAGATGTAAAATTTACGGCCCTTTTCCAAATGGAATGCAGCTCCGAGAAGCGCTCAAAATTATAAGAAAAATATTTCCTTTCTTTGATGAAAAGTCTAAGGTGAAGGGGAGATATGAATTCTATCGCCAACTGGGTCTCGCACCTTCGAAGGAAGATAGAAAAGAATATTTGAGGAATATTAGAAATATAAAATTGTTTTTTGAAGGCAAGAAAGCAAGAGTGGTCAAAAGTTTAGAACGCGATATGAAAACACTTGCAAAGGAACACAAATTTGAAGAAGCTGGCCGTGTCCGGAATCAAATTTTCGCTTTAAAGCATATTCAAGATGTGGCTTTGATTAAAGAAGATAGATTTACTGAAAGTAATTCTATCTTCAGGATAGAAGCGTATGATATCGCCCACATGGGAGGCAAACAGATGGTCGGAGTTATGACTGTGGTTGAAGACGGCGAAGTAAATAAAAACGAATACAGGAAATTTAAAATCAAAGGATTTGAGAAAGCAAATGATACCGGCGCATTGCTTGAAGTTTTGGAGCGGAGATTTTCGCACTCAGAGTGGTCTATGCCGAAGCTTGTTGTGATTGATGGAGGAAAAGCACAAATCAATACTGCTTTGAAATTTCAGGAAAAAGTCGGACTTCAAATACCAGTTGTATCTGTGGTGAAAGACGAGCACCATAAGCCGAAAGGATTTCTAGGCGATAAAAACTATATCTCAAGGCATGAAGGGGAAATATTACTTGCAAATAGCGAAG
>JAHFNP010000024.1:5662-7674 GCA_023267245.1 Candidatus Nomurabacteria bacterium
TAATTTACCCATGAAATTAAATGTCGGAGTTCTACGAGGGGGAACTAGCCCCGAATATGAGATCTCGCTCAAAAGCGGAGGAGCTGTTTTGTCCAACCTCGATAGAGATCTGTACCAGCCAGTGGATTTGCTTGTAACTCGAGATGGAGTAGTTCATGCTGACGGTATAGAGACTGAAGGAGGTAAACTCCGAGGTATTGCTGATGTGATTTTTAATGCGCTTCATGGAGGATCCGGCGAAGACGGTACGGCTCAAAGTATATTTGAAGAACTTGCTATTCCGCAGACCGGTTCCGGTTCGGAAGAAATTATTGATAAAATAAAAACTAAAGAAAGGCTTAAAAATATTGGGGTCAAAATGCCTTATGGTATTGTTTTTGAATTATCTCTTGATGAAAGAGATGATTTCGAGCAAAGCGTCCTCGAAAAAGCCAAGGAAGTTTTCGAGTGTATTTCTCCGGCTTGGATTATAAAACCCAAAAGGGGTGGATCGCCAGCTGATACTTTTATCGCAAGAGATTTCACAGAATTATTTTTGGCGATGAAAGAAGTTTTTAGGAAAAATACTTTAGTTTTAGTCGAAGAATATATAAACGGCAGGGAATTGGTCAGCGGATTGATCGAGAATTTTCGCGGAAAAGAAAATTATATGCTTTTGCCGCTGGAAGTGAAATCTGATCGCTTGATTTATCCTCGAGATTTAAGTAGTGAGAAAAAAGAACATTTGACGGGGGTTTTAGAAGGGATAAAAAGAGAACTTGAGCTTAAGCATTACTTCATGGCAAATTTTGTTTTGACACCGCGAGGCTTGTATTTGATCGAAGTCGACGCCTTGCCTCACTTGCATGAAGATGGAGTCTTATCGAAATCACTTGCCGAGACCGGAGTCGGAATGCCGGAATTTGTAAATCATTGCGTCAAACTCGCTTTAAAAAATTAATAAATAATTATATGACAAGAAATATAAATAAAGAACACAAACAAAGTTTAACAGCGCTTGATAAGGTTGCTATGTTCATAACTAAAATAGTCGGCACTATGTGGTGTGCGATTATATTTACGATTCTTGCTTTGATCAGTCTCCCCGAAGCATTACACGGAGGCACTGCTACTATAATCTCATGGATAGCGCAAACATTCTTGCAACTTGTATTGCTGTCGATTATTATGGTTGGGCAAAATCTGCAAAGCAGGCATTCAGAACTGCGAGCGGATGCGGATTATGAAACAAACCTGGAAGCAAAAAGAGATATTGAAACTCTTATGAAGCGCTTGGATTCGATCGAGACAGAAAAGCTAGATAAAATTTTAAAGATATTAGATAAATAATTATTTGGTGGACCTAGGGAGAATCGGACTCCCGCCTCGTCCATGCCATGGACGCATTCTACCACTGAACTATAGGCCCTCTAAATCTCGTAAAATGAATAAAAAATTTGATATTTTTCCTCAATTATTATAGTATAAATAAGTCCTTAATCACAATGATTAAATGGGCCCTTAGCTCATCTGGTAGAGCACCTCATTTGCAATGAGGGGGTGGCAGGTTCGAGTCCTGTAGGGTCCACATAATGAAATTTCTATAAAGAAATTTAGTGCTAAAATATAGCAATGCAGACAAAAAAACTACAAAACAATTTTTTCTTCGGGATTCTCTTAGGACTTGTTGTACTCTCTTTTTTTGTCTTCCAGAATTTTTTAGGATCAATATTTGTCGCCAGTGTTATCGGCATCATCTTTTTTCCTTTATATAATCGCATCCTCAGACTTTTCAGAGGTCGGCAGAGTTTGTCCGCAATTATAACCCTTTTAATTATTATTGTTTTAATTTTTGCGCCGCTATTTTTCATATCAATTCAAATCTTCCACGAATCGATAAATCTCTACGGAACAATAAGTCAGAACAGCAGTCTTTATTTGCAGAAAATTGAAACAATATTTTCAAACATAACTTCTAAAATAAATCCGGATTTCTCTTTCGACCTCAGGTCTTATATCGGCAATGCGGCCGG
>JAHFNP010000004.1:0-3526 GCA_023267245.1 Candidatus Nomurabacteria bacterium
GTTTTTTCTTTCGGGGTTGCTGGCGTACTCGCCAGTGCGTGGGGCTTTCGTGGAGCGTACGAGGCAGTTTCAAGCCACCACGCACGCGGAGCGTGCGAAGTCATTACCTTACTTTGTTTTGGAAATAGGTGCGAGTTTGGTACAATAGAGACACAATGAAAATACTATCGATTGAAACATCCTGCGATGAGTCGGCACTCAGCATCATAGAAGCCAAAGGGGGGTTAGAAAAACCTTCGTTTAATATCTTGGCAAACAATGTCGCTTCGCAAATAAATATCCACAGGCAATATGGTGGAGTTTTCCCGATGATGGCCAAGCGTGAGCACTGCAAAAACCTAATTCCCCTGCTGAAAAAAACTCTGACCGAATCTAAATTGATAAATTATAAATCTCAAATATTAAGTCCTAAAGAAATTAAGAATTTAAATAAAATTTTAGAAAGAGAATCAGATCTACTGGAACAAATTCTTAAATTCATACCAACTATCAAAAAGCCTAAAATAGACGCAATCGCCGTGACGCACGGCCCCGGACTCGAACCGGCGCTTTGGGTTGGAGTAAATTTAGCCAAGGTGCTTTCTTTCATCTGGGACATTCCAGTGATTCCGGTAAATCACATGAACGGACACATACTTTCAGTCTTCGCTCAAGAAAATAAATTCTCCATCAAAAATATCGAATTCCCTGTCTTATCTCTGCTCGTCTCGGGCGGGCACACAGAACTAGTCCTCACCAATGATCTTCTTAAATTTAAAAAAATCGGGGAGACCTTGGACGATGCGGCCGGTGAAGCTTTCGACAAAGTCGCGCGCTTACTCGGACTACCCTACCCCGGCGGGCCGGAAATTTCTCGTCTTGCTGAACAATCACGAAGACTTTTGCATAGCCAGGGTTCTTCGCAGGCGCGAGGCGATTTGCTCTTGCAGACCTCTGCACAGCGCGACGGCGCGAGCAAAGCAAAAATTCAGCAGAATTTTATGCGCGGTCTGCAAGAGCAAATTCCGAGCGACGAAATAAAACTTCCCCGCCCGATGCTACATACAAAGAACTTTGATTTCTCTTTTTCAGGATTAAAAACAGCCGTCCTTTACCTTACGCAAAAAATCGGCGATCTAACGCCTGAAATAAAAAAAGAAATCGCCCGAGAATTCGAAGATGCGGTCGTCGATGTTTTAACTCTAAAAACCCAGCGCGCTCTGGAAAAATACAAAGTCAAAACTTTGATCGTCGCCGGCGGAGTCGCGGCCAACAAGCACTTGAAAAAAACTTTCGAAAATAAAATCGGGAAAGACATTACCCTACTATTCCCGACCCGAGACCTCGCGACCGACAACTCTATCATGATAGCGATCGCCGGATACTTTAAATTACTAAAAAATCCTAAATTAATGAAAGCAACCGCGAATATAAAATTAAAAGCTCAGGGTAATTTAGAAATAAAATAATATGAATACAAAATCAAAATTGATAGTGCTGTGCGGACCGTCAGGCGGAGGCAAATCCACGATCGTTAAATTCCTCTTGGAGAATATCAAAGATTTAACCCTATCGATCTCCGCGACCACGCGCAAAATAAGAGAGAGTGAAGTAGACGGCGAACATTATCATTTCGTCAGTCAGGAAGAGTTCTTGGAGAAAATAAAAGCCGGCGAATTCTTAGAATACGAAGAGGTCTATCCCGGCAGATTCTACGGCACGCTTAAAAAACACATCGATGATCTTCTGGAAAATAGTAATGTTATTTTCGATATCGATGTCGCCGGCGCATTGAATATAAAAAAAATATACGACAGCCAAGCAATAACTATTTTTATAGCGCCGCCGTCCATGGAAATATTAAAAGAAAGACTGCATGCGCGCGGGTCTGAAACATCTGAGGATTTTAAAGTAAGACTAGAAAAAGCCGAAATAGAACTTTCATACGCCAAAAATTTCGAGCAAATCATAGTAAATGACGACCTTGATACAGCTTGCCTTAAAGCCAAGGATATCGTTCAAAAGTTCCTTAAATAATAATTTGAAAGTGAGACTTAAAATGCTATATTTTACCTATGCCAATACCAGAAAAATTACTAAAACCATACAATCCGGCCGAAACAGAAAATAGAATCTACAAGCTCTGGGAAGAGAGCGGTTTTTTTAATCCAGATGTTTGTATAGAAAAAGGAGTCACGAGGCCTGATGCCAAGCCTTTTACTATTATGATGCCCCCGCCAAACGTCACCGGAGTACTGCACATGGGGCACGCAATGATGATCACCTTGCAGGATATTATGATCCGCTATCATCGCATGAAAGGAGACAGGACGCTCTGGCTCCCTGGTACGGACCACGCCGCTATAGCCACGCAATCAAAAGTAGAAGGAATAATAAAAAAGACAGAAGGCAAATCTAGGCACGATCTCGGCCGGGAAGAATTATTGAAACGCGTCAGCCAATTTGCGCAAGAGAGCCACGACACGATAGTCAGCCAAGTGAAAGTAGTCGGCGCTTCATGCGACTGGTCGCGCGAAGCATTTACTCTCGACGAAAAAAGAAATCTCGCCGTCAACACGATGTTCAAGAAAATGTATGACGACGGGCTGATCTATCGCGGACACCGCATCGTCAACTGGGATCCAAAAGGCCAGACGACGATCGCGGATGATGAGATCGTCTACGAAGAACGCAAAGCTAAACTCTATACATTTAAATATTCCAAAGACTTCCCTATTTCTATTTCAACGACTCGACCAGAAACAAAAGTCGGCGATACTGCGGTCGCAGTTCATCCCGACGATCCTAGGTATAAAGAATATGTCGGCAAAGAATATGATGCCATATTTTGCGGAGTGCCTATCCATATAAAAATAATTGCGGATGAAACCGTCGAGAAAGATTTCGGCACGGGCGCACTCGGCGTCACACCGGCGCACAGCATGACCGACTGGGAGATAGCAGACCGGCATGATCTCCCTCGCCCTCAAGTTATCAACGAATACGCCAAGATGATGATCGGTGATGAGCGAATCCTCGGCAAGAAGACCACCGAAGCGAGAGAAGTGATTGTTGAATGGCTGCGAGCCGAAGGACTGCTTGAGAAAGAAGAAGAAGTCAGTCAAAATATTTCTACTGCCGAAAGAACCGGCGGAATCATAGAACCGTTGCCAAAACTGCAATGGTTCGTCGCCGTCAATAAAGAAATCCCGAATCGAGGAAAAAGCCTGAAAGCTATAATGCGCGAACCTGTCGCTGAGGAAAAAATTAAAATCATTCCGGATTATTTCAATAAAACATATTTTCACTGGATTGATAATCTGCGTGACTGGTGCATTTCACGACAGATTTGGTACGGGCATCGCGTACCTGTCTGGTATAAGAATGAAGAAATATTTGTCGGTCTGGAAAAACCTGAAGGCGATGATTGGATTCAAGACGAAGATACTTTGGATACTTGGTTCTCATCCGCCCTGTGGACATTCTCTACTTTAGGCTGGCCTGACCAAACAAAAGATTTGGAAATATATCATCCGACGGATGTTTT
>JAHFNP010000004.1:3536-26202 GCA_023267245.1 Candidatus Nomurabacteria bacterium
TTAGAAACCGGCTATGAGATCCTATTTTTCTGGGTTGCCCGGATGATTCTGATGACGGGTTACGCGCTTGAGACTATTCCCTTTCACACAATATATCTGCACGGTACTGTCCGCGACGGCCAAGGACGCAAGATGTCCAAGTCGCTCGGCAACGGAATCGATCCGTTGGATGTCGCCAAGAAATTTGGCGCGGACGCGGGACGGATGGCACTTATTGTCGGCACGGCTCCCGGCACAGACAGCAGGATAGATGAAAATAAAATAAAAGCCTATAAAAATTTCGCCAATAAACTTTGGAACATAACGCGCTTCACCCTGGGAAGCATGGAGAATTTCGATGCGACAATAAAAACAGAAATAAATGAACAGGATCAAGGACTTCTCGATGAATTCTCCGCCTTGCTAACTGAGACTACTCACGACATGGAGAATTTCAAATTCTACTTAGCTTCTGAAAAAATATATCACTATGTCTGGCACCGTTTTGCGGATGTGATATTAGAAGAGAGCAAAGAAATATTTGCAAAAGGTTCCGCTGCCGAACAAAACTCCAGAAAAAGTATTCTGATGAGAATTCTGCAAAACTCCCTAAAAATCCTTCACCCCTTTATGCCTTTCGTCACTGAAGAGATATGGCAAGTACTGATAAACACTGATAAGAGACAGATTAACTCTGATAGATTATTAATGGTTGAAACTTGGCCTATCGTTAATGATAGGCACCTGTAGACGGCCCATATGAATATCCAAACAATCTCACTATCAATACTCTTTGGAGTCGTACCGGCCCTAGTCTGGCTCTGGTTCTGGTTCAAAGAAGACAATGAGCATCCTGAACCGAAAGGTTTAATTCTTCTTACTTTTGTTCTCGGCGCACTCGGCGTCGTGGCCGTCCTGCCTCTTGAAAAATTCGCCAAAAATATAATCTCTGACAAAAACCAATTGACCGTCATCTGGGCGGCGCTCGAGGAAATAGTTAAATATATCGCTGTAGCTGCGATCGCCCTGCAAAGCAGCGAGCTCGAAGAACCTATCGACTATGTGATGTATTTTATAACCGCCGCTTTGGGCTTTGCCGCGCTAGAAAATATACTGTTCCTAAACCAGCCCGGCAACCTAAACCAAGCGATGGTCAATCTCCTGACCGGCAATCTGCGTTTTCTCGGAGCAACGCTACTTCACACCGTATCTTCAGGCATTATCGGCATTTTCTTGGCTTTGAACTTGGACAAAAGCTCTTTTATGAAAAAAATATATCTACTTTTGGGACTCGTCGGCGCGATCACCTTGCATAGTATTTTTAATTTCTTTATAATTAAGAATGGCGGAGAAGATTTCTTAAAAATTTTCGGATTTCTGTGGGTGGTAACAATTATTTTTATTTTGATTCTAGAAAAAGTAAGACGAATCGGTCCTTATTATAAGACTAAGACTTAAAAACCTATCATATGTTTAAAAAGAATTCATTTTTGCAAAAATTGACTGGCGGTATGAAACTCGAGGAAGAGATGGAAGAAAAATCTGACACCGAGACAGAAGTGGCTGATTGGATGGAAGAAGAGGGCCAGCTTTCCGTCGATGTCTACCAGACACCGACCGATATCGTCGTCCAGACTATGACTGCCGGAGTCCGACCGGAAGATTTACAGATCACGATATGCCGAGACATGATCACAATCAAAGGCAAACGCGAAGAAAATAAAACTATAAATAAAGACAATTATTTCGCCCAAGAACTTTACTGGGGTTCATTCTCAAGAACGGTCATGCTCCCTCAAGAAGTCGAACCGGAAGAAGCCGAAGCGATCGAAAAGCACGGACTGCTCATCATTAAACTTCCAAAGATAGATAAGGACAAAAAATCAACTGTTAAAATCAAATCTCTCTAAATAAAAAATCCCGCCACACGGCGGGATTTTTTTGTGTGCCGAGGACCAGACTTGAACTGGTGACCCCGCGCTCTTCAGGCGCATGCTCTACCAACTGAGCTACCTCGGCAAAATTGATGTTACCTACCAATCCGCCAACTGGCGGAAGCTACCTCGGCAAAAATAAAAACATTTTTTATTTCGGCAACATGCCATTAAATTTACTGAAATCCGGCAAATTTTTTAAGCCGCTAAGACTCGGCAATAGATCAAGAATCTTTTGGATAAAAGGCTGGATAAAATAGAATGCCCCAACCGCTATTCCTATAATGATAATCCAGTAAAGAATCTTTGTGATAACGGCTCTTTTTTGAGTTCCGCGTATTTTCTTGAGAATCTTGTTATTTTCCCTCGAAAGCTCAATATTAGCCTGCAGTAATTCTTTAATCTCTTGATCCATGGTATTATATTAGCACAAAATATTTAAATAAAAAGCCCATTATTATGCCCTCATAGTTCAATGGATAGAACAGTTCCGTCCTAAGGAATAGATCCCCGTTCGATTCGGAGTGAGGGCACACATCGATAAACTCAGTGCAAGCAGATATATTACAAGCCGAGAGCTTGAGCGAGTTTAGCTTTATCAAAGCCGAGGACTAGTTGATCGTCTATAAGGATAACCGGCACGCCCATTTGTCCGCTTTTTTCTACCATTTCTTTTCTTTTTTCCATGTCAGTCGCAACATTATACTCTTCATAAGAAATACCATTTTCCTTGAAATAATCTTTGGCCATATTGCAGAAATGGCAAACTGGCGTGCTATAAATTTGAACTTTTTTCATTTGATTCTGCAGAATCACGTCGCGCAATGTCCATTAAAGCGCGACGCTTTTCTAAACTAAACTTTTAATGTTTTTATTATATCATATCAGTGCGAGTGGCGGGAATCGGACCCGTGTCACCTGCTTGGGAAGCAGGAGTATTACCACTATACTACACTCGCTATTACTTAAATATATTCTTTAAAAAACTCCAAAAACCGACACTCGGTTCTTGTTTTACTTCTTCTTTCTTGGGATCATCGACGATAACTATAAGTCCTTCCCCGTCTTTGACCGCCCGGAATTTACCCCGTATATCTTCCTCTACACCCTGAACTGTTTTAAGCTTTTCAATCTGGCTCGTCAAAGTTGCAGTCTGCTGGCGGATTGATTCGACTTGATTCAGTGCTTTGTTCTTATTCTTGGAAGTTTCCTCCAATTTCGGCAATATTTTCAAAATATTGTAGGTCATAAAGACGATCAGAATTAAAAGAATGACAAAAGAGCCCTTAGAATAAAGGACCTTGCCCCAAGTCTGCTTTTTTTGAAATTCTGCCATTCTCTGCTATTATACAATACATGTTATTTAATCAAAAAAATCGAAAAAAGATCCAAACGGTCTGGACTGTAGTCTGCATCTTGATCATCGTCAGTATGATCCTTCTCTACACACCAATCTTTAAATAGGCGACTATTTTAGATCTTTTTCTACTGCCCGGAGCGCATCATTTTTAGGAATACATCCTGCGGGATATTTACATGCCCGTGCTCCTTCATTTTTTTCTTGCCTTTTTTCTGCTTTTCGCGAAGCTTCATTTTTCGAGTTATATCTCCGCCATACATGTGCTGGGTTACATCTTTCTTGAAAGCCTGGATAGTTCGAGAAGAGATAATCCGTCCCAAAGCCTTGCCTTGTATTTTTGTAGTAAACATCTGCCTAGGCAAAACAGCATGCAATTTTTCAACCGCATTTTCCGCCTCTTCTTCCACTCGCTTTTTGGAAACCACACGAGAAAAAGCTGGTACAGCCTCATCAGCAACAAGAATATCTAGCCGGGTGACATTCGCCTCGCGCATCTCCCCTATCTCATAAGAGATCGAGCCATAACCTGAAGAAACACTTTTCAAATCATCGAAGAAATTCCGCATCAGTTCCCGTAGAGGCATTTTGACAGACACGGCAGACCTATTGTCGCCGAAATTATCCGTCTCACCGACTTCGGCTTCATGATCAAAAAGAAGTTGCATGATGTTACCTAGATAAGACGCCGGAGTGATTATCTTTACCGCGACCCATGGCTCGAAGACGGTCTGGATGTCGCCGTCATCCGGGAAATAATAAGGAGAATATACTTTTTCTTTTTTGCCGTTTTTCATCAGCACTTCATAGGTGATCGAAGGCGTCGTGATAACCAATTTCAAATCAAATTCCCTTCTTAATCTCTCGGTAATTATTTCCAAGTGAAGCATACCGAGGAAGCCGCATCGAAAGCCTCGACCCAAAGAGCCGCTTGATTCTTCTTCATAAGAAAAGGCTGAGTCCGAAAGTTTTAATTTGCCCAAGGCAGCTTTTAATTCGGTAAAATCATCCGCGTCTTCCGGGAAAATAGAAGCCCAAACCACCGGCCTCGGCTGCATGTATCCTGGAAGAGCTGGCAAGGGGTTCTTGAGCATTGTGATCGTGTCTCCGACACTCGCAATACCCGGCTTCTTGATACCGGTCACGATATAACCCGTATCGCCGGCGGACAAGAAATCGCGCGGGGTTTCTTCCGGTGAAAAAGTCCCGACTTCGAGAGAAGTAAATTTTTCATTGGAAGCGGAAAAAATAAGATTCTCTCCTTTAGCAACCTTGCCGTCGAGGACTCGGATATAAACAGTAACACCTCGATGATTGGAATATTTAAAATCAAAAACCAGCGCGCGCAGATTATTGTCGCCCTGGCCAGCCTCGCCGAGTCTAGGCGGGTAAGTCTCGACCGGCGGCGGGACGCGTTTGATGACTTCTTTCAAAAGAGCATCCACTCCTTCACCCGTCCGGCCGGAAACCAAAAGAATATCATCCGGATCACAGTCTAAAAGTTTTACAACTTCTTCTTTTACTTCTTCGACTCTTGAAAGCGGTGAATCGATTTTAGAGAGTACGGGAATTATCTTAAGCCCGCCCTCGCGCGCCATGGCAAGCGTGGTCAATGTCTGCGCCTGCACTCCTTGCGTTGAGTCAACGAGCAAAATAGAACCTTCTACAGCCTTCAGGGCGCGAGAAACTTCGTAAGAGAAGTCGATGTGCCCGGGAGTATCGATAAGGTTTAAAATGTAATCTTCATTGCCTGATTTATATTCCATCCGGACCGGCTGCATTTTTATAGTTATTCCTCTTTCCCGTTCAAGCTCCATAGAATCAAGCACTTGGTCGCGCATCTTCCTAGTTTCGATTGTATGCGTCAATTCAAGCATCCGGTCAGCCAAAGTCGACTTGCCGTGGTCTATATGGGCGATTATGGAAAAATTACGAATATGTTTGAGATCCATAACTTCAAATATATACGAAAAAGCCTAAAAAACAAAGTTACAAATCTGTCTGTGAAGGCAAAATGATCTTCGTTTTCCAGAATTTTTTGCGGAAAGTCGCGATAACTTCTTTGAACTCTTGGTTTTTCAGGAGAACAAAAACGACAATGCCGGCAAATATTCCAAAAATACCGGAGAGGAATCCCTGACCTAAAATGCCCCAGAAAGTATTGATGTCAAAGATTCTTCCAAAAAGCCCCAAGAATAAATACGCAACGAAGGCCATAAAAAAAGAAGCGGCAAAAACTTCAAAAAATGTCCTAGCCAGTGATCCGCGCCTATCTTTGAGAAAGTCATATTTGAATAAAAACCATAAACCAAAGAAATTCAATATCGTACCGAGTGAATATCCGAGAGGAAGCATCAGAAGCGCTGTCCCGGGGACATCTTCAACACGCAGAAGCGATTCAATAAAGTAACGGAATTCCGCATGAGATTGAAAATACTTGAGAAGCAAGATAGCAAAGATAATTTCGAGCGCGGTAAATACAAGGTTGACGACAAGCGGCCGGCGAGTTTTCCCGGCGGCGTAATATCCGCGAGTAAATAAAACTATCAGACTCTGTGCGACGACAGATATCGCAAAGAGAGCGAGAGCGGCGGCAGTCAGCCGAGTGTTGCTCCAAGAGAATGATCCCGAGCCGAGTATAACCCGGACGATCTGCGCCCGCAGGACGATAAAAAGAAATACGATCGGCAAGGACCAAAATATAATCTGCCGAGAAGCGTTGACGATCTGCTCTTTGAAATTAGTTATCTGGCCGGTCGAAAACGCATGGGCCAAAGCCGGAAAGGCCGCAACGGAATACGACACGCCGATAATGCTGATCGGCACGGACTGCAAATTGTAAGCGAAGTTAAAAAGCGAGATCGAGCCTTCGCGGATAGTCGAAGCGATCGAGACGATCACAGCGATCGCGATGCTATTTAAAGCGAGGGCGAGAGTGCGTGGCAAAGAAAGCATAAAAACTTTTTTCAAATCTGCAAAATTAACTTTCGAAAAATGCGGAATGAATCGATGCTTGATGAGAACAGGTATTTGCAAAGAGACATGCAAGAGTGCCCCGAGAGCTACACCAAAAGCAAGACCGTAAACGCCGAACATCGGCCGAAAGAAAATAATGCCAGCTATTATACCAAGGTTGTAGAAGACCGGCGCCAGCGCGTAGACAAAAAATCTTTTAAATATCTGCGTGACTGTGCCAAAAAGGTTTGAGAAGCCGAGAAGTATCGGCGAGAGCAGCATGATCCGGCTCGTATTTATAAGCTTTGCGAGCTGATCCCCAGTAAACCCAGGCGCGACACGGTGAGCAAGGTAAGGCATAAACACAAATGCGATCACCGCGACGCCGATCATCATGCACAAAAATGCGGTGAAAATTTCATTCAGGAAACTTTTAGCCTGCACCCCGTTATTTTCACGATCATGATCCAATTTCTCTATAAAAAACGGGATTAGTACCGTGATCGAGACGAGCGACGCAAAGGTATTGAAAATCAGATCAGGAATAACAAATCCCGCATAGTAAGTATCGAGAGTTGCGGACGGCCCGACAAAGTGCGCAAGCGCGCGGTCGCGGAAAAGCGCGAGAATTTGAGAAATAAGCGCGAAACCGCCGAGAAGAAATGCGGCTTCATTAATACCGCTAAATTCCCTGTTTAAAATGCTGAAGAATTTCTTGACCATTACTCTTCCCTATTATTTATTTTTTGGAGACAATACGGGTGCGAGATTTATTTCTTTCTGAGCCTTGATCTGAGCTAAATAATTTAGAAGGTCGGAATCATTTGGTCGGAGCTGTAAAGCAAGATTTATATCCTGCTCCGCCTGGTCTATATTCTTGCCAGCGATTTCAAGTGTCGCTAGGCGAACATAGAGTCCCGGATTCTTAGGATTTAGAACTAGAGCCTTCTCTATCGCCGCCTTGGCGTTGTCGTATGCGCCAGCCACACCTAAAGGCAGAACCTGCTCATAAACACCTGCCAAAGAAAGATAGTTTTGATAATTGGTCGGATCTTGGATAGTTGCGGCTTGGGCCGATGCTTCAGCTTGATTTAAAGCTGATTGAATTTTTGCTTTAAGCTCCTCCGGATTTCCATCTTTCTGATTAACTAAATTGTTTAATTCAATCAAATAGACTTGAGAAAGATATCGGTAGTAAAGATCATTATTTTGATCCAAGGAAATAGCTTTCAAGAGATAATTTGAAGCGGAAGTTAGGCCCTCTGGAGTATTTTGAGATAAAGCGCTTTTCTGGAAATAAACAATTGAAACAAATTTTTTAACAAAAGAATATCCAGCACCGACAGAACCGGCGATAAGGCCTATCAGAATTAGAATGGAGAAGAAACTCAATCGGGGATCCTTAAGGAAAGATACTTCATAATTCTTTATCTGCTTCTCTCCTCCCAGTGTGCCGATAAAAGCGCCGGTCAGAATAAATGCAAGGGCAAAAATAACCAGATTCGGATTGTGAATGACTGCGAAGATCCACAAAAACAAGGCGGAAAGAAAGATGGTCGGAGAACCGAAATTCATTGATGAAATTTTATTCAGCGACTTATATCCTGCAACTAATAAAAGAACAAAGAAAGCAATGAAAGCTAAAAGTCCAAATAATCCCGCAGTGACGGCAAATGTTGGGATCAAACCGAAGCCGTAATTGAAATTCGAATCCCAGAACAATGTCTGGTTGACTGCGTCCGGCTTAAACTGCAACCAAGAAGATAAGAATCTGTTAGGACCAGAACCTAAGACAGGACTTTTTGCTAGAGACTGTTTTGCAACTTCAAAAGTGGTTGAAATTGAAGGCTTAACTTCAGTATTGTCTAAATGAAGACGGCTTGATAAGAATCCCCCGATCAAGCTATTGGCAATAATGAAAACCAGAGAAATAATAATCACCGAAAAAGAAGCCGCTGGGAATTTCGGAAATTCCGGCTGAGTCTTGCCTTGTCGGCTTGAAATAAAACTGAAAATAAAAACGAAAAGAGAAATTATTCCAACGACAACCCAAACGGAATAGAAATTAACCAGCGCCAGCATAAAGAGAGCGACAGCTATAAGAGAGATCGAGATGATCTTGAAATATTTTTTTTGAGCCGGCAGAAATTCAATAGATAAAAGAGAAAAGATTATGACGAGTCCTGAAAAAACAGCAAGATCATTCCAGCCGCCGAGGAGATTGATCGGGAGAACTTGAGCCAAGTGGCTTGTAGGACCGGCAATCAGATTTACAATAACGGAAAGAGAAACTAGGGCGAAAGAAATGCTTAAGCCGAGATACATCTGGAAATTATTTTTCTTATCGCGGAAAAAGTTGGCTGCCAAGAACATAGCCAGGAAGCAAAGAGCGATTGTCCCAAAAGTGCCGACTTCAAAACCAACTCCTAGAAAAGAAGCTTGGTGCGAGGCAGACATGATAGCGGAAAGAAAAAATGCTAAAACTATAATCAAGCCTGCAAGAAGTATCCGACTTTTCGGCAAAACAAGACGGCCGTCTGCAAGTCTTCCAATAATCCATAAAAGAAAAGAAAGGGTAATGCCGATTGCGAAGATAATTCCTTTCGCGACTGGAATAGAAAATTGCATAAAAGGAAGAAAGAAAAACGGCAATAATAGAATCGTGGCAGCAAAGGTATAAAATGAAAACCGATCAAAAATATTTGTCTTGGGCATAAATAAATAAAAAGACTTACTTTATAATAACTTGATTGTATAACAATTCTTCTTAAACAACAATATTTACCAATTTGTTTTTGATATAGATAAATCTCTTTATTTCGCCGCCTTTGATCCAGCTTTTAACTGCCTCATTGCTTAGAACTATCTCTTTTATATCAGCCTCTGATGAATCCGGAGCAAACTCAATTTCGGCTCGAACCTTGCCATTAACTTGAACAGCGATCTTTATAACATCATCCTTAATTTTATTCTTGTCATATTTAGGCCAGCCGGAAATGTGGATAGATTTTTTTTCACCGAAACTTTTCCAGATATCTTCAGCGATATACGGCGCGAAAGGCGCAAGCAACTGCAAAAACATTTTAAAGTCTGCGACAGTGACCTGATCAGATTTCTCCATTTCGTTTACCAAGATCATCATTGAAGAAATCGCCGTATTGAAATTAAAATTGGCAATATCTTCCGTAACTTTTTTTATAGTTTTATGAAGAAGCTTCTCAAGCAAAGCCGAGTGAGATTTCTGAATCGTGTGGGTCCCACCCGGTATTCCGGGAAGGGTGAAGCGAGAAGAAATCTCACTCGGCGAAGCGACAATATCTTGACTTATTCGCCAAACTTTTTCTAAAAATCGACGGGAACCGATGATGCTTTCCGTCGACCAAGCGACCGGCTGATCAAACGGGCCCATAAACATCTCATAGACGCGCAGAGTGTCGGCGCCGTAGACTTTGACAATATCGTCCGGATTGACGACATTACCCCAGCGCTTGCTCATCTTGCGGCCGTCGGTCGCCATAATTAAACCTTGATTGTGAAGTTCAACAAAAGGCTCTTCGGTTTTTACAACGCCAATATCTTTCAAAAATTTATGCCAGAAACGGGAGTAAAGAAGGTGCCCCGTCGCGTGTTCCGCCCCGCCGACATACATATCGACTTGCTTCCAGTAATCAAGTTCTTTCTTAGACGCCAATTCCTTTTTATTCTTCGGATCCATGTAGCGCAAAAAGTACCAAGAAGATCCCGCCCAGCCGGGCATAGTGTTGGTCTCATAGCCTTTAGCCACCCATGCTTTCACTCCAGCCAGCGGCCCTTCAGCGTGACCCGTCGGCTCATATGATTTTACATTCGGCAATTCAAGCGGGAGTTTTTTCACTTCGTGAATTATCCCCTTTTTGTCTCGATAGAGCGGGATCGGCTCGCCCCAGTATCTCTGCCGCGCAAAAACCGCATCGCGCATTTTGTATTTAGTGACAATTTTACCGCCCACTTTTTCTGTAATTTCAAATTTATCAACTAAAGGTCGATCAATTATTGGGATATGATATTTGTTTGAAAATTGCCTGTCTCTTTCATCATGCATCGGCACAGCCATAACCGCGCCGGTGCCGTAGTCCGCTAAAACATAATCTGAAATCCAAACTGGCACTTCCTCGTTGTTCGCTGGGTTGATCGCCTTAATAACCTTTAACTCTACGCCTGTCTTCTCTTTCGTCTCGTCCATTCGTTCTTGGTTTTCTTTATGTCGAGCATGTTCGATATATTCTTCAACTTCTTTCCAATTCTCGATTTTATTTTTCAAATTTAAGATCAACGGATGTTCCGGCGCCAACACAACATAAGTAACGCCAAAAAGTGTATCTGCGCGGGTGGTAAATACTTCTACATCAATGTTTAACTTGAACAATGGGAATTTAATCAAACTCCCCTCGCTCTTACCGATCCAATTCTTTTGAATTTCTTTCAAATGATTGGACCATTTTAATTCTGGAAGACCCTCGATCAGTCGATCGGCATAAGAAGTAATGCGCAAAAACCATTGCTTGATTCGGATCTTCTCTACCGGATAGCCCCCACGCTCCGACACCGGATGCCCATGTGCATCGTCCACGATCTCGTCATTTGCCAATACAGTCCCGAGGACCTGACACCAATTAACCTCGCTTTCGCCCTCATACGCCAGGCGATAATTCATCAAAATATCTTGCTTCTTTAATTCATCATAATTTTTCCACTCCTTATCCTCCTTGCTAAGTTTTTTTATGAGCTCTGAAATCGGTCGGGCTTTATTTGATTTCTTGTCGTAATAAGAATTATAAAGTTTCAAAAAAATCCACTGCGTCCATTTGTAATATTCC
This sequence comes from Candidatus Nomurabacteria bacterium, assembly GCA_023267245.1. Lineage (GTDB taxonomy): Bacteria > Patescibacteriota > Minisyncoccia > Phycocordibacterales > UBA9973 > JAHFNP01. The sequence continues at coordinate 14,618 of JAHFNP010000004.1, forward strand.
GTGTCAGTTGTATTTACTTGTCGTGACCAATCAAAAGAAAAACCGATTTTATCGAATTGCCCGCGAAAAGTTTTGATATTTTTTTCTACAGCCTCACGAGGATGAACATTATGTTCTATAGCATATTGTTCAGCCGGCAAACCGAAAGCATCGTAACCCATCGGGTAAAGAACATTGAACCCTTGCATCCGCTTCATGCGTGCGCAAATATCACTTCCAATATAACTTCGAGGATGCCCGACATGCAGTCCCGCTCCGGACGGATACGGGAACATACCGAGCACATAAAAAGGCTTGAGCTTTTTGCTTTTTGCAGATTTTGAATCGAGGGTCTTGTAAACTTTTTTACTATCCCATTCTTTCTGCCATTTTTTCTCGATTTTTAGGTGATCGTATTTCTTCATGAACAGATTACTTACTGAATTTTTTAATTGCCAGCCAAATCAGCGCACCCAGAGCCGCAGCGAGAATCAGAACTTTCACGAGATTGTCCGCCGTAGACCAATAACGGACCGAAGCGACAATAAGCGAAAGTACTCCGCCCCAAGAAAGCCCGAGAGATACTAGTGCATTCGCGATGAAAGCTCCAACTAAAAGTGAAATGACGCCCAAGACAACGAGCATGATGAAAACATTCCTCTGATAAGTTTTTTGCATTTTGTCGAAATCCTGCTGTTTTGTGTAATCCGGATTGCAGTTTCCTAAGGCTGGAACTGGCTTTGTCTTGCCTGCGACTGATACCGGAATTGGAACACCATTTTGATCATAACGGCTGTCCCCTTCGTACCACTGGCCGCCGACCTTCAAACAATCTTCTTTGTTCGTAATCGGTTCGACTACCTGAGATTGCTTAAAATATGAATTATAATCAGGTTCTTTATAAAAAAGGGAAATTGAATAATTAAAAAATAAATTAAGAACGACGATAATGCCTATGACTAAAGACCATTTTAGAACTTTGGGTTTTGTTTCCATATGCTTGATTGTATCAAAAAACAAAAATCCGTCCATCCGGAAAATTGGCCTGCCTGCCGGTAGGCAGGTAAAAAAAATTGCCCGGTTTTAGCCAGGCAATATCTATGAGGATTGAATCATTTTGAAAATTGAGCGATAATTTCAAAAATTTTTTCGGGACACTTGTCTTTTGAATCTGAACAATCAGTGCAACCTGCCTCGATTAATTTATTATTGTATAATTTTTCGCTTGAATTCGCGATCATCGGGCCCTTAAAAGTCTTTTTAAGATATTTGGTTAATTCGATGGTTTCAATATTCCCTTTGCCTAAGTCAGCATCCATCACAATAATACTCATATCAGTCTTATTTTGCGCATATAACTCCTTCGCTTCTTCTACGGTCGAAGCGGTTAGAACTTCGATATCAATGTAGGAATTTTCCCTGAGAGCAATCTTATAAGCCAGAACCGTCATTTTTAGGTCCTCAACAATCAATACTTTAATCAGTGTTTTCATTGTATCCTCCTTTTTTATTTACATTTCAAAAATTATTTTATCTGCCCTGTATAATATCATTAAATAGTGGTCTTGTCAAAGAACCGCGAAGAACTTCTATTTCGGGCTTTTTATTCCCGCCCCTAAATTGGCGGGCAGGTATTTTAATCAAAGTGGATGGTTTAGATTTTAGCGTTCCACCGGCCAAGTAAAAATCAACTTTATCGCTAAAATATTTTTGCGCTTCTTTAATATTTTTGGCCGGCGCTAAACCGGAAGGGTTGGCCGAAGGCGCGACGAGCGGACCGGTCTTCTTTAAAATTTCTATCAAAGACTTTTTATTCGGTAATCTAAAAGCAATGTTGTTTAAAATAATACTCACCGGCTCCGGCTTGCCGCGCATAGCTTTAGCGGCGTGGGGCCAAACTTTTTGAAGTATTCCCTCATTCGCACGAATAAGGGAATCAGATATGCCGAATTTTTTCAAATCTGAAATTTTAGAAATTAAAACTATTAGCTTCTTTCCCTTTTCCCGCCCTTTGACCTTATAAATCCACTTGATCGCTTTCTCTGAAAATGCGCTCCCGACCAAGCCATACAAAGTATCCGTCGGCATCACCCCAACTCCGCCCTTTTTCAAAATCCCGATTATTTCTTTATATTTTAAATTCAATGACATCTCCATCTTTGACGATATATTCTTTGCCTTCTGTCCTAACTTTTCCTTTAGATCGCGCTTCAGCATAACTTCCTGCATCAAGCAGATCTTTCCAAAAGACGACTTCCGCTCGGATAAATTTATCTTTAAAATCGGTGTGGATCGCCATCCCGGCAACCGGCGCGGTACTGCCCTTTTTTATCGTCCAAGCCCTGGTCTCTTCTACTCCGGTGGTGAAATATGTTTCAAGATTCAATAATTTGTAGCTGGCCTTGATCATATCGTCCAAGCCGGTCTCAAATACCGGATCAAGCTCGACATAAGCTCCGGGTATTTTTTGCTCGATTTCCTTGATCATGTTTTCATTCGCGGCTGAAGTATTGAGCGCGTAGAGCATCGGCTTGGCGGAAATCAAATGCATGCTTTTCAATATATCTTGCTCTTTTTCATCAAGCTCGGCCGTGCTGGCAAGTTTTGAATCAGCTAAAACTTTTTCAACTTTTTGCAAAACTGCATCTTCGGCAATCGCCTCTTTCTTGCCTTGCTTTACATCTCTTTGCAAATTGGCGATTCTTTTTGTGACTGTTTCCCAATCAGCGAGGATAAGTTCCAGATTGATCACTTCAATATCAGAAAGCGGATCGATTTTATTGGCGACATGGATCACATCCTTGTCATGAAAGACCCGAACCATGTGTAGGATCGCATCCGTCTCGCGGATGTTCGCCAAAAATTTGTTTCCAAGGCCCTCGCCTTTTGAAGCGCCAGCGACGAGACCGGCAATATCGACGAATTCTACAACGGCCGGTATTGTTTTATTTGTCTTAGAAAAATCCGCAAGCTTGTAAAGCCGTTCATCCGGTACAGGAACAATGCCGACCGAGGGGTCGATCGTGCAAAAAGGGTAATTCTCCGCCGGGACGCACTTTTTGGTCAATGCATTGAACAGCGTTGATTTCCCGACATTTGGAAGGCCTACAATTCCGATTGATAGTGACATGCTGGTTAATATAGCAGATTTTCGGGAAAAAGGATAAATTAGTTGCAAAAAATAGAAGGGTGTGTTAGTATACGAGAACAGTTTGTTATATAGATTTCCGAAAGTTGGTAGTTTCGATGTTCTGTACAGCAAATCGAAATTATTAATAATGTGGGATCACAGAGTGATTTCCACTAAAGAAATTTATGCACAACAAAAAACCTAGTAGATTTGGCAATAAGCCAAGCACGAGCCCTCGTTTTAGCAATAGCGGCAGTAAACCTAGTTTTCATGGCGGAAATAGAGGTGGACCTGCCCGACCGGCAGGCGGGTTTAAAAGCAGTCCTTCCCGTTCAGGCGGGTCTAGAAGTAGCGGTGGAAGCCGCGGTCGCGGACGCCCACAGATGAGCTCTTTTGATATCTCATCTTTTATAAAAACCGCATCCGTGCGAACTCCAAAGAAAGAAGTCGTGATCAAACACGCTTCTTTTGCCGAGTTCAATCTGGACCAAAGAATCCAAGCGAATTTGGAGAAAAGAAAATACCTAATTCCTACTCCGATCCAAGACCAAGCCATACCTTACGTTATGCAAGGACGCGATATCATCGGCCTAGCCGCAACCGGCACGGGCAAGACCGGCGCATTCTTGCTCCCTCTTATCAATAAGATTTTGAAGGACGACGCACAAAGTGCTCTTATCTTGGCTCCAACTCGAGAGCTTGCTCTTCAGATCGAAAAAGAATTCCGAGTTTTTACTACCGGCATGAGAATATCAGCGGCGGTCTGCGTCGGCGGCATGCCGATATACAAGCAGATTAAAGATTTGAGTTATGATCCTCATATCGTGATCTGCACTCCGGGCCGACTTAAAGACCTTTACGATCGAGGAAACATAAAATACAGTAAGTTCCAAAATATCGTCCTTGATGAGGTGGATCACATGCTCGATATGGGATTCATCGAACCGATTACTCAAATAATGAACGGCTTGCCGAAAGAACGCCAGACCCTTTTCTTCTCCGCAACTATGGCGCCTAGAATCCGCGCGCTGACAAGCCAATTCTTGAATAACCCAGTCTTAATCGAAATCTCGTCCGGAGTCACGGCTGAAAATGTCGAACAGGATGTTGTCCGAGTAAAAAATAAAGATGAAAAATTCAGCAAGCTTCATGAGCTTCTCTCAACACCCGAACTCGTCAAAGTTCTTATCTTCAGCGAGACCAAGCGCGATGTCGAAAGACTCACGATCGACTTGCAGAAGAAAGGCCACCGCGCAGTTTCAATCCACGGAGATAAGCGCCAGCGCGAACGAGCTCGAGCGCTCGCTCAATTTAGCGACAATAGCATGTCTATCTTGGTCGCGACCGATGTCGCCGCCAGAGGCCTTGATATCAAGGAGATCACCCACGTCATCAACTACACTATCCCCCAGTCTTACAACGACTATATCCACCGCATCGGCCGAACAGGCCGAGGCAACAGCAAGGGCAAGGCTCTGACCTTCGTCTCATAATAGAAGACAAACAAAAATACCCCGACCTAGGTCGGGGTATTTTTGTTTTACTAATTAAAGTAAATTATGCGCGTTGAACGTTGACTGCATTTTTTCCTTTTGGTGAGTCTTCTACATCAAAAGAAACAGCATCACCTTCACGGAGATCTTCGAAAGTCGCTCCTACAAGGGCGTTACGATGAAAGAATAAATCTTTATCGAGGCCTTCTGCAGAAATGAATCCGAAACCTTTCTCCATGATTTTTTTGATTGTACCTGTCATGAAATTGTTTAGATTAGTGAGTAATATACAAAAAAGAAATATATGAAAATCGACTTGTTTTTTAAATAATAACTTTTGTACCTCAGTACCATAGCATTATTTAAAAAATAAAGCAAGCTATCACATAATAGCCTTTATTTATAAGGGTTGCCGACCAGGGACTCGAACCCCAATATCCGCCTCCAGAGGGCGACGTCCTACCATTAGACGAGTCGGCAATACAACACTATTACTATACTATTTTTTAATACACGCTTTTATGAAAGCGGTAAAAAGAGGGTGAGGTGAGAGCGGGCGCGCCAAAAATTCCGGGTGAAATTGAGCCGCCAAGAAAAACGGGTGCTTGCTCTTAGGCAGCTCGGAAATTTCCATCAGCCTTTTGTCCGGCGAAGTCCCGGAGAAAACAAGGCCATTATCTTCCAAGGCGGGAATATAATCAGGATTAACTTCATAGCGGTGCCTGTGCCGCTCGTCTATCTCCTTCTTATTATACGCGGCGCGGGCGACAGTGCCTTCTTTCAAAACTGCCTTGAAACCGCCGAGCCTCATACTACCACCATAATTATGGTTTTTCAAATTATCTTTCTGCTCATCCAAAATATCGATAACGCAGTTTTTACCCTTCGGCTCTATTTCCCTAGTCGTCGCGTCTTTGATCCCAAGGACATTTCGCGCGTATTCGATAGCCATCATCTGCATCCCGTAGCAAAGGCCGAAATAAGGAATCTTATTTTCACGGGCAAATCTTATAACTCGCAAGTTCCCTTCTACGCCCCTCGCCCCGAATCCTCCCGGCACGACAATGCCGTCATATTTCTTGAGCTCTTTCAATTTAGCCGGATTGGTCTCGAAATCAACCGAATCAAGCCAGGAAATTATCGGCTTTTTGCCTTGCGCGTAAGACGAATATTTTATCGCTTCAATCACCGAGAGATACGAGTCGGAAAGAATAAAATCTCCGGTCTTGAAATATTTGCCGATCATCGCTATTTTTATCGTGTTCTTATTGTTGTGCGCATGCTTGGCAAAATTCTTCCAGAGGTCCCATGATTTTTTATTGGGTGCCTTACATATAACTCCCATAATGCTGCAAAGCTTTTCTGAGAATTTCTCTTTTTCAAAGTTGAGTGGTATGTCATAAACGCTTTCAACATCCGGCGCCGAGACTATCCGATCAGCCGCCATGTTGCAAAAGAGCGAAAGCTTTTCTTTTCTTTTTTCATCGAGACTGGTTTCACCTCTGGCGATAAGGATATCCGGCTGAATACCTGAAGTGTTTAAAGCTCTGACGGCGTGCTGAGTCGGCTTGGTCTTCATCTCTCCCACCTTGCCCGGTGTCGGCAGATAAGAAACCATCACAAAGAAGATATCCTTTGGACTTTGGATTTTCATCATGCGGGCCGCTTCCAAGAAAAGTATATTTTCATATTCGCCGACCGTACCGCCGACTTCTATTACGACCACATCGGCATTGGAATTTTCTCCAGCTTTTTTAATCCGATCAATAATCTCAAAAGGGATATGCGGCACGACTTGCACGCATTTCCCTTTGTATCCCAAGTTGCGCTCGCGTTCTATCACACTCTGGTAGACTCGGCCGGTCGTCATATAATTGATCCGAGTCAAATTTATATCCAGGAACCTTTCGTAATTGCCCATATCCTGATCCGTCTCATCGCGGTCTGAAAGGACGAAAACTTCTCCATGCTCAGTCGGATTCATCGTACCGGCATCGACATTGATATAAGGGTCGATTTTAATCGCCGTGACCGAAAGTCCCCGATTTTTTAAAATAAGGCCGATCGATGAAGTCGTGATCCCCTTTCCGACACCGGAAATCACACCTCCAACCACAAATATGTATTTGCATGGATTTTTCTTCATATTTATTATTTATTTAAATACTTGCTGACTGCCAGGAAACTTGAAATCATACCGAGTAAAATTCCGGAGAGAGTCACAATCGCAAATATCTGAAAGAAATTGGAAAGATAATAATCAAAAATATTCAGGCTCAAGAAGTTGGTCATATTCGAACCAAGCCAGTAGGTCAACGGCAAGAAAGCAATCAAAGTTATAAGCGAAGAAATAACGCCGTATATCATCCCTTGGACCACAAATGGTCCGCGGACATAGTAAGACCCGGCGCCAACCAAGCGCATTATGCCGATCTCTTCGCGAGCAATGAAGATCGTCAGCCGAATAGTATTGAAAGTGATCATCAAAGAAAAGATAACGAGAATCAAGGTGATAATAAAGCCAAGCTTTTTCGCACCGTCGATTATCGAAATAAGCCGGTCAATAATCATTTTATTTTGATTATAGTTTATTTTGTCGATTATATCCCCGCTTGATTTTATAAGTGTGCTGTCTTGGCTTAAAGCCTTCGCAATGCTCTCATACTGGGTCGCTTCTTGGGCTTTGACTGTAACATACGCGCCGAGCGGATTAACTTCCAATTCTTCCAAAGCTTGCAGGGTTAGATAGTCGTCTTTATGCTTTTCCTTAAAGTCTGCTAGGGCTTTCGGCGCCGATACATATCCAACAGAAACAACTTCTGGTAATTTTTCGATCGCGCTCTTTAGGTTTAAGACCTGATCTTCAGAGGCGTCTAATTTAAAATAAATAGTGATATCGACTTTGTTTTTTATTTCATCCAAAGAGTGATGAAGGATCGCCTGCAGGAAAAGAAGAGAGGCGATAACAGAGAGAGTTATCGTCACAACAAGAACGGAAGCGAAAGAAACAATGCTGTTCCTCCAGAAACTTGTCCACCCAGCTTTTATAATTCTTTTTGTATCTGTCCAAAACATAGTTGAATTGTATCACCCAGCAGGTGATCTTGCTATATCATGTATTTCCCGTCCTTATCGTCCCTGATAATTTTGCCTTTTTCTATAGTAATAACTCTTTTGCCGATCGATTCAACGACTCCCTTATTGTGCGTTGTCAAAATAACGGTCGTACCAAAATTGTTTATTTTCTTCAAGATCTGGACGATTTCATAAGTGTTGATAGGATCCAGGTTACCTGTCGGCTCATCGGCAATCACGATTTCCGGCTGATTGATGATCGCTCGGGCGATCGCAAGCCTCTGCTTTTCCCCGCCGGAGAGCTGGTGCGGGAAATGATGAATCTTACTAGAGAGATCAACGAGTTCAAGCACATGCGGGACATCGCCGGCTATTTCCTCATCGGTCTTTCCGGAAGCCTCCATCGCAAAAGCGATATTTTCATAAGCGGTTTTGTTCGGCAAGATGCGAAAATCCTGAAAGACTATGCCGATGCGTCGGCGAAGATTGATCAAATCTTTGCGGCGAAGAGAGTTGATATCAAGCGATTCAAAAAAAACATTGCCGGAAGTCGGGCGATCTTCAGCCAAGATCATTTTGATCAAAGTTGTTTTGCCGGCGCCGGAGTGTCCAACCAAAGATACAAATTCACCAGCAGAGATGGTCAAATTTATGTCGTCCAAAACGACAGAATTCGGGCCATATGCTTTTGAAACATTATTAAAATAGATCATATAACAGGATTAATCATATCATAAATCTATCTCAGCTTCAATAAAAGGTTCAAGTTTTCCTTCCTCCAAAACACCGGCAACATCGCGAACTTCGACATCTGTTCGATGATCCTTAATCATTTTGTAAGGATGAAGAACATACGAGCGTATTTGATTGCCCCATTCTATTTCGGTAGTTTTTGAAATCTGCATGCTTTCTTTCATTTTCTTTCTGTTGTCTTCTTCCAATTTAAATAGTTTGGCCTTTATTATTTCAAGGGCCTTTTCGCGATTTTGAAGCTGTGAGCGCTCGCCAGTCGCATGCACGGAAATACCGGTCGGGATATGCACGATCCGGACGGCTGTCTCGCGCTTATTCACATTCTGCCCGCCCGGTCCGCCCGCCTTGGCAAATTCGATTTTAAGATCGCGCTCGGGAATATCTGTCGCCTCCCCTTTGGGCAATTTAGGCAATACTTCAACCAGAGAAAATGAAGTATGACGAAGCGCTTTCGCATTGAACGGTGAAATGCGGACGAGCCGATGCACGCCGGATTCATTTTTGAGCATGCCGTAAGCTCCGCCAGCTGGCGGATTGCCATGAACCTCAATCGTGATATTCCTGTAGCCGCCGCGGTCGTTTTTGTTTTCATGAATCAAAGAATAGCTCCAGCCTTTGCGGATGATGAATTTAAAATACATTTCTAAAAGCATGTGCGAGAAATCTTCCGCATCATCGCCGCCGGCACCGGAAAGAATAGTCAAAATAGCATCACCGCGATCGATCGATTTTGCGCTAACGAGCTTGCTTTTGAGTTCATTTAATTCTTTAACGGCCGTCTGCGACTTTTCTTTATTCTCCCAAAAATCCGGTTCTCCCATAGCTTCTTCGATTTCGGCTATTCTTTTTTCTATATCTTTTTCGTTTAACATAATATGAGCCACCTCGCAGGATCGAACTGCGGACCCCGTCTTTACGAAAGACGTGCTCTGCCAACTGAGCTAAGGTGGCATATCGATTATAATAGCAGATTCATGTTAAATTATCACATTATTATTGTATAATAAGTATATGAAAAAAATATCAGCTTTTTTAAGTTCTCACTACCTCATTTTCTTATTTATTTTGATAGCCGCCTTATCGCTCTTTGGTGTTTACTTTGCCGGACTTGCCACAGATACAATAGTCGGATCAGTGAATCGTGAAATAAGCCAAATCACTAAAACAATTGCTTTCGAGCAGGAAGGATGGGTAAATCGAACGAATCAAGTACTGGCTGTTTTATCCGATGTCCCGGAAGTTAAAAATGGCGATCCCCAAAAATGCTCTGAATTTTTATTCAAGATAAATCAAATTTACCCCCGCTATGACAATCTGGGACTTATCGAGACAAATGGAAATGTTATCTGTTCTGCTTTGCCATTTCCAGGAAAAATAAATGTAGGCGATAAAAATTATTTCCAAGAAACTCTTAAAAATGGAGATTTTTCAGTTGGAGAATTCCAAGTCGGCTCTATCACCCATAAACGCACAATCAATTTCGGCTATCCAATTTTCGACAGTCAAAATAATGTAAAATACGTCCTTTTCGCGGCATTGGACTTGGACTGGATGAAATTACTTTTTGAAAATGCATCTTTCCCGGATGGGTCAGACCTGATGATTGTAGATAGGAATGGTTTAATCCTGTACGATAATATGGATATGACTAAATGGCTCGGCAAAAAAATCCAAGCTACTGACATACTTCAAAAAGTTCTGGTAGACCGGGCTGGAACTATCGAATCTTACGGAATAGATAATGAGAAAAGAATTTACGCTTTTACATCGCTAAGCAGTATTGATGGAGATATTGTCTTGATCGTCGGTATTCCATTTTCTTTTGCTAAAAACCAAGCCCTGAAATTGATTTACCCTTATGGATTCTTGGCCTTGTTAACTTTCTTTACAACAATAATTCTCTTTAGGAAAAGGAATGCGGAAGTGCTGTAAAGATACAGTTCTAACCTCATGATTATTTCAATGGCGCTGTTTCACCGACGGCCTCGTCGGCTGTGTCTGCGTCAGCATCAGCTTTGGTTTTATGAATTCTTCCATCGATATGGTTCGGTGGAGCGTAGACAGTATAGATCTTAAGGTCTTCTATGCCAGTGTTCTTGAAATTATGCTTGGTGCCAGGAGTCACAACGACAACATCACCAGGAATTATCGGGAAACTTACATCGTCAAGCGCCCCTTCACCTGTTCCTGAAAGAAAGAAGAGCGTCTGTTCGGTGTACTTATGAGTCTCTTCACCAACTTCACCGCCTGGTGGAATACTCATCACGACTAGTTGACTATTAGGGCCAGTAAACAAAACGCGTCGAAAATTTTCATTCGCTTCCGTTTCCTTAAATATATTTGTATGGTAACTCATTTTTTTTGAAGTCTGACCAATAATCTGTGAGCCTGGTTTTATATAAGAACCATGAGCAAACAAATTAATAGCCATAATTATTGCAGAGAATGTAATTCCCACAATAATAATAATTGGTAATGATTTTTTTAACAATATTGTTGATTTCATATTTTTAAAAGATTCATAACATAAAGGCCCACGCCTTGGCGGGAGCCTTTATCGCCTCGCAGCCAAGCACTTTATTGATTAGTAATGTGCCGCTAAATAAGCTCTTGTTATCAATCCGAAATTTCCCAATGCCGGGCTGATCCCGACTTTCGCTTGAAATTCAGCCAACGCCGCTCGAGTCAAATTGCCGAAGTAAGCAGTCGCGCCAACTGCAGCCAAAGCTTGAGCCGATGAACCTTTATTTTGAGAAATTAAAAATTGTTGAAGAGTTTTTACATCAGCACCGCTGCTGCCTTGTCCAAGACTGATCACAATCGCTCGAACTTGCTGACCGAAGAGAGATGCGGTAGTCAAAGTAGCAGAAGCGCCAGCTATGAATGAAGTACAAAGATGACCAGTAATCGTATCAAACAAATGTCCTTGAGGACAAACAACAGCTGAAGTCGTCGCAGATCCTGAGCCTGTTGAAGTTGCACCTGAAGTTGAGGAACTTTCTCCTCCAGTACTAGATGATGAACTGTTTGATGTTGAAGCAGGAGGAGTCACAACTACAACAATAGGAGCGGCGGCAGAAGGGATAGTTACAGTACTTGCATCCAAGGTAACCGCAGTCTGAGCCAAAGCTCGACCATTTAACTTCGCACCAGTA
>JAHFNP010000025.1 GCA_023267245.1 Candidatus Nomurabacteria bacterium
TTTTTCTAATAGGGATTTGAATAAAATTAATTATTTTCTTTTAGTTTCTTTAATCCTAAAATAAGATAGTGACTATAAAAAACAAACTGCTCTCCGGCAAAAGCAATGAAATTTTCCTTTTCGTATTTATAAATAAAATCATCGGCAATGGTTGAAGGTAAAATTTCTTTATTTTCTTCCACAAAAGTTTTTATTTCCTCAAAGGATTTTTCTTTTTTTGCAGATCCATTGAAAACAATACGGGCAGCAAATATGTAATTTATAAAAGAAAGATGAAAGTAAATAGTTTCAAAATCATTGTTGCCGCCCAACGCCATTTTTTTTAATTCTCCAACCGCCGAACTCATGAGAGTTTTCCAATTTAGTCCAAATTCGATGCAAGCATGTGCAAACATAAAACTTTTTTCAGGACAGAGATTATTTTTCAGTCTGAAATCATTATGAACTTCTTGATTAAAATCAAAACGAAATTGTGCCGAAAGATTTTTGCCTCTATTTAATCTCCATATTCCATGGTAATAAATGTGTTTTAAGGGATTTATTTGTGACCTGCTCACCCTACTTTTTTTAAAAATAGGGTGATTTACAAATCCATCAATTTTTATATTCCCTACTTCATCCAGGGAAACAATTTTTATTTCTTTGTATGAACTATGCATATTTTCTGTTTTTTAAGTTACTGTTTTTGTTCCATTTCTGCCCTCAGACTACCATTTGAAGGCTATTTGTCAAAGAAATTATATTGAATCTAATCTACGCCATGGCGTAGATATGAAAAACAATATTTTAAAGCAAATCATCAGGATCTATTTGGACGTTAAAAGACTGGGAAAGGGATTTGAGTTTATAGAGCAGGGTTTGGTCGAGTGAGCCGTTCGAGGATATTTCCGGCAGGGACCAATTTTCTTTTTTTATTTTGATGAGCGCATTTAATATGTACAGATTTTTGACTCTTGGGATAAAGGCGCGGTAGACCATTGGATCATAATCCTTTAAAAGAGTTTCGATTAAAGCCTGTGACTTTATTACAGCTTCTTTTGTCCCGCGCAAAGTTATTTTGATCAGAACGGAAAACGGCGGGTAGTTGAACTTTTCCCGGTTCTCGAATTCATCTCTGAAAAATTGCGCCAAGTTGCCGCTCAGGAAATAGCTTAAAGTCAGGTCTTTTGGATTTCTGGTTTGAATCATAAAACTTTTCTCGGCCAAGCCGCTTAAATTTACAAGGAGGTGGACTATTTTTTCGCCCATCCGGAAATCCGGAATAGAGAAAAGGGAATCGAAAGAGACGACGGCTGTGTTTTCGATCGGCTGGTCGAGATAGTTGATAGCCATTTCGGTTCCGATCAGTATCGCGCCTTTAGTTTTGTAAAATTCGGCGATTATCTTTTGTGCTTGAGACGGAGTCTTGGCCGTGTCTTTATCAAGCAATAAAATAGTCCGGTCCGGCCATTTTTTCTCCGCTTCTTTCCTCACCAGATCCGTGCCGATACCGAGCGCGGCCAAGTTCCAGCTTTGGCAAGTGCCGCAGACCGCCTTGGCGTCCTTTTTATTCCGGCACCTGTGACAGATGTAGATTCTTTGTTTGGACTCACTCTGATAGAGGACCATCGGCGCTTCGCAAGAGTCGCACAGAAATGGTTTTTTGCAATCGTTGCAGATAGTGATCGGCGCCAGCCCTTTTCTTAAAACGAAAAGAAAGCTTCTTTCTCCGAGTCGCAAAGCCTCATTCAGTTTTTCTTCAAGTTCCGGACTTAATATTTTAAACTTCTTTTCTTCGCCTTCGACTTTCTCGAGGCTGATAAGTTCTTTTTGATTGCGGATTCCGGCGCGGAAGGAGATCGGCAAGACTTCACCGAGCTCCTGATCCTGCCGTCTTTTCAAAGTTTCGGCGCGGACGAGCGTGTCGGCAAAGATTATTTTTAAATTCAAATCCTTCGATAAGACTTCCGCCAAGAGTCGCAGGTCGATCGACGGCCGGCTCATCATCTTGTATGAATTTGAACTTTCTTTTTCTATGATCATCGCCGACAAATCCTGCCTGGCGAGGAAAAGGTAGTACGGAGAGACGAGGATGAGGACCGGATGGTCTTCCTTTGCGAGCTTGTTGTATCTTTTCATAAAATCCTTTTTGCCTATCTCATTATGGAAGATATAAACATAATCCTCGATGCCTTTGGTTATGAGAGGGGCGAAATATTCTATATCTTTATATGTTGGCAGGCAGATCAGGACAGATTTTTTCTTGGCGAAAGATTCGCGGACAAATGTCTTGTAGAAGGAGATGCGCTCTTCGGTCGCGCTTTGGAGTATCAATTTCTCCTGCTTCAGATTGCTTCGCTCTGTCCCGTCTTGATTCTCATACGGCAGAAGTTTTTCATGGCATTCGAGGAAAACTTTCGGTATCAGGGTCGAGAGAGTTTCAGCGGCCGTCGAAGCGTAGTAGTCTTTTATTTTATCCGCTGAGCGCAAGAATGCGTCTGACAGATTTATTTTACCCTTTACCTTTTCTATTTTCTTCAGCCGGAAGAGGGAAGACTTCACTTCGGATTTATTTCTAGATACGTCTTCGAGGTCTACTACCAACGCGTCGATGATTTTCTTTCTGACCGGCACGGAGACGATACTTCCTAGATCTATATCTCGGGCGGTGAAGTATGACAAACTTTCCTTTTTTAAGCCTTTGGTAAGAGGTATGACTTTGACGACTTTCATGTTTTAAGATTAACAAATTAAGGGATTTTTATCGCATTGACAAAGTCATTAATTTCCGATATTATACTCACCAGAATAATTCAAAAATAACTCTTTAAAAAACCTATATAAAATGAAGAAAAAGAAAAAAAGTTCAGTAATTTTTTTTAGAATTTTTTTATTAATTTTTGTTATTGGCATATCAACAATTCTTTGTCGTTGTTACATAAAAGGAATAGAAGATAATATTGTTAATTTAGGAATAATTATTCTTATTTTAAGCACAATCCCTTTTGCTATGGGTATGTCCAATATTTCTGTTTCTAAGGACAACTATGTGACCAAAAAACAAATTAAAAAATTCACCCATATCAGTGTTATTGCAAGAGTAAGTTCATATTCTCCCGTGAAGGATGAAAAAAAGATTTTTCATATAAGATACACTAATGGTGTTTTTGATTTTCTTAAAGAAAAAGAAAATCTGGATGCAGGAGAAACTTACATTGTTAACAATAAGAATGAATGGGAAAAAGTAGAAATTTAAGAGATTTTTAGGACAAACCCGCTACTGTATAGTATAGTAGCGGGTTTTTTTATTTTTATGCTATATTTATGAATGTTATGGGATTTTTCTCACCAAAATTAGGGATTGATTTGGGTACCGCCAATACTCTCGTCTTCGTGCCGGGCAAGGGTATCGTTTTGAACGAACCTTCGGTTGTCGCTGTTTCCGAGCAGGACAATAAAGTCTTGGCTATCGGCGTCGAAGCAAAAGACATGATCGGCAAGACGCCTGACAGCATTATCGCTTACCGTCCGATGAAAGACGGCGTGATCGCGGACTATCGCGTGACCGAGGCGATGCTCCGCTATTTTATAAATAAAGCTTTGGGACGATTTAATTTCTTCAAGCCGGATGTGATGATCTCGGTTCCGGCCGGCGTCACTTCGACCGAGAGGCGGGCTGTGATCGAAGCCGCCATCAAGGCCGGCGCCAAGAACGCTTATGTCGTCAAAGAGCCGATCTTGGCCGCGATCGGCGCCGGTATTCCTATCCATGAATCCAAAGGACACATGGTTGTCGACATCGGCGGCGGTACGACCGATGTCGCCGTCATATCTTTGGGCGGGATCGTCGCTTGCACATCAGTCAAATGCGCCGGCAATAAGCTCGACCAGGCGATCGCCGACTATATTAAAAAGACATTCAACCTAGCTATAGGAGATAAGACCGCGGAAGAAGTAAAAATCAGAATCGGTTCCGCTGTGCCAGTCGAAGAGGAAATCACTATGACGATCAAGGGGCGAGACTTTATCCAAGGACTTCCAAGGTCGGCGCAAATCTCAACCAATGAGATCGTCCGAGCCCTCGATCAGGAGCTCAATCAGATGATCAAGGCAATTAAAGATGTTTTACAGGACGCCCCGCCGGAAATTTCTTCCGACATTATAGACACCGGTATTATTATGACCGGCGGTTCGAGCCAGCTCCGCAATTTGCCTGATCTCGTTTTCAGGAAGACTGGTGTTAAAGCGACTCTTGCTGACGACGCTCTCTACTGCGTCGCCAAGGGTACGGGTATCGCTCTCGAACATTTGGATGTTTACAAAAAGACGATTATTAGTAAACGATAGTATTGTAAATATTATAGAAAATGCATTCTAGAAATGCACGCATAAAATTCTACTGAATTTTTGCTCTGCTCGCGCCAGTCGCGCTGCGCAAGGCATTTCAAAAATACATTTTCTTTCATATTATGAATTTAGATATAAACAATCTCCACCATGCTTATTTGATCGAAGGCGACCCGAAGGCCGTCGCGGCGGAGATAATTTCTTTCTTGGAAGATTCCGGCGTAAAGTGCTCCGGCAATCCGGATGTCTGTCAGGAATTTTTTGAAACTCTTTCGATCGATGACAGCCGAGCGCTTAAGAGTCTGGAAGCAGAGAAAGCGACTAAAGGAAATAAAAAGTTTTTTATAATTGGGAGCCATTTTTTTACTCGCGAAGCTTTGAATTCACTACTTAAAATATTGGAAGAGCCGACTGTCGGCGCGCATTTTTTCTTGATTACGCCGAGCCCGCACCTTATTATAGACACGCTTCGATCGCGAATGTCTTTCATCGGAAATAGTGATAGGAATATTGATAAAGATACAGCAGAGGAGGCGGAAACTTTTTTAAAATCAAATAAAAAGAAAAGAATCGAACTGATCGAAAAGTTTATCAAGAAATACAAAGACGGCGAGGAGAGCTCGCTCCGCTCGGAGGGCCTGAAGCTTTTGAATGCTATTGAAAAGAATCTTTATGAGGCGGAAAAAGGTCGAACCTTAGGAATTCAAAAAGGTTCGACCTTGGGGAGCCAAATTTTTGAATTTGAAGAAATAGAAAAGATCCGGGGATATTTATCCGACCGCGGGGCGTCGATCAAAATGTTGCTCGAACACCTAGCTTTAGCTTTACCTGAATTGAAATAAAAAATACCTCCGACATGTCGGAGGTATTTTACTAGATGCTCATAAGGAATTGGATATAAGGATTATTCCTTTTTTCAGATAAATGCGCAATTGATGTTTTTACATGCAGATCGTTAAATTTTTTGTTTTCTGTAAAAACATAAATTCCAGCTTTATCTGTAGCGGCAATCAATATTGCTTCTGCTATTTCCTTTGAGAAATTTCCGGATATTGAAAGGATTCTTTCTTCTATAACTATAGCATTAGCATTTTTAGCTTTTGAGTCTCGATATGAGTTCATTTCTTTTTCGCCAATGAGCAATCTGGCTTCCTTTAATGCGCAAGAATGGTATTTTCGGACATCCTTTATTCGATGTCCTACTGCCTTTGCGCTTACAAGTGTTCCGTCATCGCGCTCAATCAAAGCGATATACCCTCCGAGGTGTCCTGATTTTTTTGGACCCGAAGAAGTATCCATTTTTTCTAAAAAGAAATTAACTTCCTTTATGATTTGATCTTTCATATTCTTGTTTTTAAGTTTATTTTTTCTGGTCAGAGTATTGCATCACCTTTAAGGAAAGTCAAGGATATTGATTTTAATTTATTTTGCTACAATGGTTGCATATGGCATACAATTTTACACAATTTAAAAATGATTTAAAAAAGGTTGATGAGAGACTTTCTAAGGAGTATAGCCAAATTCACACCGGCCGGGCGAGCCCGAGCATCCTCGACGGCGTCATGGTCGAGTCGCACGGTTCTCATATGCCGATAAAGAATGTAGCTTCTGTCTCTATTGAAGGCCCGAAGACCCTCCGGATCACTCCTTGGGATAAAACTCATGTGAAAGGGATAGAGAAGGCGATCATCGCCGGTAATCTCGGCCTATCAGTCGCGTCCGACGATGCTGGTCTGCGAGTTATTTTCCCTCAATTGACGACCGAGACAAGGACCGGACTTGTGAAGATCTTGAAAGAGAGGCTCGAAGAATGCCGAATCTCTGTGCGCATGGAACGAGACAAAGTCTGGACTGATATTCAAACTAAAGAAAAGGAAGGCAAGTTGACTGAAGACGACAAGTACAGATCTAAAGATGAACTTCAGAAAATTATCGATGAAGCCAATAATACTCTCGAATCTCTTTTTGAAAAGAAAGAGAAGGAAGTGATGAACTAACATGTCCATTATTTTATTCTTCATCATCCTTTTGATCTTGGTCATAGTCCATGAATTCGGGCATTTTATCGTCGCCAAAAAGTTCGGCATCCGCGTAGACGAATTCGGCTTTGGCTTTCCACCGAGAGCGATGAAGCTTTTTAAGCGAGGCGAAACACTCTTCACCTTAAACTGGCTTCCGATCGGCGGCTTTGTGAAGATCTTCGGCGAGAATCCGGATGATGAAAATACGAATGGCCCGGACAAAGCGAGAAGTTTTGTAAATAAACCTAAAAGGATCCAAGCGGCGGTTCTTTTCGCTGGAGTAACTTTCAATTTCCTCTTGGCTTGGCTTTTGATGTCGGCCGGCTTTATGTCTGGCTTGCCGACTTCTGTCGGCAGTGAGCCGAAAGGCGCCGTGCTCAAAGATACAAGCTTGGTTGTTGTAAATGTTTTGAAGAATTCCCCGGCCGAAATAGCGGGACTTAAATCCGGAGATAAAATAATCTCACTTTCTTCAGGCAGTGTTTCTGTAAACGAATTGAATCCGGAAATTTTAAAAGATTTTGTTCAAAGCCATCCTGATAAAAATATCGAATTGAATATCAATCATGCCGGCATCGCAAAATCAGTTACAGTCGTACCCAAAGCAAGTACGACGGGCGGCAAGGCGGCGATCGGCGTCGCCTTGGATATGATCGGAACGCTTAAGCTCCCTATACACAAAGCTCTTTGGGATGGGCTCAAGATGACATCGATTCTTACAGTGAAGACTGCCGTCTCTCTCGGCTCTTTGGTTAAAGACGCTGTCATAGGCAAGGCGGACTTTTCTCAAGTGACCGGTCCGGTCGGGATCGTCGGCGTAGTAGGGGACGCGTACCGCTTCGGCTGGAGTTATCTGATTTCATTCATGGCTCTTATCTCTATCAACTTGACGGTGATCAACCTAATACCCTTCCCGGCGCTCGACGGCGGAAGATTGCTCTTCCTTTTGATTGAGAAAATCAAAGGCTCGCCGATCAAACCTAAAATCGCCAATGCAGTAAACCTTATCGGTTTCGGCCTCCTCATTCTCCTCATGGTTGTCGTTACTTATCACGATATTGTGAAATTGTTTTAATATCTGCATATTAAATTATTTTTTTTGACTTAATTTAATTTATTTGGTATTGTAGGTCTAACGAATTCTGCTCTGGCGGAATTTTATTTTTCTAAAAATCATGGAAATCAGAAACATCGCCATCATCGCCCACGTGGACCACGGCAAGACGACCTTGACCGACGCACTG
>JAHFNP010000005.1:0-9574 GCA_023267245.1 Candidatus Nomurabacteria bacterium
GATCAATCGGGCGAGTAGCGAGTCAAGTTGCTTCTATTTTGGCCGGTAAAAATTCAGCGAGCTACACGAAGAATACTTTGGCCACAGAAAAGGTGGTTATCATCAACGCTTCGAAGCTTAAAGTCGACGCGAAGAAAATGCTGACTGTTTTTCATGAGAAATATTCCGGATATCCGGGAGGCCTCAAGCTTGAGTCCAATGAGAAGATTGCCGCCAAGAAAGGCTATGGAGAGATTTTGAAATTGGCCATCCACGGTATGCTTCCTAGAAATAAGCTCAGAGACAGAGCAATGAAGAATTTAAAAGTTAGCGAATAAATATGACAACCGTAAAAACAGCAAAAAATAGATATGTCGAAGCAGTAGGTCGTCGCAAGACCTCAACCGCCCGAGTCAGAATCATCCCTGAATCCGCCAAGGCTTCTTTCGTGATTAATGATCGCGAGGCTAAGGAATATTTCCCAACCGGCGAACTTTACAAAATCATCAGCGATCCTTTTACCAAGGGTAAACTTGAAGGCAAGTATGAAATCTCCGTTAAGGTTAACGGCGGCGGTACTCACTCTCAGGCCGAGGCGATAAGACACGGTATCAGCCGAGTTTTGATCGAGCTTGATGAAGAACTCAGAATCAAATTAAAGAAACTTGGATTCCTCAAGCGAGATCCTAGAATGAAAGAAAGACGTAAGTTCGGTCTCAAGAAAGCCCGAAAGGCCCCACAGTGGAGTAAACGTTAGAAAAAAGCCCGAAAGGGCTTTTTTGTTTGCTCCACTGTGGGGTAAACTTTATTTTTTATGTTAATATACAAATTATATGAGTGACGAAGAAATAAAAGATCCTATAGATATAGAAACACCGGAATCGGAAGTCCTTGAATTTGAATTCAATGATGACGGCGAGGAAGACTTGAAGAAAACTTTGAAGAAATTCAGGGCTGATATCAAAGAGCTTAAAAAGCAAAAGGAAGAATACCTGACCGGTTGGCAGAAAGAGCGGGCGGATTTTGTGAATTACAAGAAAGATGAAGAGGAAAGAAATAGGAATTTCAGAAATGTCGTTCAAGAAAGGATTTTAGAAGAATTCCTTTCCGTGATGGATAGTTTTGATATGGCTTTTTCAAATCGCGATGCGTGGGAGAAAGTGGATGCCAATTGGAGGACTGGCGTGGAATATATTTACGCCCAAATGAATAATGTCTTTGAAGAAAACGGCATCAAATCCATCGGCCAAGTAGGGGAGAAGTTCAATCCGGAATTTCATCAGTCAGTTGAACATATAGAAACCACTGATCAATCAAAAGACGACACCATTGCTCAAGTTTTGCAAAAAGGATACAAAACCAACACCAAAGTCCTTCGCCCAGCGAGAGTGAAAGTGTTTGGGTATAAGGAATAAATAGATTTGCATCAAAATTGTGCTTGGTAGTATAATGTGGATATGAAAAAAGTTGCTAAAAAGATAACTGAAAAATATGTCACTGAAAAGACCTTTGAAAAGCATATGGGGAGTATTGCCCGTTCGTTTGCTAAAGTTGAAGAATCTTTAGAAAATATAAATAAAACTCTGGTAGTACAGCAAGGAGTTTTACAAACAATGATAAAAGAAATGAAAAACTTTCGTGAAGATAATAAGTATACGAGAAGCACTCTTTCTGATTTTACCGGAGATGTTTCATCGCATGATCGGAAAATTGATAATTTAACCATGCGCGTAGAAAGGCTGGAATCTAAATCAAGATAAAATATCATGCCACACGAAGGAGAACCAAAATTAAATAAAGAACCAAAACCTAGAGAGTCTTCTGATGAAGAACGAAAAAAGGAGGCGCTTGAGAGAGGTCTTCCCGAAGATGCAAGTTGGGTGGAAATTTACAACAGTTATCTTTCTGAAGCTAAGAAAGATAAGTAATCTACTTCCCGAAAGTTTTAAATAAAACTTTTCTGGTTTCTTCGTCTACAAACTCCGTGACGATGATCATGAGCTCAGTCGTAAGGCCGAGGTCTTTTTTTATATTCATAAACAGATGTTCGAAAGGGTAGGGGGAAATCCAAGCGGAATTTTTGAGGCAGACGAAGCCGGCTTTCTTGAGCAGGTAGCGGAGAGACTCGCGTTCGCTCTTGCGGCTCTCCGGCAGGTCGAGGAGGATGATCCGCCATTTGCCGTCCCACCTCGGGTCTAAGACAGAGCCTTCATCTTGGAGTTTTAAACTGGTCGCTTTCTTCCGGCCTTCCTTTGTGAGGCGAGCGTAGTCGTTCTGGCCCGAAGATACATTCTCGATCAATCCTTGCTCGCGTAGTGCCTTTAAGGAGCGTGTGAGGGCATAGGCAGGCTTTCGGGAGGCATTTGGAGTAACCTTTCGAGTCAGCTCAGGCAGGCTAACAGCGGTCTTTTCAGACAGTATTTTAAGGATTTTTTGCGAAAAAGTAGACTTTATTGACATGCCCACATTTTATATAATATACTACCTTTTGACAAGCTTTTAGCGGTCACGAAATACTTGCTAAAAATTATGGTAGGTATATAATTGTGGAATATTTATTAATTATATCTAAATTTTTAAATAGCTATTGTTCACAAGGCACGCATAAAATTCTAGTGAATTTTTGCTCTGCTCGCGCCAGTCGCGCTGTGCAAGGCCTTGCTCACAATACTATTTTAAAATTTTAAATTATATGTCAAAAATTATAGGAATAGACTTGGGTACAACAAATAGTGCAGTTGCGATTATCGAAGGCGGACAGCCGAAGATTATAGAAAATATTGAAGGCGCGAGGACAACGCCGTCGGTTGTTTCTGTTGCAAAAAATGGAGATAGATTGGTAGGTCTTCTAGCAAAGCGCCAAGCGGTTACAAATCCTGAAAATACTATTTACGGTATCAAGCGTTTTATGGGCCACAACTTTGAAGATCCGGAAGTACAGAAAGATATGAAGAATGCATCTTTCAAAATTCAGAAAGGCGCGAACGGCGGAGTAGAAGTTAAAATCGGCGACAAGTGGATGAGACCCGAGGAAGTTTCCGCGATGATCTTGTCTAAAATAAAAACTGATGTCGAAGCAAAGATCGGTGAGAAGATTACCGAAGCGATCATAACCGTGCCGGCGTATTTCAACGACACACAAAGACAAGCGACGATCGACGCTGGCAAGATCGCCGGCCTTGATGTGAAGCGCATTATCAACGAGCCGACTGCGGCTGCTCTCGCTTACGGTTTGAACTCAAAGAAAAATGAAAAGATCGTAGTTTACGACTTCGGCGGCGGTACGCTCGATATCTCAGTACTCGAAGTCGGTGATGATGTTATTGAGGTGAAGTCGACAGACGGCGACAGTCACTTGGGTGGCCGTGATATCGACCACAAGATTATAAATTGGATTGCGGATGAATTTAAAAAGACTTCCGGCGTGGATGTGCGCGGTGATGCTTTGGCTTTGCAGAGATTAGATGAAGCGGCTGAAAAAGCAAAGATAGAACTCTCGACTGCGATCGAAACTGAAATAAATATTCCTTTCATCACTTCGACTGCGGCTGGCCCTCAGCACTTGCTCTTGAAGATGACTCGCGCTCAACTCGAATCTATCGCGGATGAATATATCGTCCGTTCGATGGAGATCGCCAAGCGCGCGATGAATGCTTCAGGATTTAAGATCGAAGAAATAAATGAAATAATCATGGTTGGCGGACAGACTCGAATGCCTAAAATTGTCGAAGAGGTCAAGAAATTCTTCGGCAAGACTCCAAACCTTTCTATCAATCCCGATGAAGTCGTAGCCCTCGGCGCGGCTGTCCAGGCTGGAGTCCTGCAAGGCGATGTGCGCGATGTTTTGCTCCTCGATGTTATTCCACTTTCTTTAGGCATAGAGACTTTGGGCGGAGTCGCGACAAAGCTTGTAGAAAGAAATACAACTATCCCGTCCTCCAAGTCCCAAGTATTTTCTACCGCGGCTGATAATCAAACTTCTGTTGAAATCCATATCGTCCAAGGGGAACGCCCGATGGCTTCTGACAACAAATCTCTCGGCCGATTTATTCTCGACGGCGTACCGCCGGCTCCGCGCGGCATGCCTCAAGTCGAAGTGACTTTCGATGTTGACGCGAACGGTATTTTGAATGTGACCGCGAAAGACAAGACTTCCGGTAAGACGCAGACTATCAGGATCGAAGCGAGTTCTGGACTTAAAGAAGAAGATATCAAAAAGATGCAACAGGACGCCGAGCTTCATGCTGATGAAGATAAAAAGAAAAAGGAAGCTGTCGATATAAAAAATACTGCCGAGATGATCATGTATTCCGCTGAAAAATCTCTTAAAGATGCTGAGGGTAAAATTGATGAAGCGCTTAAGGCTTCTGTTCAAGCGAAAATCGACGCGGTTAAGGCTGTTAAAGATGGCGTTGATTCAGACGCAATTAAAAAAGCCACGGAAGAATTGTCCAATGAAATGTCTAAGATCGGTGAAGCTATGTCTAAGGCGAATCAAGCTCCAAATGGAGAGCAACCGGCTGAACAAGAAAAGGCTGAAGAACCAAAAGAAGAAGGGGATGGCAATATTCGCGACGCTGAGGTAAAATAAAAATATGGCAAAAAAGGATTATTATGAAATGCTGGGCGTAGATAAAAATGCCTCCAAGGAGGATATTAAAAAAGCGTTTCATAAATTGGCCCATAAATATCATCCCGACAAAAAAGGCGGCGATGAAGCTCGCTTCAAGGAGGCGAATGAAGCCTATCAGATCCTCTCCGATGAAAAGAAAAGAGCTCAATACGACCAGTACGGCAATGCTGATGGTGCTGGTTTTCAGGGGAATTATGATCCTAGAAGCGCCGGCGCTGAAGGATTCGGTTTTGATTTTTCCGGCTTTGCAGATCAAGGCGGTTTCGGCGATTTGAATGATATTTTTTCTGAATTCTTCAGCGGCGGCATGAGCCAGACAAAATCAAGAAGGGGCCGAGATATTTCGACTGAGATCGAGATACCTTTTATTGATTCTATTTTTGGCACAGAGAGAAAAATTTTAATAACAAAAACTTCAACTTGCGAAACTTGTAGCGGCACCGGCGGCAAGCCGGGGACAGCGATGAAGAAATGCGCCAAGTGCAACGGCCAGGGTAAAATCCACGAAACCAAAAGATCTTTCTTGGGTACTTTTAGTAATGTGAAGCTCTGTGAAGATTGTAATGGATCCGGAACTGTCCCGGCCGAGAAATGCACTGTATGTCACGGTGTCGGAGTTTTGAAAAAGGAGCAGGAAGTCAAAGTTTCTATCCCGACCGGTATCCAAGACGGCGAGATGATTCGTTTGTCCGGCATGGGTGAAGCTGTGCCGAAAGGACAGACTGGGGACCTTTATATAAAGATCAATATCGCTCCGCATCCGACTTGGAAGCGCGAGGGTCCTAACCTAGTGACTTCCCTCAATATCAAACTTTCCGACGCCTTGCTCGGCACGGAATATCCGATCCCGGCCCTCGACGGCGAGATTAGAGTAAAGATACCGGAAGGCGTCAGTCCTGGTGAAATCCTCCGCGTCAAAGGCCGCGGCGTGCCTCTTAATAAATATAAAAGAGGAGATATTTTGATTAAGTTAAATATTAAATTGCCGTCCAAGCTTTCGCACAAATCCCGCGAGCTTATAGAGCGTCTCCGCGAAGAAGGGATCTAAGTTGACAGGATTGGGCTGCTCTGGTAGCATGGGGAACAGAAAAATCAAAGATTCAAACCTTTAAACCTGTTCTGTCATGAAAACAAAAGAAATTAAAGAATCCTTAGTTGGAAAAACTAAAGGGCAAATTATCGACATCCTCGCCACCGAAAGTGGCGATTTAGTATCTGAGGCAATCGAAATTGCAAAGAGAGAAAAATTCTTGCTGGAGGCTATCCTCGCATTGGCTTCCAATAAAGATGAAGATGTTCGAAAATGGGTGAGCACCCTTTTGACGCCGCTCAACAAGGATAGCGATACCAAAGCTCTTCTTAAAAACTTGCAGAACAATAAAAATGATAATGTAAAGGATGCCGCTTGGAACAAATGGCATGCATGCAAGTTTTCCAACAAGATTAAAATCAAAGTCACGGATCCTTGCTAAGGCTCTTAAAAACCCTTTTGTACAATTGTACAAAAGGGTTTTATTTTATGAATTTTTTGACTAGCGTGTCGATCTTTTTAAGGTCGGATTTTTTGGAAGGATCAAACCAGTGTATTTCCTTGTCGCGCTTGAACCAAGTCATCTGTCTTTTGGTATATTTTATCGTTTGAGATATTACTTTTTCTTCCGTTGGATTAAAGTATTCAAAGCCGAACTCCCGCAGTCTTTTATCTGAGATACCATTTCTTTTTAATTTTTTAATTTCATTCAACAGACCGGCTTTAAACATTTCCTTTACTCTTTTTTCAACTTTCTTTTTTAGAATATCATTCGACAGGAAAACACCGATTTTAATAAATTCATACGGAGGAGTTTCCTCCGTAATCTTAGGGACTTTGCCTAGATGTTTTACTATCTCGATAGCTCTGATCAGCCGAATTTTATTTTTGGCATCGATATTTTGCGCTCTGACAGGGTCCAGTTTTTTGAGTGTTTCAAAAAGTTTTTCGGCTGTTTTTTTGTCTAAATCTTTTCTGAGTTTTGTGTTTGGCGGAACTTCCGGAAATATTACGCCTTTAGTTATCGCATCGATATAAAATCCCGTCCCGCCGCAAATAATCGGAGTTTTGCCTCTTTTTATGATATCAGCTATCGCGTATATCGCTAATTTTTGATATTGAGTGATAGAAAATTTATTTTTTGGATTGGCCACATCGAGCAAGTGGTGAGGAATGCCTCGCATCTCTTTTTTTGTAATTTTGCCGGTACCGATATCGAGATTTTTATAAACTTGGCGCGAGTCGGCGGAGATGATCTCTCCGCCAGCTGGCGGATTAATTTTTTTGGCAAGTTTAACCGCCAAATCACTTTTGCCTGTAGCAGTTTGGCCCAAAACGACGATAATTTTAGGTTTGATTTTCTTTTCCATATTATTTTAGTTTGCTCGTGGTGCCCAGGGAGAGAATCGAACTCTCATGATGTTGCCATCGATAGATTTTGAGTCTATTGCGTCTACCAATTCCGCCACCTGGGCAATATTATAATTTAAATGTTTCTTTTATCCATTCTTTTCCAGATCCAGATTTTAAATATTTTTCTCTCAATCTGGCCTCAGGCCTTGTATTATAGCTTTCTGTGGCTATCAAATCAAATCCTGCATATGGTTTAGTTGTTTTGTTTTTGCCTTGATTATGTTCTGATATTCTTCTTTCTAAATTGGAAGTCATACCAATATAAATGTAATTTCTTAATTTACTTTTTATTATATAGACATAATGCATGATCTTTTGCGTCTACCAACCTGCCTGCCGGCAGGCAGGTTCCGCCACCTGGGCTTACTGTAGAATATTACTTGAATTCCCGTTAAAAATCAATTTGTTTTTTATTTAAATATGCTAAAATCCTATCATGTCTAATTTATATTCTAACTCAATATTTTGGATCGAAGTCGAGAAGATCAAACCGAACCCTTATCAGCCGAGGCGTGATTTCGAAGAATCCAAGTTAAAGGACTTGGCTGACTCTATCCGCCAATATGGTGTCCTCCAGCCTCTCGTCGTCTCGCGCATGGAGATCGAAAAGCCCGACGGCGGGCTTGCGGTAGAATACGAGCTTATCGCCGGAGAGCGCCGCCTCCGAGCTTCAAGGCTAGCCGGCCTTGCTCAGGTGCCGGTTCTTATACGTACAGGCGACGACTCTATGATGAAGCTTGAGCTCGCGATCATCGAGAATCTTCAGCGCGAAGATTTGAATGCAGTAGATCGCGCCCGCGCCTTTTTAAAGCTGGCGGAAGAATTTAAATTTACTCACGCCCAGATCGGCGTGAAGGTCGGCAAAAGCCGAGAGTATGTCTCCAACACAATGCGTCTTCTTTCGATGCCGGATGAGATACTGAAAGCCTTGGCGGAAGGGAAAATAAGCGAAGGGCATACTCGGCCGATCATGATGCTAAACGATCGCCCAGAAGAGCAGATGACCCTCTTTAAGGAGATTTATTACAAGAGGATAACGGTCAGGGAAGCGGAACAGATCGCTAGGCATATCGCGCACGACAAAGTCAGAAAAAAAGAATTGATTCCAGATCAGGAAGTTCTCCAAATCGAAGAAAAATTGAGAGAAGCTCTCGGCACTCGCGTGCAAATCGAAAGAAAAGAAGTTGGCGGGCATATCACGATACACTTCTTCTCAAATGAAGACTTGAAATCGATCATCGGTCTGCTTGAATCGAATGAACAAAAAAAGCCGGACAGCATGCTTAATAATTTTATTTCAAATTCAAATACTGATGCGCCGGTCCAGCCATCAGCTGAGACACTTTCCGCCGCGGGTCCCCAGACTGAAACTTTAGAAGCCGAAGTCGCTAAAAGCGATGAGATTAAATTGCTTGATGACCGCTCCAAAGAAGAAAGAGAAAAAGAGGAGAGCGAGCTGTACGATATAAAAAATTTCTCGCTCTAAAAGTGTCCGAAGGATTTTAACTTGGCAAGCAAACTATTTTTTTCCCCGTAAGCCTTGATGTGCTTCTTTGCTATGTTTGTTTTAGTATAGTCCAGCCATTTCGTTGAAGGATGGGCGTCTTTTTTTGTGACTATTTCTACAATGTCGCCATTTTTTAAATTAGCACTGATCGGCACCATCTTGCCGTTTACTCTGGCGCTGGCGATATGATCACCTATGTCTGAATGTATCGTATAAGCAAAGTCTATCGGGCTTGAACCATCCGGTAAATCGACGACATCTCCCTGCGGCGTAAAAATAAAAATACGATCATTAAAAATATCCATTTTCAAATTTTCAATAAATTTTTCTGGTTCATCTTGGACGTGTTTCATATTTTTAAGTTCATCAATCCATTTGAACTTTGACTTATCGTCTTGGACTTTTTTATCACCTTGTTCTTTGTAGGCAAAATGTGCGGCGATACCATAGGCCGCTTCAGCATGCATATCCTTTGTTCTTATTTGTATTTCAGCGATTCCGCCTGAGCCAGTGAAAATAGTGGTGTGAATAGATCGATAGCCATTTAGTTTTGGCAGTGCTATATAGTCTTTGATCCTGCCTGGTAATGGTTTCCATATGGAGTGAACTATTCCTAAAACGCGATAACAATCTTCAACGCTTTCGACAACTACGCGAAGGGCAACAATATCATATATCTTTTCGATATCCATTCCACGTTGTTGCAGTTTCTTGTAAAGACTATATTTGTGTTTTACGCGATAATCGATTTCAACAATGTTTATTTTATTTTTCTTCAGCTCTTTTTCAAGTTCGCGGCGAACTTCTGCCAGGTATTTTTGATACAGATCTTTTTTGCCTTTTATTATCTCTTCGACTTGAGCATACTCTTTCGGGTAAGCATAAGGAAAAGCAGCGTCTTCGATCTCGCCCTTCAATTTACCCATACCAAGACGGTCGGCAAGGGGAGCGTAAACTTCGATCGACTCTATGGCGATCCTTTTTCTTTTGTCTTCTCGTACATGTTGCAGTG
>JAHFNP010000005.1:9584-18895 GCA_023267245.1 Candidatus Nomurabacteria bacterium
GTGCTGAGATTGTGCATTCGGTCGGCAAATTTAATAATAACGACACGCAGGTCGTTTGCCATCGCGACGAAAAATTTACGCAAGCTTTCTACATGACGTTCGTGACCTCTATATTTCAAAGTTCCCAATTTGGTCACGCCTTTTACCAAGAATACGATATCTTCATCAAATTCTTTTTTCATTTCGGCCTCTTTTATTTCGGTATCTTCTAAAACATCGTGCAGGAGTCCGGCGGCGATCGTCTTCGCGTCCATGCCGAGCTTGGCGAGGATTTTTGCTGTTTCAAAAACATGGACGAAGTAAGGTTCGCCGGAGAGCCTTTTCTGCCCGTCGTGGGCCTTTTTTGCGAACTCATATGCCTTGGATATAAGCTCCTCGTCCTTTTTGGGGACGTCGCCTTCGATCAGGTCAATTATTTTCTTCACATCAGTCATACTCACAGTTTAGAACTTTTCTTCTGAAATTCAAAGGAATACTTGACAAATTCAATTATTATTGCTAAATTTGTTTTAGAAAATTCATTTAAAACAAAAGGAGGCAAAAATGAAAAAGACAATTCTTGGCTTGCTGCTCTCAATGGCAGCAGTAATAGTTTTATTTTGCGGAGCCGCAACAATCCGTGAAAGTTATTCACAAAAAGCAATTATTGAGAAAATCCCCACTTTATCAGAGATGACGATTGCGGAAAGAAGTACTCAAATGAATTTATTTGATGGAGATATAGTTGTGCGAATACGTCTCATACCAAACAATAGTGTAACGTACGCCATTTGTATTACTTATACTGGAACTCACAATACTGATAAAAAAGTAGGTGACACAATTACTGTTAATGATTTTATAAATGGAGGACAATACCTTATTGAAAATTAACCCCGCTAATCTTAAACCGCAAACTTTAAAGTTTGCGGTTTTTTATTTCATTAATTTATGCGGGTTGTGGTTTGGACAGGCTTTATTTGAACAACGTTCTGGTATGGTCTTGGTGCCTTCCATCATCAGAGATCCGCAGAGTTCGCAGATCCGGCCTGTCGGTTTTGCTTTAATCGCATTTTTGCAATCCGGATAATTCGAGCAGGAATAGAAAATCCCGAAGCGTCCTTTTCTTTCCATCATCTTGCCTTTGCCGCAGACAGGACAGGTGACATCCGTCATCTTCTTTTTTAATTCTTCCTCGTCTTGTTTTATAAATTTGCATTTCGGGTAGCGCGAGCAGGAGATGAAAGTACCGAACTTGCCTTCGCGGATGACGAGCTTGCCCCCGCCGGACTTGCCTTTCTTATCTCCGCAGAGCGGGCATTTTTCTCCCGTTTCCTTCGGCCCGGCCATCTCGGTCCCGTCGAGCTTGAGCGCGCCTTCGCAGTCCGGATATCTAGAGCAGGAATAGAACTTTCCATTTTTAGAAAGTTTGATGATCATCTTGCTGCCGCACTTCGGGCACTTGATATCTTCCGGCGCATCGCCGAGATTTGTCGCTTTTTCTAGTTTATCTTTCTCTTTCAAATCTTTTGTAAACGGGCCGTAGAAATCTTTGAGCGTCTTGAGATATTCTTTTTTGCCGAGAGCGATCTCGTCGAGCTTGTCTTCCATCTCCGCGGTGAAAGTGTCGCTGATGTATTCGCCGAAGTTATGTTCGACGAAATCAGACACAACTTCGCCGGTGTCGGTAGGGAAGAGAGTGCGATTTTCCTTGCGGACATATTCGCGCTCTTCGAGCGTCCTCATGATAGCCGCGTAGGTTGAAGGCCGGCCGATGTCGCGCGCTTCGAGCTCTTTCACGAGACCGGCTTCGGAGTATCGGCCGGGCGGTTCGGTATGTTTCTCAAGGCTGTCGAGACTGATCAATTTCAAATCTTCGCCGATCGCGACTTTCGGTAACTCAACATCCTCTCCGCGAGCGTCCTGATCGACGATAAGCCAGCCGGGGAAAATAACCCTTGAGCCATTAGCGGCGAAGTCCGGAATCTCGCCTCCGCCTCCGCCAGAAAGGGCGGATGGCGGATTCACATTCGCGATTATTTTTATTTTCGCAAGCTTCGCATCAACCATCTGTGAAGAGACCGCGCGCTCCCAGATAAGCTTATACAATCTTTCTTGTTCGGGATTGGATCCGGCCTTAAGATGTTCGACATGCGTTGGGCGGACGGCTTCATGCGCCTCCTGAGCGTTTTTACTTTTCGCTTTATAGGTATGAGCCTCGGCGTATTCCTTGCCGTATTTTTTTGCAATAAGTTCAAGCATCTGATCTTGTGCTTGCTTGGAGAGATTCACGCTGTCAGTTCTCATATACGTGATGTGTCCGGCTTCGTAGAGCTTCTGGGCGACTTGCATCGTGCGTGAAGGCGAGAAGCCCAAGCGCGTGCTGGCGGTCTGCTGCAAAGTCGAGGTCGTGAAAGGCGCGCGCGGGACTCGCTTCTGTTCGGATTCTTTTACATCTTTCACGATCCACTTTTCTTTCCGGCCGATTTCAAGAATCTTCTCTACCAATTTTTCATCTCGCGGTTCATCTACACAGCTGAGAGTCAGATCTTCTCCTTTTTTTGTTTTAAAGATTCCCGAAAGAGTCCAGTATTTTTCCGGCACAAAGGCGCGGATCTCGCGCTCGCGTTCCATGATGATCCGCAAAGCCGGGGATTGCACTCGTCCGGCCGAGAGGCCGTAGCGGACTTTTTTCCAAATCAAACCGGAGAGGCCGTAGCCGAAAAGTCTGTCGAGGACTCGGCGCGCTTCTTGCGCTTTGCGCAGATTGGTATCGATCGCGCGCGGACTTTTCAAAGCCTCGGTGATCGCTTCCTTTGTGATCTCATGAAAAGCCACGCGCTTGATCGAAGCTTTTACTTTCTTGTCTTCTTTTAATAATTCCTCGATATGCCAAGCGATCGCTTCTCCTTCGCGGTCCGGGTCTGTCGCTAGCAATATTTCCTTTGCTTTTTCCGCCAAGCTTTGAAGCTCGTGCACGACTTTCTCTTTGCCTTTTGAGATCTCATAATGGGGGACGAAGCCGGCCTCTATATCGATAGCCTGTTTGTTGTTTTTCGGCAGGTCGCGCACATGTCCGACCGAAGCGCGCACGGTGAAGTCCCCGCTGTCTCCGGATAAATATTTCTCAATAGTCTTTGCTTTTGAAGGTGATTCGACGATTAAAAGTTTCATATCAAAACCAAGTATTACACGAAATCCGTTTTTTTGGCAAATTTGTCTTGACAGAATGCTATTTTATAGTAGTATATCGCCTAGAAAAAATTTGGTTAAATCTATCGCTAAACCCCTGTACTATGAAAATCAAAAAAGCCCTTATTTGGTCGCTTATAAGAAATGAGCACCATCCATCATTAACAGAAATATATAAACAAAATTTTTTTATGATAGCAGTTCTAGGTGTATTATTTCCCGGAATTAATTATTATGTGCCGCGCGATTTTAATAAAGTTGTTCAAATGTATGCAACACCGGTATTAAAAAAATTATTTCCTGAGGTTTCGAAACTTCATCAAGATGAAGTTTCGAAAAGTGATATGCTGGAAATAAAACCTTTTTTAAAATCAAGAGGTTATGAATGGCAAGACAATAAGAATTGGGAAAAAAAATTTAATAAGCTTTTAGCGGCCTAGTAAAAAATTTAAAAAGCAATCTCCGGATTGCTTTTTTTATTTATATATTAACTCTGATCTCTCCCATTTCTTCTTTGATCAGGCCTTTGATTTCCATGATCGAGAGCATGGCGTTGACTTCCGGAGTCGGGGAACCGAGTTCTCGGATGATTTCATCTCGAGACATCGGTTCGCGTAAGAGATCAAGTATTTCTTTTTCCTCCGGCGAACAATCGGCAAAAAGCTTGGCTTGTTTGTTTTCGTCTATTTTAACTTCAAAGCCGAGGGCAAGAAGAAGGTCGTCGACGCAGGTGATCGGCGTCGCGCCTTGGCGGATCAAGCTGTTGGTCCCCTTAGAACTGAGCGAGTTGATCGAACCCGGCACGGCGTAAACATCTCTATTGTAGTCGGTTGCCATCCGCGCGGTGATTAAAGTGCCGGATTTATCTTCTGCTTCTATTATTAGGACAGCTTTAGAAATCCCCGCCATCAGGCGATTGCGCATCGGGAAGCTCCACGGCGCCGCCTTGAAATCAGGTTCAAATTCTGAGATCAAACAGCCGCCGCTCTCAATTATCTCTTTCGCCAGTCTGATATTGATCTGAGGGTGCAGGACTTTTTCGGAAAGCCCCGAGCCCGGGAAAGAAATTGTTTTGAGTCCGGCTTTGAGCGCGGCTTGGTGCGCGAATGTGTCGATGCCCATCGCAAGGCCGGAGACGATGATAATAGGATAGCCTCGGAGGCCGTCGATCAATTTCTGGCAGGCGTCCTTGCCGTATGAAGTAAATTTTCTCGAACCGACGACGCACAGATAAATAGCATTTTCTGGAGGCAGCTCGCCGATGATGTAGAGCTCTTTCGGCGGCTGGGGGATTTCAAGCAGGCTTTTCGGAAATTCTTCTTTTGATATTTTCCTAATTGAATTCATTTTGTATATTTTATCATTTTTTGTATACTAATAGAATGTTGGACATAAAATTTATAAAAGAGAATCCGGATTTGATCCGCGAAGCAGCCCGCAAGAAGTGCATCAATTTTAATGTTGATGAATTGATCTCAGTTGAAGGTGAAAGGATGGAACACCTGTCTTTGGTTGAAAACTTGCGAGCGGAACAAAATAAGATCACCGACAAAATAAGCCAGACGACTGACGCGACCGTGCGCGAGCAGTTGATCTCCGACATGCGCGAGTTCAAAGAACATCTTAAAGAAAAAGAAGAGAAGTTGAAAGAAGTTATGAAGAAGTGGCAAGCCTTGATGCTCCAAGTGCCGAATATTCCCGATATGTCCGTGCCGGAAGGAACTGACGATGCGGACAATCAAGAGATCAAAAAGTGGGGCACTGCACCTGCATTTGATTTCGAACCGAAAGATCACATTGTGCTGATGGAAAATTTGGATTTGGTGGATTTCGAACGGGGTACGAAGGTCTCCGGTTTCCGTGGATATTTCCTAAAGAATGAAGGCGCGCAGATCGAGATGGCCCTTTGGCAATACGCTGTCGAATTCCTCACAGCTCGAGGTTATAAATTTATGATCGCTCCGTCTCTTGTCCGCCGAGAACCGCTCGTCGGGACCGGCATGCTTCCGCAAAGCGAAGAAGATCTGTATAAAGTCGGTGAGAATGAATATCTGGCTGGGACGGCTGAAGTGCCGACTATGGGTTATTTTATGGACGAAGTTTTGCCGAAAGAAAAACTGCCACAAAAGATCCTCGCATTTTCTTCTTGTTTCCGGGCGGAAGCCGGCAAGCACGGCAAGGATGTGAAGGGCCTTATCCGCGTGCATGAATTTTTCAAAATGGAGCAAGTTATTCTTTGCGAAGCAGATCATCAAGAGAGCGTTAAATATCATGAAGAAGTTTTAAAAAATTCCGAAGAGTTCGTGCAATCCCTCGGACTTCATTATCGAGTAGTTGTGAACTGCGGCGGGGATCTAGGTCTCGGACAGGTCAAGAAATACGATATTGAAGTCTGGATGCCGACTCAGCAGAAATATAGAGAAACTCATTCAGCTTCTTATTTCCATGATTTCCAGACAAGAAGATTGAATATCAAATATAAAGACACTGATGATAAATCGCGTTACGCGCACTCTTTGAACAATACCTTGGTTGCTACGCCGAGAATCATCGCCTGCATCGTCGAGAACTGCCAGCAAGCCGATGGATCTATAAAAATACCCGAGGTTCTACAAAAGTATATCGGCAAGGATTTTATCAAAAAATAATTATAATGCGTCGCGTTTCAATGGACATTACGCGACGTGATTTTGCAAAATCATATGCGTGGCCAAATTTTAAATTCTCCTCGAATAAAAGAGATTCGGCAAAAGCGTCGCAAGCTTCTTTATCGCAAGATGATGATTATATTCGGTTTATTTATTGTGCTTATTGTTGGCCTTTCTTTCGCGACAAAAATTAAAAAAATAAATATTCAAAATATTCAAGTTGTCGGCAACAGCGTGATAGAAACCGGTCAGATCGAGTCTGTGATCCGAGAACAAATTGCCGGAAATTATTTTCATCTTTTTGCTCGAAGCAATTCTTTCCTAGTATCGAAAAAAAGGATAGAAGAATCGCTCCTCGCCAATTTAAAAAGAATATTGAGTGTTGAAATAAAATTGACTGACCTTAGGACGATCAAAGCGAGCGTCGTTGAACGCGAAGGGAAATATATCTGGTGCGACGGCTTATCGGAAGATACTATCGCTCAGAAATGTTATTTTACGGATGACAGCGGGTATATTTTCGATACGGCGCCGTATTTTTCCGGCAGTGTTTATTTCAAAATTTATGGCGGTGTAGGAGAAGGCCTGTCGCCGATCGGTTCGAATATCTTGAGCGAGGGCGAGTTTGGTAAAATAATTAATTTTTATAATTCTATTAAAACAATCATCCCGGCAAATAAGCCTATTTTTGTTTTAATAAAAAGTGATTCAACTTATGAGGTGGTTTTGGAAGGTTCAGCCGGCTTGGTTGGGCCGAAGATTATTTTTAGCAAGGATAATGATATCGATAAAATCGCTGGGAACTTAAGTTCCGCCTTATCTTCAGAACCGTTTGCTTCAATGTTTCGAGCCAAGTATAATGACCTTCTTTATATAGATTTGAGATTTAATGATAAGGTATATTATAAATTCAAGTGAGGGAGAAATGAAAGTTCGCTCTCATTTCAACCGAACGAAGGATTTATATTGTACCCAGTTATATAAGTTTCGCTGAAGTAATATTTTCTAGAACGCGCATATTTTCCTACTGGAAAATTGCTATGCTCGGCCCGTCGGCCTGCGCAATGTTCCAGAAAATATTCTTCAGCTTCACATATGCAAAATTTTTGGACAAAATTGAATAAACCGTTTTTTTGTTTGGCACCGATGGCGGATGTGACCGACGCGGCTTTCAGGACCGTTATCTCCAAGTATGGAAAACCGGATGTGATGTGGACCGAGTTCGTATCCGCGGACGGCCTTATGAGCGCCGGCAGAAATATTTTGTTGAGAGATTTGGAATACAACGAAAATGAACGGCCGATCGTCGCTCAGCTTTTTTCTTCGAATCCAGACAAAATGGAAGGCGCGGCCGCCTTGGTCCAAGAACTTGGCTTTGACGGCCTTGATATAAATATGGGCTGTCCTGATAAGACTATAGAGAAGCAATGTTCCGGCGCGGCGATGATAAAAAACCCAAAGCTTGCGATAGATATAATCAGAGCGGCAAAGCGCGGCGCGCCAAATTTGCCGATCTCGGTCAAAACAAGGCTTGGCTACAATAAAATTGAAATCGAATCTTGGCTTCCTGAATTATTGAAAGAAGATCTGGCGGCTCTTACTGTCCACTTAAGGACAAGAAAAGAAATGTCCCTCGTGCCGGCGCAGTGGGAGATAATGCCGAAAATAGTCGAGATGCGGGATAGGCTTGCGCCGAATACTTTAATCATCGGCAATGGCGATGTGACCGACTTGGAAGACGCGCGCAAAAAGTCGGAAGTCTCCGGCTGTGACGGGGTGATGCTCGGCAGGGCAATTTTCGGCAATCCGTGGTTATTTTCCGCGAAGGAACATTTTCCTAAGAGTATGAATAATTTTCTGCTGAAAATTTTCTCTGCTCGCGCCAGTCGCGCTGTGCAAGGCTCTTCGAAATATGTTCCTTCGCTTAAGGAGAAACTTTTAGTTTTAATCGAACATACCAATCTTTTTGAGGAAAAATTCAAGGGATTTAAAAGTTTTGCTGTGATGAAGAAGCATTACAAGGCATATGTGAACGGCTTTGATGGGGCCAAGGAACTTCGGGTGAAATTGATGGAGACAGAAAACGCCGGGGAAGTAGAGAAAATAATTAAAGATTTTCTAGTTGACAATAAGATTTAAGTGTAGTATCATTTCGAGCAGAATAATTCATTGTTAAGTTAAACCCTAAACCTTACCGCCATGGACCACTTGAAAAGAACAGAACATCTTGCCCTTAAATCCCAAAAGAGGATAGACGAAAATTATCAGAATATAAAAAATATTCTTGCTGAAAACAATGAACAACTGCTCTTGTTGGAAGTTGCAATGAAAAATGTGGAAGAACGCAAGAAGTATGCGATGAAAGTATGCAACGATGAAATAAAAGAAATGGGTGATAAGGCGGATGAAATTAAGCCGGGAGAACAGAGCACTTATGCTCACTATGAGCATTATCTGCTGACGTTGTCGCTTTACAAGATAGAAGATGATTTTTTAAAATTTCTTAAAGAGCCATCGCTGAGTTTACCGGAAATGAGTAGATCAGAAAGAAATGTTAAGCAAGGTTTATAAATCTGTGAGTGAAAAACCGATTCAATTTTAATTGAATCGGTTTTTTTATTTTCCGGATTTTTTGTTATACTACCTCCATGCAAGAAATAGCTTTATATCGCAAATACCGGCCGAGTAAATTTAAAGATGTTTTGGGTCAGGAAAATATCGTCGATGTGCTTGAAGGCGCGATCAAGCTCGGTAATATCTCGCACGCATACATATTTGCTGGTTCTCGCGGGACGGGCAAGACTTCGATCGCTCGGATCTTGGCGCGCGAGCTCGGTTCTTCGGAAAATGATATTTATGAGATTGACGCCGCTTCGAACAGAGGAATCGACGATATCCGGGATTTGCGCGAGTCGGTCCGGACTTCGCCTTTTGATTCAAAGTATAAAGTTTATATTATCGACGAAGTGCACATGCTCACTAAGGAGGCCTTCAACGCTCTCCTGAAGACGCTCGAGGAACCGCCGGCGCATGTCGTTTTCGTTTTGGCGACGACCGAATTGCAAAAACTGCCGGAGACTATTATCTCCCGCTGTCAGACTTTTATTTTTAAAAAGCCGACCGAGGCAATGTTGAAAAACTTGGTCTTGGATATTTCTAAAAAAGAAGGGTATATGCTCGACTCGGCCGGCGCCGAACTCATCGCGCTCCTCGGCGACGGATCTTTCCGCGACACTCTCGGCATCGTCCAAAAGATCATCAGCTTTTCAAACCCGCCTGCCGGCGAGGCAGGAGGTAAAAAAATAACTTTAGAAGAAATCGAACGAGTAACCGGCGCGCCCGGCGGGACATTGGTCAATGATTTTATTGAGGCGATCGTCGACAGCGATATTCAAAAAGGATTTACCGCAGTCAGAACTGCAGCCGGGCAGAACTTGGATCTTAAAACTTATCTCAAGCTTATTTTACAAAAGATGAGGTTCGCTTTATTTT
>JAHFNP010000001.1:0-22769 GCA_023267245.1 Candidatus Nomurabacteria bacterium
AAAATTTTCTCTGCTCGACTCGTCAGGCACATCGGATAATGATGTGCACCTGTCGACGGTCTGCGCAAGGCTTCCTGAATGCAACTGAGCTTCCCTTAAGAGCTTGAATGTCCGCTCGCGCATTTCGCTTGCGGCTTTGTTTGTAAAAGTGATCGCCAATATATTTTCCGGCCGGACTCCTTCTTTGATCAAGTTGGCTATCCTGTGAGTAATCGTTTTGGTTTTGCCCGCACCAGCCCCGGCAATAATTAAAAGAGGACCGTCTTTGTGCAAGACGGCCTCTCTCTGCTTCTCGTTTAGATTTTCTAGGTTACTCATGTCTTATTTACTTTATCTTAGATATCCACAGTTGTCTATTTACCTCGTTGACTTACCCCCTATTTTTGATACCATTAAGAGTACACAGATTTTCCGATTGTTCCGAAAAAATGCTTGAAAATAAAGCATTTTACCCTGAAAATGATGAATTCCTGTAACGATTATTGGTTTTTTCTAGATTTACAGTACCTTTTGGTCGCCCTGTAACCTTTTATAGAGAAAAGATCGAGAAATCACCTAAATTAGCTTTATTTTATCTAAAAACAAAAAAACGGGCCTTTTTTCTGTCTCATTTTTGAAAGGTCAGTCAAAGAATTTATTTATGAAACTTCCAGCTCAGGGGTCTATTTTTGCTATTTTGGCCTTATTTTCCTTGGTTTTTACGCCGATAGCTACCGCCCAAGCGCAAACCGATGCTTTGATCGGCAATTCCCAAAATTCTCAAAATCTTACCCTTATGCAGGCAACAGTTTCCCCTAATCGTGATTTTGGGCAAAATAGTAGCGATATCACAATAGAGAATCATTCAGCTCTTTTGTCGCAAGTAGGCCCCCTTGGAACAGCTGCGGACATAAAAGATGAATATCTTTCTGATCAAGATGTTAATTATACAGTCAGGAGTGGTGATACTATCCCCGGAGTAGCCAAGATGTTTGGTATTTCTCAGAACACGATTATCTGGGCCAATAATTTAAAGAAAGGTCAGGCTTTGAAGGAAGGTGATATTTTGCTGATTTTGCCTATTTCAGGTGTCGAATATACCATTAAAAGCGGAGATACTTTAAAGGGCATCGCTAAAAAATACAATGGTGACATTGATGAAATCTTTATATTTAACGACATTACCGAACAAACCAACTTGGCCGTTGGAGACAAAATAATTATTCCTGACGGAGAAATTAATGGAGGAACCACATCTTCACCTTCAGTTCCAAAAACTCCAAAACCAAACTACAGTGGTGCATCATATGAAGGGTATTATATGCGCCCGATTGTCGGTGGTATAAGAACTCAGGGAATTCATGGCCACAATGGTGTTGATCTAGCATCATCTTACGGCGCAAATATCCTAGCTTCAGCTGATGGCGAAGTCATTATTTCTCGAAGTTCAGGTTGGAATGGAGGTTATGGCTCTTATATTGTATTGAAACATGGAAATGGAACACAAACTTGGTACGGACATTTGAGCGCGACTCTGGTTAGTGTTGGCGATCATGTAAGTCAAGGCCAAGTTATCGGCCGAATGGGCAATACGGGACAAGTTAAAGGACCGACTGGAATTCATCTGCACTTTGAAATCCGCGGAGCCAAAAATCCATTTTAAATTAGATAATAAAAAGCCGATCATTTATGATCGGCTTTTTATTATCTAATTTGTTTTTGGTCTGTATTGAATCGCTTCGAGGATATGCGGAACTTCTATTTCGGGAGTGCCAGCCAAGTCGGCGATCGTGCGGGCGAGTTTGATGACGCGGTGATAGGCTCGAGCGGAAAGGTTTAGTCTTTGGGCGCTTTGATTTAAAATATCTTTCACCTTGTCGCTAATCAAAACTTTGTCTAAGTCTTTTACATTCATTTCGCTGTTTGTTTTTATAGCTCGACCAAGATTTTGAAATCTTTGAGCTTGTATTTTACGAGCATTTCTCACTCTTTCTTTTATCGTCTTGGTATTTTCTGATCCCGTATTTTTATCGGAAAGTTTATCATAATCGATATTTTCAACTTTGAGCCAGATATCTACTCGGTCTATAATCGGTCCGGAAATTTTCCGCTGATAGCGCGCGAGATCTGCCGGTCGGCAAACGCATTCTTTTTGTTTGGAGCCCAAGTGCCCGCAAGGACAAGGGTTCATCGCGGCGATCAGAATAAATTGCGCCGGAAAGCGGGCAACCCCTTTCGCTCTGGCAACATTTATGACCCGATCTTCGAGCGGTTGGCGGAGCGATTCGATTACTCTTTTATCAAATTCCGGAAATTCATCGAGAAAGAGCACGCCTTTGTGCGCTAGTGTTATTTCTCCTGGTTTGGGTGTCGCCCCGCCGCCAACTATCGAAACGTAGGAAGAAGTATGATGCGGTGAGCGCAGGGGTGGCGTCGTGATGAGCTCCCCTTCGAGAGTTCCAGCAGTTGAATGGATGCCAGTAATTTCCAAAACATCTTCTTTGTCTAAGGCTGGCAATATATATGAAAAGGCGCGCGCGAGCATCGTCTTGCCTGTGCCGGGCGGGCCGGACATAGCGATATTGTGGCCACCGGCCGCTGCGATCTCCAGTCCCCGCTTGGCGCCTTCTTGGCCGCGCACATCCGAGAAATCGATCGGGACATTTTCTTCACTAGAAAATTTAATTTCTGTTTTTGGCTGAGGTTTTATTTTTCTTGAATTATTTTTATTAGATTTTTTCGCATCTAAGTGTTGGATAACTTCAGCTAAGTTTTTGACGCCGTAGACGGTGATGCCGTCGATCAAGGCTGCTTCTTCGGCATTTTGAAGTGGCACAAAAATTTCTTTAAAGCCTTTGCTCTTGGCAGTCTGAGTCAGTAACAAAGTGCCGCGCACGGGTTTTAATTCCCCATTCAGTGAAAGTTCTCCGAGGAATATTTTGTCTTCTGGAATAAATTTTATATCACCCGAACAAAGCAAAAATCCGAGCGCGATCGCCAAATCAAAATAAGGCCCTTCCTTTCTGATCTCCGCCGGTGCGAGTGAGATGATTGTCTTCTGATTCAAGCTTTTAGGCGAAGTAAAGCCGGAGTTTTTGATCGCTGAGCCGACTCGGTCCTTGGCTTCTTCGACGGCTTTGTCTGGCAGGCCGACAATCGAAAAGGCATTCAGGCCGCGGAAGGTGTCGACTTCGACGGTTATGATTTGACCTTTAAGCAGATGTGTTTGTGCTGAGAAAACTCTTGCAAAAGCCATATTTTTAAATTTTTAATTAATAATCTTTAATTAAAGATGTTTTTTACAGGTTTTGGCGGCTGGATTGGCTTCGAGTCTGTCTTCTTCTATGTCATCGCCGCAAATTTCGCATTTGCCGTAAGTATTGTCCTCAATTTTTTTTAAAGCATTGTTGATTTCATCCAAGCGGATTCCAAGCGGTCTTAAAGTCGCAGCTTTCTCCAGAAAATCTTCATCATGATCACCCATGTCGTTATCGTCCGCCTCTTTTGCAGTTTCTTCCATTGAAGGCGTAGCTTCCCATATCCCGGTTTGTTTGTTTTCTAGGCCGAGCCCCTTCATCTCTTCAAGTAAAACACTTTTTTCCATTTCCAACTTTTCTTTTATTTTTATGTTTATTGTCATATTTTTATAATATCACTTTATTTAGTTTTAGGCGAACCAAGCCGAGATACTATTTCGCTCAATGTTTCCCCGCTTCTCGATATCAGGATAGTTTTATCATTAAGGAAAGTATAGAAGAAAATTGTCTCACCGACGCCATTTTTTATAACTCGTGAATCATAATTTGCAATTACATCGTCCTCAAACCTTTTTTTTGAAAGATCAATACCTTCAGCATTCAAATCAATTAAAAATAGTTCATGCAGATCTTCTAACATGCTACCTTCCCATGCGGTCATTCCAGTAAAAGCATCCGGATAAG
This sequence comes from Candidatus Nomurabacteria bacterium, assembly GCA_023267245.1. Lineage (GTDB taxonomy): Bacteria > Patescibacteriota > Minisyncoccia > Phycocordibacterales > UBA9973 > JAHFNP01. The sequence goes on from JAHFNP010000001.1 coordinate 3,921, forward strand.
AATTCACTTTTAAGATCAAGAACGGCTCGCGATCAGTTGTATAATAAAAGCCGAACATGTAATTTTTATCGAGATAAGGTTTTAAGGCGGTCGGAAGATTGATTTTTAAAAGAGAAAGGAATTTATCAAGGTTATCCTTTTGGTCGCCTAGATCAGTTCTTTCGATCAAAGAAATATTTAATATTTCTCCTTCTTTTAATCCGCTGGCTGATGCGGTTTGATTGATGAGATTCAAGAATTTTTCTTTTGACAAAGCAGTTATATCGATAGCTTGGTCTTTATCGGAAAAGATGATCACGTTGCTCGGTGTACCCGGCTGGATAATTGGTTTATTTTTCCCAAAACTAAAGAAAGATATAATACTGGTCAATATTAAAATCACCCCACTAATTATAAAAATCAAATTCAATTTTGCCCCGTGGTTCTCAATCTTTATTTCTTCTTCTTTTACTTTTTGTTCGGCCCGGATAGTTCGAAAAGCCTCACCACCTTTTTCTTGGATCATTTTTGCCATGTCTTTTGAAAAAGTCCTCATGACTTTTTTGTTTTCCTTAGGCAATTCAGTGTTTAGATTATTTTGGCTGTTTGCTTGAGGCATAATTTGGATCCGCTTCTTTAATTGAGAGGCTAAGTCGTCCGCGTTCGTCTGTTCCTTTTATTTTGATCGGGACGATCTCTCCTTCCTTAAGAATATCAGAAACCTTATCAACTCTAAAGGGGGCAATCTCTGAAATGTGAACAAGTCCCTCAGTCGTCTGATTGATTTTTACAAATGCGCCGAAGTCCATGATTTTAACTACTTCAACTTTAGTCATTTCGCCGGGCATATATTCATGCGTTAAGTCGCTGATTATTTGTATTGCGCGTTCGGCTGAACCGTCCTTGCCGGTCGCGTAGACTGTGCCGTCGTCTTCGATTGTTATCTCTGCACCGGTTTTTTCTTTGATGCCGTTTATTGTCTTGCCGCCCGGGCCGATCACGAGGCCGATTTGAGAAACTTTCACTTTAATCGTGATGATTTTCGGCGCGTTTGGTGAAATATCTTTTCGAGGTGAAGATATTTCACGCTCAATTGCATCCAAAATTGTCAGCCGAGCTTTTTTTGATTGGATCATCGCTTCAGCTAATATTTTTATCGGCACGCCGTCTACTTTCACATCGAGCTGGATCGCGGTGATGCCGTCTCTTGTGCCGGCTACTTTGAAATCCATGTCGCCATGATGATCTTCCGGTCCTTGGATATCGGTCAGAATTTTATATTTATTTTCATTTTCATACATCAATCCCATCGCGACACCCGCTACTGGAGCTTTGATCGGCACGCCACCGTCCATCAGAGCGAGGGTCGACGCGCAGATGGACGCTTGCGAAGTTGAGCCGTTTGAAGCCATCGATTCAGAAACAATGCGTATTGTGTAGGGGAATTCCTCTTTGCTCGGCAAGACCATCGCGAGCGCTTTCTCGGCGAGCGCGCCGTGTCCTATTTCTCGGCGATTTGTAAATCCAGAGCGACCCGTTTCTCCGGCAGAGAATGGCGGAAAATTATAGTGATGCATAAATCTTCTTTCTGCTGTCACATCCATGCCATTCACCGCTTGCCTGTCTCCTGGTCCGCCAAGAGTCAGTGCTGATAGAACATGAGTGCCTCCGCGATAAAAAATGCCGGATCCATGAAGAACATTTGAAATCCGGCCGGCCTGCGCGTAAAGTTCGCGGACTTCGTCCATCGCTCGCAGGTCGGCGCGTTTATTTTCATTGATAGCTTTTTCATGAAGGAAATTATTTTCAGTATCATCAAACAAATCATCTTCAAGGGCAAAATCTGTTCTAGTTGCTTGTCCTGTTGTAGCGGTGGAAAATTTTTCCTTTACCATTTTATTCCAGACATTATGAAGCGCATCTATTTCTTTTTTGCCCGGGCCGGAGAAAATTGCCGCTTCCATTTTGGGCAGGATGTTTTCATTGAATAATGCGACGGACTCATCGGAGATTTTTTCTTTTTCTATAATTCTCTTTTCTTTGCCGATTTCCGCGATGATTTTTTTCTGGAATTCTTCCAGTTTTGTGATTTCAAGACTCGCCATTGCGAGCGCCTCCGCCAATTCTTCTTCTTTTGTCTGTCTTGCAGCTGCTTCGATCATATTGATGTGCCCTTCCCTTCCGCAGACGGTCAGGTCGAATTTATAAGGATATTCTTCCGCACGCAAATTTGTCGAAGGATTTATTTTTAAGCTATTATCATCGTACTTCCCTATGCGCACGCAGCCTATTGGTCCTCGCCAAGGAATGTTTGAGACGACTAATGCGAGCGAAGCGGCGTTGACCGCGAGCATGGCTGGGTCGTTATCATCGCAAGCGATAACAGTCACGATTATTTGCACTGCGTGCCGGAGGCTCTGATCAAAAAGCGGACGCAGGGTTCGATCTATGACACGGCATGCGAGAATCGCTTCATTTGAAGGCTTTCCTTCGCGCCTAACATATTGAGATCCTAGAATTTTGCCGGAGGCATAGAATTTCTCAGCATAATCCACTGTTAAATTAAAAAATCCCAAGCCGGCTTGCTTGTCTTTTGACATGCAAGCGGTCGCGAGGACAACTGTCTCGCCGTATTTCAACATCACTGATCCCTGCGCCTGCTCCGCTAAATCTGAAAAAATAGCGGTCATAGTTTTCCCGCCGATCTCGATCGAATATTCTTTGGTTTTCATGTTTTTACATTAGCAAAAATACTTACTTTTGCAAAACACCTCGTTCATTTAGAACGAGGTGTTTTTTTTATTTAAATCCGATCAGATATTTGCGGGAGTTTTGGTCTAGATCAAGGAAGTCGTCGGTGGCTTCTTTGAGCTTGGCTGAAGCGGACCGGCCAAAGGTTACGACTTCGACTTGGCAGGTATTTTTTAAATATTCAACAAGAGGAACAAAGTCGCCATCGCCGGAAACAATCACAATCACATCAACTTTAGGCGCCATGCGCACAGCGTCGATCGCAAGACCCACATCCCAGTCGCCTTTTTTAGCACCGCCGGCAAATATCTGCAAATCTTTAGATTTAGTTTCAATACCGAGTTTTTCCAGCGCTTCGAAAAAAGCTTTTTCTTCGCCGCTTTCAGTCGTGATGAGGTAAGCGATCGCCCGGACTAGTTTGCGTCCGGCAACGGCATCTTTCAAAATAGCGCCGAAATTGACCTTTCTTTTATATAAATTTTTAGCAGTATGATAAAGGTTCTGCGTATCAATGAAGACCCCAACTCTCTGCTCTTTGTGTTTTATTATGGACATTTAGCCTAGCTTAATTTTTTTGATGAGAGCGTCGTATTTAGTCTTGTCTTTTCTTTCCAAGTACTTCAAATGCTTTCGGCGGTCAGCGACCATCTTGATAAGACCCCTTCTGGAGTGGTTGTCTTTGTTGTGTTTCTTTAAATGAGAGGCCAGTTCGTTGATCTTTTCACTCAAAATAGACACTTGGACTTCGGAAGAGCCGGTGTCGGTATCGTGCCTTTGGTTTTTCTTTATTACTGCCTGTTTCTTTTTTGTAGCTAACATATTTTGCATATTACCCTAAATGCCTATTTTTTGCAAGGATGTGTGTTCTGATGGATTCTGTTTATATTGTGCGACACTTGGAAGGGTGTATAATTTGGGAATGGCATCAGAAATTGAAAAACTAAAGCGGCAGTTTTTAGAGCATATGGAGATTGAAAAAGGCAGTGCTTTGCGGACAATCGAAAATTATGACCATTATATTTCCCGTTTTTTTGAATTTGGTAAAATATCTTCCCCGAAAGACATCACAGATTCTGGAGTGAGAGAATTTCGACTTTGGTTAAATAGGCAGGCGACTGGCAACAACCGCGCCACCGGCAGAACAGTTTCCAAAAAAACTCAAAATTACTACATGATAGCGCTCCGAGTTTTTCTAAAATACCTGACCAAAAAAGGAATCAAGGTAATGTCTGCGGAACAAATAGATTTAGCTAAGGTCCCCGAGCGTTCTCTAGATCTGATAACCTCTGGAGAACTGATGCGGCTTATGCAGGCGCCCAAGGGGCAGGATATTAAGTCGCTTCGAGACAAAGCGATCTTGGAACTCTTATTTTCTACCGGACTTCGCGTGTCAGAGCTTTGTTCTTTGATGAGTGATATTGATTTAAGCATTGATGAATATTCGATCCGTGGCAAGGGTGGCAAGGTCCGAGTAGTTTTTCTTTCAGATGCCGCCAAGGAGGCGATCAAGGCTTATTTAGCTGCACGGAAGGATATGGAAGAAGCGCTTTTTGTCCAAGTCGACAACCCGACGAGCAGTAAAAAAATCAGCGCTTTAACGCGCCGGTCAATCGAACGGATCGTCAAGCATTACGCGACCGTAGCCGGCATTTCCAAAAAAGTTACTCCGCATGTGATCCGGCATTGCTTTGCGACCGATTTGCTTTCAAACGGCGCCGATATCCGCTCGGTTCAGATGATGCTCGGCCATTCTAATATCGCCACGACTCAGATATATACGCATGTCACCGACAAACAGTTAAGAGAGGTACACAAAAAGTTCCATAGCCGATAGTTTCTATATATATGTTATTGCATTGCGGGGGGGGGGGTGATATAATGGAAAGGCTTAATTTTATTAGTAATTATCAAATTTAGAAATTATATGAAATATCAAAAAATGTTCTTATCACTCGCGGTTTTGGGATTGCTGGTCTCGTTCCCATTCATAACTAAAGCACAAACGACTTCAAGATCAACTACTACAGTTTTATCTACTGGTGCGGAAGGGGCTGATGTGGCAAAGGTTCAACAGATATTGATAGATAAAGGATTATTAATTTTACCTCCAAATATAACCACGGGTTACTACGGTAATTTAACTACTGATGCTGTTAGTAAATATCAAGCACAAGTAAACATTCCACAAACCGGTGTTTTGGATTCCGCTACTCAAACTGCGATCGGAGTAAAAGTGACGGCAACAGCGGCAACACCAGTTACGCCAACATATACTCCACCAACACCTACAGTTCTAACCCCGACGCCGGTTTATCCAACTCCAACACCAGCAGATAATGGTTGTTCAAATGGTGAAATTTATAGCTCAACAACAGGTCAGGCGTGTTTTCCTCCAGGTTGTACTTCATTTTCAGGATATAGCCAAACGACCGGACTAGCATGTAATGGGTCGCAAACATCTTTTCCAGCAGGTTGTACTTCAAACATAGGTTACAGTTCAACTACAGGGCTAGCATGTAATGGCTCACAATCATCTTTTCCAGCGGGTTGCACTTCATTTTCAGGATATAGCTCAACGACTGGATTGGCATGTAATGGTTCCGTAATTACCCCAACTCCAACCCCGACATCTGGTCATCATAATGAATTGGTAAATTTTGAATGGATTAGTACGCCTTTTGTGGCCTCAACATTCGCTGGAGTAGAATCTGCAAAAGTTTATTCAACATGTCCAAATGATAAAGTTCTTTTAGGGGGCGGGTATTCTTTATACAACAATCCAGGTTCTCAGTTGAGAGTTTCTATGAATGGCCCTGTTTCCAATAATATGTATGGGTTTGCTGTAAATGGTCCATTAGATTCTATTACAAGTGGAAATATTTATATAACTTGCGCTGATATAATGCAGGAAAACAATTAAGTTATTAAGATTAGCATAGCAAAACCTCCCCTTTTAGGGGAGGTTTTGCTATTTTGATTGACTTTATTGGTAAAAGGAGTATTATGTGCGTATTACTAGTCCGTTTCGAAACGGGCTATTTTTTTAGAAAATTAAACAAAATAAATATATGTTAGACCTAAAAGTATTGAAATCCGCGCTTGAACAGCTTGAAGAAGAGCGCCGAATACCAAAAGAAAAGATTATCGAGGCGATTGAGCTCGCCATGGCCGCCGCGTACAAGAAAGATTACGGTAAAAAAGACCAAATTATAAGAACCAAATTCGATTTTGATAGCGGTAAACCTTAGTTTTCTCAAGTAGAAATCGTCGTGGATGACACGATTGTCAGAATGCCTGATGAAAATGGAGAATTCGAAGAAATTCCAGAAGATTCTGAAGATGAGCGCATTCGTTTTAACGCCGAAAAGCACATTTTGTTAGAGGACGCGAAGAAAATAAAAAAGGGAGTTAGTTTGGAAGAAGAAGTGATATTTCCTTTGGAAGCCAAAGACGACTACGGCCGAATTGCCGCCCAGACTGCTAAACAAGTCATCATCCAGAAAATCCGCGAAGCTGAAAGAGAGTCAATCGTCGGTGAATTCGGCGGAAAAGAAGGAGAAATCATCAGTGGAATCATCCAGAAAGTCGAAAGAGGCAATGTTTTCATCGATTTTCAGCGAGCTGTCGGTATTATGCCTCCGGACGAACAGATCCGAGGCGAGAATTATCGCCGTGGTGAACGCATCCGTGCATATCTTTACCAAGTAGAAGAGACTCCAAGAGGCATAAATTTGCGCCTTTCCCGCACCCATCCGGAATTTTTGAAAAATCTTTTTTCTATCGAAGTGCCGGAAATAGCTGGTGGTGTAGTAGAAATAAAGAGCGTTGCCCGCGAGCCGGGTTCTAGATCAAAGATCGCTGTTTTTTCTAATGATGCAAATATCGACCCAGTCGGTTCTTGCGTTGGCCAAAAAGGCATTCGAGTGATGACAGTCATGAGCGAACTTTCCGGAGAGAAAATAGACATAATCCCTTGGTCCGAGGAACCGAAAGAATTCGTTTCCAATTCCCTTTCACCGGCTAAAGTTCTAGATATTACACTTAAAGATGATGAACATAAGGCTTTGATTGAGGTTGCGAATGATCAATTATCCTTAGCGATCGGCAAGGGTGGGCAAAATGTCCGTTTGGCAGCTAAACTTACCGGCTGGAAGATCGATATTAAAGGTGTTGGCGGCGAGGAGATAGTTAATCCGGAAGAAGTAGTAGTGCAAGAGGTTAAAGAAGAACCGGTTATTTCTCAAACAGTAGAAAAAGAGTTAGAATAATAATATATAAACTAAAATAAAAATTATGAATTTACTTCACGATATTTCTTCAGGTAAAAATTCTCCAGAGGTCGTCAATGTAATTGTTGAGATCAATAAGGGATCTAAAAATAAATATGAGATCGACAAAGAAACCGGATTGATCGCCTTGGATCGGGTTATGCATACTTCCCAAGACTATCCTTTTGATTACGGTTTTATTCCTCAGACTTACTGGGGCGACAATGATCCGCTCGATGTCGTTTTGCTCACGACATATCCCCTTCTACCGGGGATTATCGTAAAGGCTCGCCCTGTTGCTATTATGCATATGATTGATGGAGGCGAACCGGACGAAAAGATCATTGCCGTGCCGAAAGATGACCCGAGATGGGACGCCGTCACCGACTTGGGAGGAATAAATGCGCATACCCTTAAGGAAATAGCAAATTTCTTTGCAACTTACAAAAAGCTTCAGAATAAAGAGGTCATAGTCGGCGAATACGAAGGCGCGCAGGCTGCCAAAGATGCCGTTCTGTTAGGACAGAAAATATATCAAGAGAAATTTGGCACAATGCTAAAATAAGTCGAATTTATTATTAATAAATTAGAAGAGCGTCGCGTTTCAATGGACAGTACGCGACACGATTCTGCAGAATCGCATGAAGAAAATTAATTTTGTATTAATGATGGCACTGTTTGTACTTGTTGGCGGTCGTTTGGCTTTCGCGGAAGTTAATAGCACTGAAAAGGTTGCACCAAAAGGTTCCAATCTTCGATCTGAATTGACTCAAAAACTTCAAGAGCTTAAAGCTCAAAGAGAGTCCTTGATAAAAGAATTTCAAGCTAAAAAGAAAGAAGTTCTTGATAATATAAAGATAGAGAAGAAAGATTTTGAAGATAAGTTAAAAGTTGAAAAGGCTGATTTTGAAGCCAATATTAAAGAAAAAAGAAGTGAATTTCGAGGCAAGGCCGAAGAAATTTTATCAGGGCGCTTTGTGGCAGCGGTTAAAAATATTACAAGCATTCAAGATCGCATTGCTGCAAGAATCGCTGCATTAAAAACAGCCGGCAAAGATGTTTCTCAAGCTGAAACATATCTCTCTGATTCCAAGCTTAAATTAGGTCAAGCACAAACCAAGCTGGCTGAAATCAAGGCTTTGATTCCAACTACTGACTTGAAGGTTACAGTAGAAAATTGGCAAAAGATCAAACAAGGTGCTAATGATGTGAAAAATCTAATCAAAGAATCTCATCAGGATTTAGTTGAGGCAGTTAAAATTTTGAAGGGTTTTGATCAAGAGAAATCAGAAACCACTTCAACTTCAGCCGAATAATTACTAGCTTTAATTAATCCCCCGTCGCTGAAGCTATGGAGGGACAAGAAAAAACATGGAACAAAAATCAAACAGCGCCTTAATCAGCTCAATCATCATCGTTATCATAATTGTTCTCGGAGGAATTTACATTTGGAAGACTAGTGTTAAGAATAAAATAATACAGGATCAAATCCCAAATGCTCAAAATACTCAACCAGTAGCCGGAGCTAGCTCAACTGCAAGCATTGAACAAGATCTGAACGGTATGGATGTGAATAGTTTAGACAAAGGTTTGTAAAAAAGTAAAAAATACAAAAACCCCGTACATTTTGATGTACGGGGTTTTTGGTGTAGACTGTTTAAATGCAAATAAAAACCAACAAATTAAAGGGTAGTTTGGTTGAGATCGAAGGATCTTTGCCTTGGGATAAATTTGAAAAGTACCAATCCAAAGCTTTAAAAAATATCGGTGTGAACATGCAATTGCCCGGTTTTCGCAAAGGACATATTCCCGAAGATGTTTTGATTAAAAATATTTCCGATATTTCTTTATTGGAAGAAATGGCTCAGACATTTTTGTCTGAATCCTATCCGGAAATTTTGATTGATAATAAAATCGACGCGATCGGCCGGCCTGAAATAGCGATTACTAAATTAGGCAGAGGGAATCCGCTCGAATTCAAAATAAAGACATCTATTTTGCCTCTAGTGAAGCTTCCAGATTATAAACAAGTTGCCGGCGTCGAAAATAAAAATAAAAAAGTAGAAAAGGTAGAAGTATCAGATGATGAAGTTGAAAAATCTATATTACAAATTAGAAAAATGCGATCGGAACACAAGGATCATGACCATGAGACAAAAGAAGAGGACCTCCCTGTTTTTGACGACGCATTTGTTAAATCCTTGGGTAATTTTGAAAATATGGAAGATTTCAAAGTTAAAATAAAAGAAAACATCGCTCTCGAAAAAAACAATAAAGAGAAAGAAAAGCAAAGAATCAAGATTATAGAAGCTATTTTGGATAAGACGGATATTGATTTGCCTAGGATTTTGATTGATAGTGAGCTCGACCGAATGCTTCATCAGGTTAAGACTGATATTGAAAATTCAGGCTTTAAATTTGAAGATTATATGAAGCATTTGAATAAGACTGAGGAAGAGATGAAAAAAGAATGGGAAAAAGAGGCTGAAAAAAGAGCCAAACTGGAACTTCTTTTGAAATCAATTGCCGACGCAGAGAATATTAAGATCGATGAGAAAGATATAGAACAAGAAGTTGGACGGATTATGGATATGTACAAGGATGCTGATCGAAACAGGGCTCAAGCTTATGTAGAAAATATCTTGAAAAATGAGAAAATCTTTCAATTATTAGAGAATTATATATAATAAAAACTATGTTAATACCAACAGTTATAGAAAAATCACAATTTGGCGAGCGAGCTTACGATATATACTCTCGTCTTTTGGAAGACAATATTATTTTCCTTGCTGGTCCGATCGACGACTATGTTGCGAACATTGTCATTGCCCAGCTTCTTTTCTTGGCCAATAAAGATCCAAAGAAGGATATTCAACTCTACATCAACTCCCCTGGCGGTTCTGTTACAGCCGGACTTGCGATCTACGACACAATGGAATACATCAGGCCGGATGTATCGACGATCTGTGTCGGACTAGCAGCGTCTATGGGAGCCTTTCTTCTTTCCGGTGGTACTCGCGGCAAGCGCTTTGCTTTGCCGAATTCAGAGATAATGATTCACCAACCTCACGGTGGCGCTGAAGGCCAGGCTTCTGATATTGAGATCACCGCTAAGCAGATTTTGAAACTTCGAGACAGGATTAATAAAATTCTTGCTAAAAATACTGGCCAGCCGCTTTCAAAAATTGAAAAAGATGCGGATCGTGATTTCTTTATGACTTCCGACGAAGCTAAAAAGTATGGCTTGATCGATGAAATCATTTCCAAAGCCAAAACCGTAAAATAAATTCAAATTAAATTTAAAAAACTCCAAATTCATTGAATTTGGAGTTTTTTAAGGTGTGTGGTAGAGTGAAGAAGTTGAAAATGAATTTATCAAATTTAATCAAAGCTTACGAGAATAATACCAAAAATGATTGTTAAAGGCTCAAAAATTGGAAAAATAAACGATAATGTTGAAAATATTTGCCGAACGGCAATCCTCTAAAATTCAAAAGTCTTAATGGTGTTTTCTTATAAGCGTCAAAGCTTATGAGTTTAGAAATAATACTTCTTCTAGCAGGTGTCCTCATAGTGGGCGCGGTTTTTGGCTATTACTTGAGGTTGATTATCTCTTTAGGTAAAAAGGGCTCAATGGAGCTTGAAATCAAACAGATGATGATCGCGGCCAAAGAAGAGGCCCAAGAAGTTGTCGATGAAGCCAAGAAAAAAGCTGAAAAGAGAACTGAAGAGATTCATGCGGAAGAAAAAGTAAAACAAGTCGAGTCCAAGAAGACTGAGGAGCGTCTTATTAAAAAAGAAGAGCTTCTGGATAGTCGCCAGTCAGATATTGATAAGGAGGTTGAGAATATAAAGCTCAAGGTTGAAGAAATAAAAAAGATTAAGGAAAAAGTTGATAATTTAGAGAAAGAAAAATATGCCGAACTTGAGGGTGTAGCTAGACTTTCTGAGACTGAGGCTAAAGAAGAATTATTTAAGTCAGTTGAGAAAAAATATGATGAAGATTTTTTGGTTCGAATGCAAAAACTCGAGAATGTGAGCCATGAAAAGCTCGATCGAAGGGCCAAGGAAATACTCGCGACTTCGATTCAGAGATTGGCCTCCTCGACTGCATCCGAGCTTATGACAACCAATGTCGCTATCCCCTCTGATGATATTAAGGGTAAAATAATCGGCAAGGAAGGTCGAAATATTCGGGCTTTTGAAAGAGCATCCGGAGTTGAACTGATCGTTGACGATACTCCCGGCGCAATTGTCATTTCATCGTTTGATCCGATCCGCCGACAGGTTGCAAGACTCGCTCTTGAAAATTTGATTCTAGACGGCCGTATTCAGCCAGCCAAGATTGAAGAAGAGGTTGCTAAAGCCAAGGAAGAGATAAATAAGATTATTAAAGAGAAAGGAGAACAAGCGGCGTATGAATGCGGCGTATTCAACTTTGATCCGAGAATCCTAACTATCTTAGGACGCCTGTATTTCCGTACCAGTTATGGACAGAATGTGCTTCAGCACTCGATCGAGATGGCACACATTGCCAGGATGCTTGCCGCGGAACTCGGCGCGGATCAAAATATCGCCGTAGCCGGCGCATTGGTCCACGACATCGGCAAGGCTCTCGATCATGAAGTCCAAGGTACTCATATTGAGATTGGCATGAGAATACTTCAGAAATTCGGTGCGGATGAGCGCGTTATTACAGCGATGAAGAGCCATCATGAAGACTATCCGTATGAAACGATCGAAGCGGTCATCGTTCAGACTGCTGACGCTATCTCCGGCGGACGTCCAGGTGCAAGACGCGATTCTGTTGAAAATTATTTGAAGCGATTGGCAGATCTTGAAGCAATCGTAAATTCCTTTGAAAGCGTCGAAAAAACATATGCCTTACAGGCTGGCCGTGAAGTTAGAGTCTTCGTCACTCCGGAGAAAATAACCGACTTGGAAGCAAAGAAGCTTGCAAGCAATATTGCCGCTAAAATCGAACAAGAACTCAAGTATCCGGGTGAAATTAAGGTCACGGTGATCAGAGAGACTCGTGTCATAGAATACGCAAGATAAAATAATTAGAATAAAAAATACTCCAACCCAGGTTGGAGTATTTTTTGATTAAGATGATTGTCTGCAGACAACGATCTATTAGAGGATAGCTTCTTTCGCAGCCTTGGCTAGTCGGAATTTGACGACTGTCTTGGCTGGGATTGAGATTTGCTCGCCAGTAGCAGGGTTTCTACCCATTCTAGCAGCTCGTGCTTTCTTTAGGAGCTTGCCTAGTCCAGGAAGGGTAAATTCACCTGATTTCTTAGTTTCTGAATAAGCGAGAGCGACGAGAGCGTCTACCATCTCAGTAACCTCCTTCTTTGATTTTCCAAGTGTTTCAGCAAGTGTGCTGATAGCTTGAGCTTTGGTCATTTTTGCCATATTTTTTTTAATTAACATTAATTTTAATAATGCCCATATTATACCAATATTATAAAAATATGGAAGCAATCCAATACAATTATGCTTGTGGATTTCTTTATCAGATTAATATAGCCTTTTGAAAAACAATGAAATGCTTGATTTTTAAGGGTTTTTTGTATATACTTTAGGCAAGTCATTATAAATTATTTGGTCGGAATTAACATTTAATCTTTTAAAATCAATATGAATAAACAAGGTTTAGTTGATGTTGTACATCAGAAACTCGGCGGGACAAAAGTCCAAGCTGAAGAGGTTGTCGATTCTATAGTCAATACGATTATTGAAACATTAAAGAAGGGTGAAGAAGTTTCAGTTGCCGGTTTCGGTATCTTTTCAGTTAAGGATAGAGCGGCCCGCATGGCTCGCAATCCAAAAACTGGAGAAGCTGTCCAAGTCGCAGCTAGTCGCGCGGCAAAATTTCGCGCTTCAAAGGCTCTAAAGGACGCAGTAAAATAAATATTTTATGCAAAAATCCCTCGGCTACTACCGAGGGATTTTTGATTTGCAATTTTTAGATAGATATAGTATCTTATTGGAAGTATAGTTATGCGAAGTCGCATAGCTTTTTATTTTCTTTGAAATATTAATCCCCAAAAACCCCAGCCCATGAGACAGCTTAAAATGACCAAAAAAATTATGGATCGTCAAAGTACTTCGTTAGAAAAGTACCTTCGCGAAATCAATCAAGAAGAATTAATTACAGCCGATGAAGAAGTAATATTGGCAAAAAAAATTAGAGATGGAGATAAGGTAGCCTTGGATAAATTAACCAAAGCCAATCTACGTTTCGTTGTTTCTGTGGCAAAACAGTACCAAAATCAAGGTTTAAGTCTGCCGGATTTGATCAATGAAGGCAATTTTGGTTTGATAAAAGCTGCAAAACGCTTCGATGAAACCCGCGGATTCAAATTTATTTCCTATGCTGTATGGTGGATCCGCCAATCGATTCTTCAAGCACTAGCGGAACAATCTCGCATTGTGCGTCTACCGTTAAACAAACAAGGTTCTATTAACAAGATCAACAAAGTATTCCCTAAATTGGAGCAGGAATATGAACGAGAACCTAGTGCTGGAGAGATTGCATTAGAGCTTCAAATTTCAGAATATGACGTTAAAGAATCAAAGAGGATTGAGGATCGCCATGTCTCTATGGACGCTCCGTTTCACTCAGGCGGTTCTGAATTTAAGGATCATCATGATTCTATTCATAGCGACTCGAACACTGAATCCGGCTTATTGCACGAATCATTGCAGCGTGATATTAAAAGATCTTTGGATACTCTTCCCGAGAATGAATCTAAAGTATTGAAATTATTTTTCTTGCAGTCAAAGACACAGAATGAAGTAGCCGAAATAATGGGTATTTTACCTGAAAGCGTGAGGCAACTCAAAGACAAGGCTATCAGGCATTTGAAAAAACCAGAAAAAAGTAATCTGTTAAAACAACATTTGGGGTAAAACAAACAAATTCAAACACCCCGACCAAGGTCGGGGTGTTTTTTTTGCCCTTTTAATTTTTAGATAAGTATGGTATACTGCGGTTAGAAAATTCATTGAAAACAGTCTAATTCCTAAATTCCATGAGACAGCTAAAAATAAGTAAATCGATCACGAATCGTGAAAGTGCCTCCCTGGATAAATATCTTCAGGAAATTGGCAAAGAAGAATTAATTACAGCCGAGGAAGAGGTTATCCTGGCAAAGAAAATAAAAGACGGAGATCAAACTGCTTTGGAAAAGTTAACCAAAGCTAACCTGCGTTTCGTTGTATCAGTAGCAAAACAATATCAAAATCAAGGTCTAAGTCTGCCTGATTTGATCAATGAAGGCAATCTCGGCTTGATCAAAGCCGCAAAACGGTTTGATGAAACCCGCGGATTTAAATTCATTTCTTATGCCGTATGGTGGATCCGTCAGTCTATTCTTCAAGCTTTAGCTGAACAATCTAGGATTGTGCGTTTGCCTTTGAATCAAATTGGCTCTATTGGCAAGATCAACAAAGCATTTTCAAAACTGGAACAAAAGTTTGAACGGGAGCCAACGGCAGAGGAATTGTCGATCATTCTGGAAATTTCCGAGGACAAGGTTGCTGATACAATGCGTGTATCTGGTGGCCGGCATGTTTCTATGGATGCGCCGTTTCATTCTTCAGGGGAAGGTGGCGATGCGGGTAATTTATATGATGTATTGGAACAGGAAAGTACCCCTGAGACTGATTTTAATTTGATACTTGAATCATTGAAAAGGGAAATTGAACGCGCTCTTAAAAAGCTCAGCAGTCGCGAGGCGGAAGTACTGATATTTTATTTTGGCTTAAAAGGAGAAATAGCGCTGACTTTGGAGGAAATTGGCGTAAAAATTGATCTTACGCGTGAACGCGTTCGACAAATAAAAGAAAAAGCCATTCGGAGATTGCGTCACAACTCACGCAGTAAATTATTGAAAACTTACTTAGGGAATCAGTAGAGCAAACACCCGACCTATATATAGGTCGGGTGTTTTTACATTTGTGCGGGATGAGAGAATCGAACTCTCAACATCAGTTTGGAAAACTGAAGTTATACCATTTAACTAATCCCGCAATATATAGAATATCCTCAATGTTTGATACGCTATTATTGATTTACCTTATCAATCGCTTCATGTCGGGGTGCTGGGATTCGAACCCAGAGTCGCCTGTTCCCAAAACAGGAATGTTAGCCGTTACACCACACCCCGATTTAAGCATCTTAACATATTTTAATTCAAAAACAATCCTGTATTTTTTTTTCTAAATTATTTAATCTCAGAATCTAAATCGATGGGATCTTTTTCTGTTTCTTTTTCTTCAATATTTGATTTTCTTTTAGTTGGAATATCTTGATCTTTATCATTTCGGTACCCAACACTTAACGGACTTATTTTTTTCTTTTTATCGCTACTTTGGTTCATTTCTTTACCTATGCCTAATGGATTCCCTTCTATCATATGATGTTGATTATATTAAAATTTATAAAATTATGTTATCCGACATTTTTACTATAGCCTTTTTATCAACCATATCCAAATAAACCGCACAGATATCAAATTGCCAATTTTCACCCTCAGGCACTCTCCTTTCGAGTAAATATGTCTGTATTGCCCTAGACAATCTTTTCACTTTCCATGGATGAATATTATCTTCTGGTTTGTAGTTATCCATTCCTTTGCTTGGTACACGTGAAACTGCTTTAACTTCAATAAAGTGTAAACCCTTCTTATCCTTGGCAATAATATCTATCTCACCCCATTTTTTGGTGTAATTTCTCTCAATTATAGAAAATCCATGTTTCATGAGAAACTTACAAGCAATATCTTCACCTAATTCCCCTATTTTTTGTGATTTAGATGTGAATACTTTTGGCATAATCAATATTGAATTAATGAATGTTACACGAGAAACATATTAAAAAGTGTCACGTGAAACATAAATTAGTGAATAACTAAAACACTGTCAGATATTTGTCAAAAAATGCTTATTCTATAACGATTTTTTTGACAATACGTCACTCTTTTTGCTCTATATAAAGGTCAAAAAATGTGTCTTTTATGAACTATATCCACACGGTTATCCACAGATATACGTAGTCGTTAATGTTTTCCCTTTATTTAAAAAGGATTTCTAATCCCAATTTTGTTAAAGACATTTATAAACATATTGGACAAATATTCTATATGTGCGGGTAGGGAGAATCGAACTCCCGTCTCATCCTTGGCAAGGACGTGTTCTACCACTAAACCATACCCGCTTTCGCTAAACGAAATACATTATAATTTATAAATCGTTATAAAACAAATTATAAATCTTGTGCGCCCGTCAGGACTCGAACCTGAAATAACGGTTCCGAAGACCGTTGTGATATCCATTTCACCACGGGCGCATCAACTCAACCAACCGTTGGTATATGTTAACACACATAGTATAAATTATGAAAAAATGATTTATATACTATAATCTACATGTATAGATGATAATGAATATAAACTCCATTCCAAAAGAAATAGTTGATGTATTGAAAACCTTAGAAAAAGGCGGCTTTGAAGCGTATTTGGTAGGCGGGTGCGTCAGAGACCTGATTATGAATAGGATCCCGAAAGATTGGGATATTACTACAAATGCGCAACCGGAAGAGATAATGAAATTATTCCCAAAAACTGTTTATGAAAATAACTTTGGAACAGTAGCTATAGTCAACGAGGAAACAACTGATGAAAAACTTAAAATTGTAGAAATAACACCATACCGGCTTGAAGCAAAATATTCAGATTTTCGTCATCCGGATGAGGTAAAATTTAGTTCTAAATTGGAGGATGATTTAAAGAGAAGGGATTTTACCGTAAACGCTATGGCTATGGATTTAACCAGTAATATTAAGGACATTTATAAAGGACAAGAAGATATAAAGGACATGTCCTTAAGGACAGTAGGGGATGCAGGTGAAAGATTCAAAGAAGATGCTTTACGCATGATTCGGGGGGTTAGATTCGCTGTGGAACTGAATTTTACTGTTTCACACGAAACAATGGAGGGAATTATGAAGAATTCAGGCCTAATTGCTAAGATTTCAGCTGAAAGAATAAGAGATGAATTTATAAAAATTATGATGTCGCCGAGTCCGGCGGTTGGAGTTGTTTTACTTAATAAATTGGGTCTTTTAAAGCATATTATTCCGGAACTAGAAGAGGGAATAGGCATAGAACAAAAAGGGGAACATATTTATGATGTTTGGGAGCATTTGCTTCACGCCCTTTCTCACGCGGCTGAAAAGAATTGGCCTTTAGAAATAAGGCTTGCGGCTTTGTTTCACGATGTTGGTAAACCAAAAACTAGGCGAGCCGCGCCTGGCAAGGGGAAAAAGGAATATACATTTTATGGGCATGAAGTCGTCGGGGCAAGGATGACAGAAAAGGTATTGGAACGCTTAAAATTCTCAAAAAAGACGATTGAGATTGTTGTGAAACTCGTTCGTTATCATATGTTTTTCTCTGATCCGGACCAGATCACTCTTTCGGCTGTTAGAAGATTGGTTAAAAATGTCGGACCGGAACTTGTCTGGGATCTGATGAATGTCCGTATTTGCGATCGAGTCGGCATGGGCCGGCCGAAGGAAGAACCGTATCGCCTGCGTAAATATGAGTCAATGATAGAGGAAGCTATGCGGGCGCCAGTTTCTGTCGGCATGCTTAAAATGGATGGCAATAAAATTATGGAAATTACGGGAGAAAAGGCCGGTCCGCGTTTGGGTTGGACTTTGCATGCTTTGCTTGAAGAAGCGTTAGAAGACCCTAATATCAATACTGAAGAGTATCTTGAAAAGCGAGTCCAGGAACTCGCTAAACTATCTGATAAAGACCTCCGAGCTCTCGGAGAAGCCGGCAAGGAAGCTAAAGACGAGACTGAACAAGAGGAATTAGTCCAAATACGCAAAAGATATGGGGTGAAATAAAAAAAAGCCCTCCGATTAATATCGGAGGGCTTTGCTTTTGAGTTAAGAAACTGTTTGGATTCTTTTTGAACATAAAGTATTTTCAACTTCGTCCACTCTTTTTCTCAATTTTTCATTTACAGCATTTATAGCTATTACTTTTACTCCCTTCAAGTCATGCGAAATTTCTGACATAGATTTATTTGAATGAAATCTTCTTGGTATTTCAATCTTTTTTTCGATTTCCAGAAGACGCTCTTCCGCAATCTTTGCAGTATTAATAGCAGAAAGTTGGTCAATAATTTCCGCAGTCTGATCAACTTCAACTTTTTTTTTGGCTAAAATATAAAGAGGTTTTTTGCCCAGAAAAATTTCACTTTTTTTAACATAACTAATTTTGTTAATGATCATTCCAACCCCGAATTCATAGACTAAATACACACGAAAACCATCTCTCATTTCAGCAGGCTCTTCCATAATCATAATTCTCATACCTGAGAATATGTGAAATAAGGACACCCAGAAGTTTGGAGTGAAAAGAACAGGCTGTGAAATATTAGCTGATTCTAATTTTAATTTACCCCTGCTTGCTTCTTTGAGGCAATCTTCCAATCTAAATTTGTCTTCAAAATTATTATAGTTAACTTTGATCATAGAAAAATCAACACCTTCTTTTTGCCGACCCTTAGCATCTTCGGTCAATTTTTCTCTTAGGTTTTTTTTGATGGCTGTTATTAATAAAAGGTAATCTGGTAATTCACTGTAATCAATCGTTTGTGGAGTTACTTCAACAATCTCAAAGGGGGCTGTTTTGCGTGCGTTCATGGGCTGTAGGGTTTTAAATGTTAAATCAACAAATTTTTCTGCCCAAACTATACACTAAAACACAATAAAAGCAAATAAAACTATTTTAATTCAAGCACAATAGGGCAGTGGTCCGAACCATAG
>JAHFNP010000001.1:22779-64540 GCA_023267245.1 Candidatus Nomurabacteria bacterium
ATATCATTTAGAATCTTGGTTCCTTTCACTTCGGGTAGGATTTTAGAGTTTGTGAAAAAGTAATCTATGCGCCAGCCGACATTGCGGTCACGGGCGAAGGTTTTCATATCCCAGTATGTATAAGCATCGCGCTTATCAGGATAAAAATGTCGGAAGATATCGGTGTAGCCGTGCGCTACGACTTCATCGAGCCAAGCGCGCTCTTCCGGGAGGAAGCCGGTATTGTCTTTATTTTCTTTCGGCCGGGCAAGGTCGATCTCCTGGTGGGCAGTATTTACATCTCCGCAGAATATAACAGACTTGCCTTGTTTTTTGAGCTTATCAATAAATTTCAAAAATTCATCATAGAATTCAAGTTTATAAGCCAAGCGCTCTGGTCCGCCTCCGCCATTTGGGAAATAAACATTCAAGAGTATAAAGTCTTTGTAATAGGCGACAAGTATTCGGCCTTCATCGTCGAATTTTTTTATGCCGATGCCGTATTCGACTTTCTTTGGTTCAATTTTAGAATAAATAGCGACGCCGCTGTAACCTTTCCTGCCCTTGGAGTGTGAAAAATATGAATAATATCCTTTTACACTGCGAATCTCTTCCGGCAGTTGCTCCGGTTCGGCTTTGACCTCTTGCAGGCAGAGGATATCTGGCTTAATTTTATTAATAAAAGGCAAGAAATAGCTGTTCCTGTGCGTCGCTCGCAGGCCATTAACATTCCAAGAAATAATTTTCATGTTTGAATTATATCATTTAAATGTTATCCACACTTTGTTTTATCATGATAAAAACTTGAAGTGCTATAATAAACAAATGGATTCTAATCAATCCGCCAGCTGGCGGACAAAAATCAAAAAGTTTTTTTACGTTGTAATTGTTCTTATTGTGATCTCCGCGCTCGCCTTGATCTATATGAACTATCAAAATTCTAAGGTTCAAACTGGTGAACTAACAGAACAGCAAAAGCTCGATATATTAAAACAACTTGGCGAATCACCCAGTGTGAATTTAACCGATCAAGAGAAGGAACAAATTTTAAGTAATACTTCTTCGGGACCACAAGATCAAACCCAATTAACGGAAGAACAAAAAATGCAAATTTTGCAATCTTTAGGCCAAAAATAAAATAATGAGTAAAAAAAATATATTTTCATACACCTTGCCAGTTTTTATAATAATTTTTGGCTTTTTGGGTATTCTTTCACAGACTAAGGCATCATCAACTGATAATGTTTCCGGTTATGCTTGGTCTTCAAACATCGGCTGGATCAGTTTTAATGCGACAAATGATACTGATCCGAATACTGCCGGGATCCAACCATCACCAACAGATTACGGAGTCACTATGGATATGACAACCGGCGTTCTAACGGGTTATGCTTGGTCTTCAAATATCGGCTGGATACAATTTGGCGGTTTTACTAATTGTCCATCATATTCTGCAAATCCAACCTGTCAGGCAAAAGTTGATTTTGCACCCTATACTTTAGGTACAGGCGGTTTTCTTGTGCCTGTTTCCGGTTGGGCGAGGGCTGTTGCTCCTAATGCGATCAATGATCCTCATTGTTCTAGTAATCCTAGCAGTGATTCATTTAACGATGGTTGTTGGGATGGTTGGATAAGTCTGAAGGGATCAAACTTTGGCGTTCTTATGAATACTACAACCGGACATCTTTCGGATTATGCTTGGGGTAGTGATGTTATAGGTTGGGTTAAATTTGATGCAAAGGTGACTATCGTCCCTCCACTTGCACCAACTATTACTTTAACAGCTTCTGAGGCTGGAAATTTTTCTAACCATGGTACTAATATAACCGTTCCACCAAATACTAATGTCAATTTAACCTGGGTAACTACAAATGTTTTAAATTGTACCGCCGGTGCTGCTGCAACTCCATCTTCAGCTTCATGGAATAGTGGCGCTATTACGACTATTCCAAATGGAAGTAAATCGGGAATTACGCCTGATCAAACACAAAGTAATCAACCTAATCTTTATAAATTAACATGTACTGGCACGAACAATACTCAACTTACCGGTATTGCCCATGTTACTGTTTCGCCAGTGCCTCCGCTATGTCCAGTAGGTTACTCAGGTACACCACCAAATTGTACGATAGCCTCAGTGTGTCCAGTAGGTTACTCGGGTACGCCTCCAAATTGTACGATAGCCTTAGTGTGTCCAGCAGGTTACTCAGGTACACCACCAAATTGTACGATAGCATCCGTAATCAACGGAGCTTGTTTGTCTGGGCCATTCTCTTCGACACCTCCACTTGCCAATCTTTGTACGGGTGGCAGTATGCTTAAACAACCTCCAGGCTTAACAGGCACTGGTATAAGCCCAGATCTTTGGACTTGGAAATGCGATGGTTCAGGTGTAGGTCATACTGATAAAATTTGCACAGCGGCTAAGACAACTCCTCCTCAACCTGGTTCTCCAAGTATCACTTTGGATTCAGGATGTTACAACCATAAAGGGTATCTCAAGTTGACGATTAGTAGTATTACTTCTGGTAGCTCTTGTTCAGGACTTTCCCCAATTCCTTCAAATGGACAAAGATGGTTAACTGCTCCAGGAGGAAATCAGACTCAATATGTCACAAATGCCACCCCAGGCCCAGGAACCTCATATTCTTTAACTTGCACAGATAGTGTTAATGGTTCAGCCTCTACTGTCTCTTCACCAGTTTTAGACACACCATGTGCTGTAAATACTGTTCCACCGCCACAACCATTACCATCACCAACGCCAATATTCCAGGAGATTTAGTATCGTGATATAATTTAGTAAATTGCTCCAGTTATCAAATGAAAAAACAATTCTTACAATCAGCGAAAGTTATAATCCTCGGCCTTATCTTGGCGGTTGGTGTAGGCTCTGCGATGGGTGGTTGGACACCTCCAACCACCGCTCCTACTAGCGGCAACACTGAACAGCCGATCAATGAAGGCGTTGCAGACCAGTGGAAAATCGGCGGACTGGCTCTTATAGGGAATTTTTCTATCGGTGGTCTATTTGGGAATCCGGCTTTTCAAGTAATCAAAGCTAATACTCCTGTCATTAATCCTACTTCTAATAATGTAATTAAAATCGGTAATGCCTACGTCAGTGGATTTTTGGGCGGAGGAGGCGATGCGCAAATTTTTCTATATGGGGATCAGTTGAAGCATAGCAATCCAGTGCCTCAGCGTCTTTGCATCGCGGCCGTCGGACAACAGCAACAAGTTATTTTATGTCCTGTTATAGTCAATGGAGTATGCGGTTCGGCATCCGGACAACCTGCAACAAATACAGCTCCGGGAAGTTCAATGCCGGCACCGACAACAAATCTTTGTTCGACGGGAACAGCTACTGCCGTTATTCCAAATCAAAGCAACCATGATTCTTGGCAGTGGACTTGCGTTGGTTCTGGCGGGACGACTGCAAGCTGCGGTTCAAATAGGAATACGATCGGAGCTCCCGGTTCCCAGCTATACACCCCAGGCGCTACTTCAGGTAGTCTAGGTACAAGTCATCCGACAACATTTACAGTACCTGTAAATGTTCACAGTATAAATGTTACAGCATGGGGCGGCGGCGGTTCTGGCGCCCGAGGCGGTTCTGGCGGAAATGTTTGTTGGGGCGGAGGCGGCGGCGGAGGCGGCAGCGGCAGTCAAGTGACATTAAATATACCTGTAACTCCGGGTCAAGTTATTTCATCAATATCGGTTGGCTCAGGTGGAGCAACAAGCAATACAGACGGCCATCCGGGGGGAGCGACAAATTTTGGGATAGTACATGCTGATGGTGGAAATATGCCTACAACCGCTACTAAGGGTGGAGATTCTTTTGAACCATCTTTTTCAAATGGTATTGGCGCGAATGGTAGTTGGGGTGTAGGCGGAAGCCCGGGTGGCGGCAATGGTACCAGCGGAGATTGTCATGGATCCGGTGCGTCCTTTGGTCACGGCGGATCCGGTGCTGGGACGGGATATGGTGCTGGCGGGGCTGGCGGTCGGGGTGCGACTGTTCCCGGTCCTGGTTTCTATTATGGAGATAAAGGATCTGACGGTGCTGTCAGAGTAGATTGGGTAGCTTATTAAAAAAAAATATGAAAAAACAATTCTTACAATCAGCGAAAGTTATAATCCTCGGCCTAATCTTGGCGGTTGGCGCAAGCTATGCCGTGGGTGCTTCTTGGAGTTTACCAGCTTCACTTCCGGCTGGAGGCAATGTACCCGCGCCTATTAATGAAGGCCCGTTAAATCAGTTAAAGGCTGGCGGATTGGGAATTCTTATGGGAAATTTTTCTGTCAGTCAACCACCAGTTTTTGAAGTAAAACAAGCCAACCTTCAAGCTACTCCTCCTGTTCCTAATTTAATTACAATCGGAGATATATCCGGCAATACAAAAGTTTCACTATATGGAGCAGGGGCCAATGGAGTCAGCTTAAATCATACTAATGCAACACCTCAGGATCTCTGCATAACTTCGATTGGACAAGTTGTTTTGTGTCCTGTACCAGTCAATGGAGTATGCGGTTCAGCCTCTGGACAACCGGCAACCAATACTGCGCAAGGAACTTCAATGCCAGCGCCTACAACAAATCTTTGTTCGACAGGGACAGCTACTTCTGTTATATCAGATCCAAGCGGGCATGATGGCTGGGTTTGGACCTGTGTCGGTATTGCCGGTGGAACGACTGCAAGTTGCGGTTCAAACAAAAATACGATTGGAACTCCTGGTTTTCAGTTATATACTCCAGGTTCTACTTCAGGTACTTTAGGTACAAGTCACCCAACGACATTTACTGTCCCGGCGAATGTTCATAGCGTTACTGTTGAAGCTTGGGGTGGCGGCGGTTCAGGTGGTTATGGTGGCCATGGTTCTACTCTTTGTTGGGGCGGCGGCGGCGGAGGCGGAGGACATAGTCCTCGTATGACATCAACTGTTTCTGTTTCACCGGGCCAAATTATTTCAGTGTCGGTTGGCACAGGCGGACCATTGAGTAGTCCGTTTGGCGCAGGTACAGACGGAGGTGCGACAACTTTTGGATCTGTGATTGCCGCTGGTGGTACTTATGGTGTACATGGTGGAGATGCCGGTTCATCAAATGGTTCAAACGGTCCTGGAGGATACATTGGTGGCGTAACTGGCACAAGTGGAGATTGTTATGGATCTAATAAGGGTGCCGGTCAAGGCGGCGCAGGTGGTTCTGATACATATGGTTCCGGTGGTTCCGGTGGTTCCGGTACTGGTAATTCTGCTAGTTTCAATTATGGAGCCAAGGGATCTGACGGTGCAGTAAAAGTAACTTGGGTATCTTATTAAAAAAAATATGAAAAAACAATTTCTACAATCAGCAAAAGTTATAATCCTCGGCCTAATCTTGACGGTTGGCGCAAGCTATGCGATGGCTACTTGGACAAATCCGCTTTCAACCGCTCCTTCCGGTAATGTTTATGTGCCGATTAATGTAAATCCAGCCGGTCAGTTCAAGCTTGGCGGCTTGGCGATTGTTACTGGAAATTTTTCGGTCGGTTTTCTTGGACCATCGATTTTTAAAGTGTCTCAAGGTTCTCCTAATAAAATTACAATCGGAGATGCTCCTGGTGGAAACGGTACGACAAAAATTTCATTGTTTGGAGCAGGGTTGTATAATTCTAATCCAACAGCCAAGCGTCTTTGTATAAATTCAGCCGCGCAAGTCGTTTTGTGCCTTTAGATTAAAAAAATTATAGCCTATGTCCAAAAAAATAATAATAGCCAACTGGAAGATGAATCCTTCGACTGAAAAGGAAGCGGTTAGAATCGCCAAGGCGAGCGATTTTAAAGATGTCATCATTGCAGCGCCATATGTTTTTATACCTGCGATTAAAAAAGTTCTAAAAAAAGCCTCGCTTGCGGCCCAAGATGTTTCTTGGGAAAAAGGAGGTGCTTATACCGGAGAAATATCAGCTCCAATGTTGAAAAATCTTGGCGTTAAATATGTGATCATCGGACATTCGGAGAGAAGAAATCTGACGGCTGGCGGAGATAATGATGAAATAGTAAATAAAAAAATAAAAGCAGTGCTTAAATTTAATTTAATACCGGTACTTTGCGTCGGCGAAAGGGAAAGAGATGAGGAGATGAAATATTTAAGTTTTATAAAAGATCAATTAATGATCGATTTGAGGGGTGTCCAAGGGAACATGTTGAAAAAAATTATTATTGCCTATGAGCCGGTTTGGGCGATTGGCAAAAAGGCTTTGCGAGAAGCGACGCCGGGAGAGTCTCTTGAAATGG
The DNA here is from genome assembly GCA_023267245.1 of Candidatus Nomurabacteria bacterium. GTDB lineage: Bacteria > Patescibacteriota > Minisyncoccia > Phycocordibacterales > UBA9973 > JAHFNP01. Next base: position 29,043 of record JAHFNP010000001.1, read on the forward strand.
TTATATTTATTAAAAAAGTTTTGTCAGATATTTATGGAGTGAAAGCGGTAAATAGTCTTCGAATTTTGTATGGGGGATCGGTGCATCCTAAAAATGCCAAGGAGTTTTCGATGGGTGGGGGAGTAAATGGATTTTTGGTCGGCCGAGATAGTCTAGATCTGAAAAAATTTAATGAAATCATTAAAGCAAATTAAAAACATCAAAGGCAAAACTGCGCTGGTGCGTGTTGATTTCAATGTGCCTATTCGAGATGGCAAGATACTGGATGATTTCAGGATCCAGAAAGCAATGCCGACGATAAAATTCTTGCAGAAAAAAGGTGCGAAAATAATTTTGATATCTCACCTCGACAAAGAAAGCGGTACGACGCTGAAGCCTGTTGCGGATTATTTGAATAAATTTCTTAAAACTAAATTTATCACTTCGCCTCATCAAAATTTTTCCTCCTGCGCCCTTCCCGAAGTATCGGGCGGGACCCTCGGAGATAAAAATTTTCAAGAGGCTTCAATCTGCTTGCTTGAAAATTTAAGATTAAATAAAGGAGAAGAAAGCAATTCTTCAGCCTTTGCAAAACAACTTGCCTCTATGGCTGACATATATGTAAACGAAGCCTTCCCAGTTTGTCATAGGAAACATGCATCGATCGTCGGCGTGCCGAAATATCTGCCGAGTTATGCCGGTTTTCAATTGGAAGCTGAAATTAAAAATTTAGAAATGGCGGAAAGTCCGGCTCATCCGTTTCTGTTTATATTGGGCGGGGCGAAATTTGAAACTAAAATTCCGTTGATTAAGAAATATCTTAAAAAAGCCGATGCAGTATTTGTCGGCGGAGCGTTGATGAATAATTTTTTTAAAGAAGATGGAATCGACGTCAGTAAGTCTTTAGTCGACAATAAAAATTTCGGCTTAAAAAAAATGATGGATAATAAGAAGCTAATTTTACCGGTTGATGTTGTTGTCAAAAATAAAGCATTTGTAGACATCGGTGAGAATTCAACGCAAATGCTGATCGATCTGATAAAGAAATCTAAATTTGTTCTGATGAACGGCCCGATGGGCAACTATGAGAACGGTTTCGGACAGGCGACTGAGGAGATATTAAAGGCTCTCGCAAAAAGCAAAGCTAAAGTCGTGATCGGCGGAGGAGATACAGTTGATTTGGTCTCAAAGCTTAATCTTGAAAAAAAATTCTTCTTTGTTTCAACTGGCGGCGGCGCGATGCTTGAATTTTTACTTAAAGGAACTTTGCCTGGGATAGAGGCACTCCGCTAAAAATTTCTTTAGAAATGCACGGATATTTTTCTACTGAAAAATTCCTCGTGTTCGCGCCGTCGCGCTCACAAGGCATTTTTAAAGTAATTTTTAGCTAGATGTTTTGTCGAATTTTTTCGGCGTTTTCTTTGAAATTGTTATCCTTGTGATTGGAGATATTTGGCCAGACCCAGACATGAGCGTGTTCTACTTCATCTCCGAAGACTTGTTCTCGGATGAGTTCTTCATTAAAAGTTTTCTGCAGGGCTTTGGCGATCTTCCTCACCACTTCGAAATATTCACCGATATTTGGCACATCCCAGACCCATCGATAATGTTTTTTGGGAATCACTTGAGTGTGTCCCGGTCCGCGCGGATTGATATCGAGGAAGGCTAAAAAATCGTTGTCTTCATAAATAATTTCCGCTGGTATTTCTTTATTTGCGATTTTGCAAAATATGCAGTTTTCCATATAAAAAAGTATAACACAAAAAAAATCCCCCAACCGTAGTTGGGGGAACAATGCTTTTTTTTGCTCACTTTAATTTAGGATAAAGTTTAGAAATAAACTTTATCGCCATGTCATGATCTCCGTCACCTATAGGGTTAGTTATTGATAACCTCATTTTTTCCCGGAATGTAAGAGTTGGTCCTATAAGATTTTGGGGAAATTTTAGAAAATTTTCTTTAATGTAAATTTGAATTTTGTCCCGATAAGCTTTTGATGTTTCTTTATCATTTTTGAGGCAACATTTCTCTACTTCTGTCATCCATAGATCAAAAAAACCCTGACATTCCCGTATTCTTATCTTTTGTTCTTGGGTCAGTCTTTTTTCCCTTGTTGGATCCAAGAAGTTACGTCTGAATGATCTTTTTATGTCTTCTTCAGGAATTCCCTCATATTTAGCCATAGCTTCAATATTTATTTCTTTCAATTTTTTTTCAATTTTCTCTTTGTCTCTTTCGTGCAGAATATCATTTTTAGTTCTAATTTCAGTTTCTACTGTAATTCTGGTGTCAGTGGCTGTGTTGGTCATGATTTTTAAATTTTAAAGTTACTATTTATTTTTTGGGTCTGAGGAGTATTCTACTTGAAAGACTGAATTTGTCAACAATAAGTTTGTGATATACTTTCTCGAATGGAAAGATATCCCGAACTTTTAAGAACCCTCCTCTCAAATCGCGGAATTAATGATGCTCAACAAGCGGATACTTTTTTAAATCCCTCTTATGAGAGAGATATGCATGATCCGCTTTTGATGAAAGACATGGAGAAGGCGACAGTGCGGATATTTGAGGCGACTGAAGCTAAAGAGAAAATCCTTATCTATGGCGACTATGACTGCGATGGGATTCCCGGCAGTGTGATCCTGCACGATCTTTTGAAAAAAATTGGCTATGAGAATTTTTCTGTCTATATTCCGGATCGGCACAATGAAGGATTCGGATTACACTCTAGTGCGATCGAGAAATTCCGTGATGAAGGCGTCAATCTGATGATCACGGTCGACCTCGGTATAACCGATGTCGATGAAGTCGCTCTAGCTCAAGGCTTCGGCATCGATGTCATAATTACTGATCACCATTTGCCTCAGGAAATATTGCCTAGAGCCTTCGCGATTTTAAATCCAAAACAAGAAGGCGATATGTATCCGGAGAAAATGCTCTGCGGGTCCGGAGTTGCGTTTAAATTGGTTCAAGGTTTTGTCGCGAAGTACGGAGAGTATTTTAAAATTAATTCCGGCTGGGAAAAGTGGCTTCTCGATATGGCCGGGATCGCAACTTTATCCGACATGGTCCCGCTCTTGGGTGAGAATCGAGTGCTCGCTTATTACGGGATGAAAGTTTTGCAAAAGAATCGCCGCCTCGGACTCGGTAAAATTTTTAGCAAATTAAATATTGATCCGAGACATTTAACTGAAGACGATATAACTTTTATGATCGCACCTAGGTTGAATGCGGCGGGGAGGATGGACAGTCCTCGGAGAGCGTTTGAACTTCTTGCAACTAGTGATGAATTGGAAGCGGGAAAAGTCGCGGACCACCTGGCAAAATTAAATGACGAGCGCAAGACGCTTGTCGCGACTACGATAAAAGAAATAAATAGGACGCTTGAAAAGAGGGAAGACAGGAAAATAATTGTTATTGGAAATCCGAAGTGGCGCGTTGGGATCTTGGGCCTTATCGCTTCGAAGATCGTCGAGGAGTATGAGTGTCCGGCTTTTGTCTGGGGAAGGGAAGGCAGTGAAATCATAAAGGGATCATGCCGGTCTTTCGGCGGTGTGAATCTGGTCAACTTAATGTCCCTCACCAAAAAGGATTCTTTTCTTGATTTCGGCGGACACAAGCTGGCCGGCGGCTTTTCTGTCTCGAACGAAAAGATTCATTTCTTGGAAGAAGAACTTTTGAAAGCCTATGATCAAATCGAGCAGGAACAAGTTTCTGATGAGGAAATTTCTGTCGACAAAAAAATATCTCTCGAAGATGTGAATGAGCAGAATTATAAATTGATTGAGAAGATGGCGCCGTTCGGCATGGCCAACCCGAAGCCGACTTTTCTTTTTGAAGATATTGAAATAGTTGAAGTAAAAAAATTCGGCAAAGAAAAAAATCATTTGGAAATTTCTTTTGCCAGTGAAAATAGATATATGGTCCGGGCAATTGCTTTTTTCTCCGCCCCGGAGAATTTTAAAACTTTATTGGAGAAAGGCAAAAAAATAAGTTTAATTGCCAATCTTGAAAAATCATTTTTCCGCGGCCGGCCGGAACTTCGTTTGAGGATTGTGGATATTTTTTAAGACGAGAAGCGCAGACTTTTCTTCTTAAATGCACGGATATTTTTCTACTGAAAAATTCCTCGTGTTCGCGCCGTCGCGCTCGCAAGGCATTTCATAAGAAAAGTCTGCGCTTCTCTATGTTACAATAATGGTGTGAAACAGGATAAGATCGTTATTTATACGGATGGTTCTTCTCTCGGCAATCCGGGCCCGGGTGGATTCGGTGTAGTTATTTGGTTTCAAGAAGGAGATAGGGTTGTAGAGATCGGCAAGCAAGAAGCAGAAAAGACAACTAACAACAGGATGGAGATCGCGGCAGCGATTGAGGCTTTGCTTGCGATCGAAAATGTTTCCGGCGAGGCGACGATATATACTGACTCAGAATATTTATTGAAAGGAATAACCAAGTGGATTTTCTCTTGGCAGGCGCGTGGTTGGAAAACCGCAGACAAAAAAGTAGTTATGAATCAAGATCTCTGGCAAAGGCTTCTTCTTTTAGTTGAAAATAGAAAGCAAGAAATTTCTTGGAAAAGAGTTCCGGGCCACGCTGGGCACTTGGGCAACGAGCGGGCTGATGTGATCGCGACTTCATTTGCGGAAGGCAAAGACATCACCTTTGCTCACGGTACAAAGGAAGAATATGAAAAACTTTTCGGCGGCAAACTTATTTTATAGTTTAGTTTTCGGTTTTGCGATCGGTATTTTATTTCGATCCTTTTTTGATCTCGGTTCATCTTTTATATTATTTTTGTTTTTTGTTGCGATAATTCCTCTCGCTTTTTCCTTGTCCCGCCATGGCGGTGATTTTTTATTCAATCGAGATAAAAAGATTATTTTTTCGATATTTTTCCTCGGCGCCGCGCTGGGAGTTTTCCGTTTTCATTTGGCTGACACACCTGCGCCGGAAGTTTTTGAATCCCGCGTGAACCAAGAAGTCTCACTTTCGGGCCAAGTCGTCGACGAGCCGGATGCGCGCGAAAATAATTTGAAGCTTACTGTTCTCGTATTGGAAGGCGGACAGAAAACTGAAATTTTACTTTCAGCAGACATTAATGGCGGATATAAATACGGCGATGAAATATCTTTTTCGGGTGTTCTTGAAAAGCCGGAGAATTTCAAAACCGATCAGGGGAAAATTTTTGATTATGTAAATTATTTGAGAAAGGACGGGATATTGTATTTGATGAAATATCCTAAAATTGAAATCGTCTCGCATGGAGGCAACATTATCAAGCGAGCACTTTTTTCGGCCAAAGAAAAATTCCTGGATAAAATCGGTTTAATCATTCCAAACCCGGAATCGCTCCTCATGGGCGGTCTTATCCTCGGAGAGAAGTCTGCTTTCAGTCAGGACTTGCGGCAGTCTTTTGTAAATACTGGGACGATACACATCATCGCTCTCTCTGGTTACAATGTGACGATTGTTGCCGAATGGATAATGAAAATATTATCTTTCCTGCCGAAGAACTTTTCGATCGGCGCGGGCGTCCTTTCTATTTTTCTTTTTATCATTATGACCGGCGGAGCGTCGACTGCCGTCCGAGCGGGGATCATGGCGGCTCTGGCGCTTCTCGCTCGAGCGACTCGGCGCGATTATGATATCGGCCGGGCGCTCGTCCTCGCGGGCGCGCTTATGATTCTGCTCGATCCTCTGATCCTCGCATTTGATGTTTCTTTCCAATTATCATTCTTGGCGACGATTGCAGTAATTTATATTTCGCCCAAAGTTGAAAAATATTTTCTTTGGATAAAATGGAAATGGTTCCGTGACATCGTCAGCATCACTATCTCAGCTTATATTTTCGTCATGCCTTTTATTCTTTACAAGATGGGCAATCTTTCTCTCGTCGCCCTGCCGGCCAATATCGCTGTTCTTCCATTTATTCCTCTGACTATGATCTTAGGTTTCGTCACCGGCTTTGTCGGACTCGCTTCAAGTCTCCTCGCTTTTGTCCCGGGCCAAATCTCTTACTTTTTTTTGCACTACGAACTGGCCGCAATCGGATTTTTCTCTCGGTTCTCTTTCTCCTCAATCTCCCTCCCTAGTTTTCCACTGCTACTTACAGTTTTGATTTATATTTTCTTCTTCTACAAACTTTTTGGTTGGAATACCAACCAAAAAGAAAATAAACCTGCCCGCAATGCTTCGCAAAGCGATGCAGGCGGGGAGCAAGAAAAAACCCAACCTCCTTTATTCCTTGAATTAAAAAAATTCAAACACAAATTTATCGCCGTCGGTCTGATGCTCGGAGTTGTTGGCTTTGGGTCTTTGTATTATTTCCATTACAAATCAAATTTGTCAGCGGTAAATAAGTTGCAGGCTCTCCTGATAGATATTCCAGTAAAGCCTCTTGCCTTGGATCCAAGAACAAAATTGGACGGCTGCATCATTAATGGACCTTTGCCGGATCATGAATGTTCGCCGGGAGCGGTATTCCCTGATGCGACGCCGGAGCAAATCTGCGTTTCGGGATATACCAAAACAGTTCGGAATGTGTCGATTAGCTTAAAGAGAAAAGTATACAGAGAATATGGCATACCGTATCCGCCTAAAACCGGTTCGTATGAAGCGGACCATATCATCCCGCTCGAACTCGGCGGCAGCAACGATATAGCCAATCTTTTCCCCGAGGCGGCCGAACCACAGCCGGGATTTAAGGAAAAAGATGTGGTCGAAAATTATCTGCATCAAGAAGTTTGCGCTTACCATGTCGCTTTGACTGTCGCGCAACAGCAAATAGCGACCGACTGGCTGGCGGTCTACGACAATCTAAGCCCAGAGGAGATCCTGGCGCTTAAACAAAAATATAGAAGTTGGGCAGGTAATTAGATCGCTTTTGCAAAATTTCCTTCAATTTTACTCCAGTTTAGATTCTCAAAAAAAGCTTCAACATATTTTTTCTTTTCAGAAGTTGCATAATCATAGACGAAAGCGTGCTCCCACATGTCGATCATAAGGATTGGTTGAGCCCCGTTTAATTGGCCTAAATGCTGTTCATCTACCCATGCATTTAGAAGTTTTTTCATTTTAGTGTCGTAATATAGGACCGCCCAGCCGATACCGCGAGTCATGGCGATAGTTTTGAACCTTGCGAGCCAAGCGTCAAAAGAACCCCATTCTGATTCAATAGCTTTTTTAAGTTCTGAATCTTCAGAAAGATTGGCCGCTCCATCTTCTAAAGAAGAGAAGTAATATTCATGGTTGCGCATGCCGTTAAATTCAAAAGCGAATCTTCTGTGCAATTCTCCTGTGACATAAGGAGCAAATGTATCTTCTTTTGCATAACCTTCGTACTCGGGAATTTTTTTCAGAATAAGGTTCGTATTTTTTACATAGCCTGAATAGAGCTTTAAATGCTCTTCGATATTTTTAGCTGAAATTCCATTAAGGACGGGGATGTTAAATTTTTGTTCTTGATATTCCATATTGATTAGAAGTTAAATAATAATGCGTTAATTATAATCTAAAATGCGGGACGAACTCATTGACAAATCAATAATTTACTGGTAGTCTGATGGTAGAAATAGATCTCTAACAATTAAACTCTGAAAACATGAAAAAATCTCTGCTATTCATTGCCTTGCTTATGCCGGCAATAGGATTTACGGCAAATTCGTTTGAAATACGAAATAATAAGGTGTATCAAATTGATCACCAATACAAAACAATTAAATTTGCACTTCCAAAAAATGATGGCGCATATATTCTTGTGGGAAAAGATACCATCGAAGCATCAAATCAACACTACACTCAAGTGATTGATTCATTTTCAATCAATGGGTTAAAAACTGCAGGATTAAATATGGGTTTAAACGCGCGTTGGGCTGTTGGAAAAGCTGGCGATAGGCCAGGACTGGAAACAGTGTTTGACAGTGTGATAACGTTAGAAATTAGTAATTTTTTCTTGAAGAAAACTTGGCAAGTAGATTATTTGATTTGTGTGTTTGACCCAATTGCTAAAACATTTACTTTATCTAGAAAAATTAATCCACCAGATGTAAGTATTACCTGGATAAGATTTTTAATTTCGCTCGTTATTATTTTGTGGTTGATGGATATATCTGTGAGACATTTTATCTCTATTGATAAAATAGCAACTAAGGGGATGGGTTGGACTGATTATTGTGTATTTACTATGCTACATCTGATGATCTTACCGTTATTTTCTATTTTCACATTAGTAATAGCGTACGCCGATACTAAACAACTAAATACACCCTTGTATCAATTATTAATTTTATGGGCGAGTATGATCATTTTGTCTATACTTAGTACGAGAGGTGTTATAAAAATTTACAAGAAAAATCTGGTTAAAAATCCAAAAATGTCAGGATAATTCAAAGCCCTTCATGAGAAGGGCTTTTTTAATATCACTTTTACTTGATTTGCTTAACACATATGTGTGTATCTAAAACATGTTTAATTTGACTGAACACGCATTTTAATGTATTGTTATAACAGAAAAAACGATAAACTAATTAAAAACTAAATAAATGAAAACAAATTTTGGCAAACTAAACCCTCATCATGTTGGGTTAGTAATGAGAGAAGCCGTAAGACAGGCGATTATTGAAATCAGGAACCAGCGATTTACTTTTTCTTCTGAAGTGAAATTTGTTTCCTATAAAAAAGAGCAGGACTTGGTAACTTCAGCGGATTTTGCCGCTCAAAATATCTTCTTGAAAATCATCAAGGAAAATTTTCCTAAAGCGGGAATTGTTGCAGAAGAAGATTTTGCGTGTAAATGCACAGATCCGGATCACGATTATTATTTCACTATTGACCCGCTCGATGGCACAAAGGCATACGGTCGGAGGCAGTCTCATGCTATCGCTACAATGATATCCTTTATTTTTGACGGAGAGATCTGTGGAGCAACTATCGGAGATGTGATGACTCAGGAGATATTTCATACACGCCCCGGATCTTCGAAAGTGCATAGAATAAGTGAATTTCAAACTGCCGAAATATTGAAGCATATCAAAAAACCACTCAAAGATCAGTATCTTCAACTTCGTCAGGATCCACGTTCTTATTCAACTTTTGCTCAGCTTGTAACATCACCCTCCTGTGAAATAAAGCCATTTTCCGGTATTGAAGTTATGGGTGGAAGTATCGGTTTTATGTTTGCCAGACTTTGGAAGGGTGAAATAGGAGGCTTGCTGCTTGAACCAGGTAAACAATCTCCATGGGACGCGATGCCAGTTGTTGGTATTAGTCAAAAACTTGGTTATATTTTTTTGAAAGTGCCACCTCATCCATCCTATGAGATCATGGATTATAAGGCTTCAGATAAAATACAAAAGTTTGATCATGAGACTCTCGTAATACACAAGAGTAATTTAAGAGAATTGGAGTTGTTGACTTAAAAAAATATCAGTCGGTTTTAATTAAAAAAGCAGAATCTAATGATTCTGCTTTTTCTTTTTGTATTATTTAATGAGACCAGCTTTCTTCAAGGTCTGATAGATGCCTCTTTTGTTTAAAGTTCGGATGCCATTGGCAGAGATATTCAAAGCCATAGTCTTTTTGAGCTCAGGGATGTAAACCCTTTTCTTTTGCATGTTTGCATACTTGCGAACCTTGCCGGTCGGGTTAAACTTGGTCGCACGAGTACGGTTGGAGTAGCCTCCACCGATAATTGAACTCTTTTTAGTTATTGGACAACATTTAGCCATAAGTGATTTCCATGTTATCATATTGGATAATACGATGCAAGAAATAAACACCATTTTCTATATTGTCATCCTTATAATGTCTGTGATAATACATGAGGTTTCTCACGGCTATATGGCTAAAATGCTTGGTGATAATACGGCAGATTATGCCGGCCGGCTTACTCTAAACCCGATTAAGCACCTCGATCCGATCGGTTCGATTCTAGTACCGGTTCTTTTGGTTCTCTCACATGCCGGCTTTGTCTTCGGCTGGGCGAAACCTGTGCCGTTTAACCCAAATAATTTAAGAGACAAAAAGTTTGGGGTAATTAAGGTTGCCTTGGCTGGTATCGCTTCGAACTTTGCCTTGGCGATAGTCTTCGGCCTGGTTATACGAGTTGCAACAGGGTCAGGCTTCACTTCTCAAGCTTTTATTTCTATTATCGCATTGATCGTCCTAGTTAATCTTGTTTTGGGTATATTTAATTTGATTCCAATTCCACCACTTGATGGTTCGAAGGTATTTTTTGCCCTTTTGCCTTTTAAATACAGGAATATCGAGATATTTATGGAGCAATACTCATTTATTGTCCTAATCCTTTTTATTTTATTTGCCTGGAAATTCGTCGCCCCGGTGATTTTCATCCTATTTCATCTGTTGACCGGCCTGGCCGTTTAACCCAAAGCCGACTTTTTACTTGCCCCGCCACAAAAATTCTTGTAATAATGCGGCGGGGCTTGCATTATTTCGGCAGTTATATTAAAGTATCCTGTATTACATGCCGACAATCAACCAATTAATCAAAAGAGGAAGAAAGGTAGTTAAAGCAAAGTCCAAGACTGTGGCTTTGGCGCGCGGATTTAATATCCTTAAAAATAAGCCTATTTATTATCCAGCTCCTTTTAAAAGAGGCGTTTGCGTTAAAGTTTCAACTACTACTCCTAAGAAGCCTAACTCCGCTCTTCGAAAGATCGCCAGAGTTCGTTTGACTAACGGCTTGGAAGTTACCGCTTATATCCCAGGTGAAGGCCACAACTTGCAAGAGCACTCCGTCGTTATGCTTCGAGGAGGTCGCGTGAAAGACTTGATCGGAGTAAGGTATCACATCGTCCGCGGAGTCCTAGATACTCAGGGAGTTGAAAAGAGACGACAAGCTCGATCACTTTACGGAAATAAGAGACCTAAGAAAGAAGTCAAAAAATAATAAAAAATAATGCGAAGAAAAATCACAAAAAAGAATATAGTTCAGCCTGATAATATTTATAATTCTCCAAAATTGGCGAAGTTTATAAATTACATGATGTTGGAAGGAAAGAAAGAAACCTCTCGCAAGGCTGTTTATGGAGCTTTTGAATTGATCAAAGAAAAGACCAAAAATCCAAATCCGCTTGAGATTTTCGACCTAGCGATGAAAAACGCTGGTCCGCTCATGGAAGTCAGGTCAAAGAGAATAGGCGGCGCGAACTATCAAGTGCCGAGAGAGGTCAGAGCTGAGAGAAGGCTCGCTCTCGCTATGCGCTGGATCAGAGCAGCCGCTCGAGCAAAGAAAGGCCAGCCGATACATGTCAAACTTGCGGATGAACTCATTGCAGCAAGTAAAAACGAAGGCGTGGCTATCAAGAAAAAGGAAGATATGCACAAAATGGCCGAATCCAACAAAGCTTTCGCCCACTTCGCTTGGTAATTCTAAAATTTATTTACTAAAAAATCCCCGCAAGGGGATTTTTGTTTTCTTTGACAAAGTACCCTTAAATGCTAGTCTGAGGGCAGAAAATTCAAATAGTAACTTAAAAACAAAAAAATGAATAGAGGAAAAGAAACATCGCTAACAAAATTATTGAAAAGTAAAAAAAGCTTTCAATCAAAAATTTTGGATCCCGGGAAATGGGAATTACCAATGTATATCCTTTGTGGGTTGAAAAATTCAAAAGGAGCAAATATTGTCGACACGTATAGCCTAGCCGAATATTTTTTTCGAAATGAAACGCCTGGAGTACACGAAAGAGTCTCAAATGCACTATTTAAGTATGCTGATTATGCCGCAAAGCAATATAGTGATCGTTTTCTTTCAGTCTTAACAAAAGGTTCAAGAATTTTTGAAAGCCCTGAAATTTTTCAGGAATTTTACGAAAATCCACTTCTCAATAAATATGAGTTGGATGAATTCAGCCTGACGAAGTATTTGTTTCATGGAGAAAAGGGTAAAAACTGGTATCCTGAAACACTAAAAGCGTTTGAAGATATGCTTAAGGGTTATGACATTGAATTATTTGTAAAATTGTTTGCTATCACTAGCCCTCGAAATAATTTTAAAGCAAATTTAGGGCATGCATTCCGAGCTTATGAATTGTTTAATAGCAAAAAATCATTTGAGCAAGGAAATTTTTTGCCAAACGTTCTTTCAATGCTGAATGATTTCAGGAATAAAGACTTTATTTTTGAACAAGAGCAAAGAAATGGCAGGAGGAAAATTACAAATTTTGCTCTAGGTATTTTGGGCAAAAAAGATGCAATTGTAGTGGACTCTTGGGTCTTAAAAGCTTATGGATTATCTGAGGAATATTTATGGCGAGGTAAAAAAGCCCCTTATTCTCCAAGAGTTACAGAATATGATTTGATTGAAGATCATATTAAACGTTTAGCGGAATGTTGCGGATATGAGCCTAGGCAGATTATTGCCATGTTATGGCACGGCATAAGGACTTTGAATTCACCTCACAAAGCAACGGAAGCAAGGAAGATTTTACAAGAACTACTTAAGTAAACAAAAAAACCAGCTCATAAGGCTGGTTTTTATTTGCAAAAAATAACTTTTTAATATATTATGCAAAACACAAGACATCGCGTCTTTTTTAATTTTAACTCAATTATTACTATATATGGAACGAGATTATCCACTGGAGAAAGTTAGAAATTTTGGAATTATTGCGCACATCGACGCCGGCAAGACGACGACGACTGAGCGCGTGCTTTTTTATACCGGCGTATCGCACAAAATCGGTGAAGTGCATGAAGGTGAGACGACAACCGATTGGATGGAGCAGGAAAGAGAGCGCGGCATCACTATTACCTCCGCGGCGGTTACTTGTTTCTGGACGCCGACTTACGCTTTAACCGATAAAAACAAAAAACATCGTTTTAATATTATTGATACCCCTGGACACATCGACTTTACTGTAGAAGTGAAGCGATCTTTGCGCGTGCTCGACGGCGCGGTTGTTGTTTTTGACGGCGTGGCCGGAGTAGAACCTCAATCAGAAACCAACTGGCGTTATGCGGATGAGGCCAATGTTCCGAGAATTTGTTTTATAAACAAGCTTGATCGTACCGGCGCTTCTTTCGAACATTCCTACGCGACTATCTTGGATCGTCTGACCAAAAAGGCTGTCCGCGTCCAAATCCCGATTGGCCTTGAAGACAAATTTGAAGGCGTTATAGATCTATTGCGAATGAAGGCTTATTATTTCGAAGGAGAAATGGGCAATAAGGTTATTGAAAAGGATATTCCTGAAGAATATAAAGCTGAAGCCCAAAAATATCACAGCGAACTTATTGAAAGGATCGTCGAACATGATGATGTCCTTATGAATGATTATCTTGAAGGAAAAACTCCGGATTTTGATACTTTGAAGAAAACTTTGCGCAAAGCGGTTATCGACAATGCTATTTTCCCAGTTTTTGCCGGTTCCGCCCTTAAAAACAAAGGAGTTCAGCTTGTGCTTGACGCTGTTGTAGATTATTTGCCATCTCCGATGGACATCCCGCCAATCCCTGGTATCAACCCAGACAATGATGAGCCGATGGTCCGTCATGCTTCCGATACGGAACCTTTTTCAGCACTTGCGTTTAAAGTCGCGACTGACCCATTCGTTGGACAGATTATTTTCTTCCGCGTTTATTCCGGTACGCTTTCCGCCGGATCTTATATTTACAATCCGCGTACAAGAAATAAAGAACGCATCGGCCGAATCCTCCGAATGCATGCCAATGATCGCGAAGAAGTGAAAAAGGTTTTCGCTGGAGAAATCGCCGCCGCCGTCGGACTCAAAGACACGATCACTTCCGACACTCTTTGTGATGAAGCTAATCCGATCGAGCTCAACCGTATTGTCTTCCCAGAACCGGTTATATCTCTACGCATTGAACCTAAAACCAAAGCTGACCAAGAAAAAATGGGCATGGCCCTCAACCGCCTGGCTCAAGAGGATCCGACTTTCAAAGTGTCGACCGATCAGGAGACTGGTGAGACGATCATCGCCGGCATGGGCGAACTTCACCTTGAAATCATCGTTGATCGCATGAAGCGAGAATTTACCGTGGAAGCGAATGTCGGCAAGCCGCAAGTGGCTTACCGCGAGACGATTACTGGCGAAGCTGATGCTGAAGGTAAATATATCAAACAATCCGGAGGTCGGGGTAACTACGGTCACGTGAAGATCACAGTTAAGCCGATGGTTCCTCTTACTAAAGAAGAATTGGAAGACTTACCGAAAAATACTAAAAGAGACGGAGCATTTGAATTTATAAATACGATTAAAGGAGGCGCTATTCCTCAGGAATATATCGCGCCTTGTGAAAAAGGATTCAAGGAAGGACTTGAAAGGGGAATCTTGGCCGGATTCAAATTGGTGAATGTCTCAGTTAACCTCTGGGACGGTTCGTTCCACGAAGTCGACTCGAACGAAATGGCGTTTAAAATCGCGGCTTCTATGGCTATCCAAGACGCTTGCCGACACGCAAAACCGGTGATTTTGGAGCCGATGATGAAGGTAGAAGTTGTGACTCCGGAGAAATTCATGGGAGATGTGACTGGAAACCTTTCTTCAAAGCGAGGATTGATCGAAGGCATGGAAGATCGGGGTATGAATAAAGCGATCAAAGCGGTCGTGCCTCTCTCGGAAATGTTCGGCTACATGACCGGTTTGCGCTCTATGACTGAAGGCCGCGCTTCGTTTACTATGGAGTTCTTGCGTTATGATATCGTGCCGCAAAATGTCGCCGAGACTATCATCGCCGCGAGGAAATAAATCGTTTTAATAAAAAAAACCCTTCATTCACTTGAATGAAGGGTTTTTTGTTGTCCTTGTTTTTTATTAAATATAAGATATAATTACTTTTGTAACTTTATAATCTAAATAAATATATATGGCTGAAGAAATTATAAACAATTGCAAAGATGCCCACCGTGCTTTTTGGAATTTTGTCCGCCATGTTTTCCGCGAACACAAGCCGGAAGTCATAGTCATAGCTCTCCTCGCAATTTTAACTCTTGTATATTTCGCCGTCCGCGCGCCGGCTTCCGGACCAGCTCCTTCTTGGATTTGGGCCAATCAAATCAGCGGCACTGGTGAAGAGAAATCTCTCGCGGTGGCAACGGACGCCACTACTGGAGACAGTTATGTTACCGGATATTTTACTAGTGGCTCGATTACTATAAATACTCCAACACCGACTGTCCTGAATAATCCTGGAGCCCCTTCAAAAGAAATTTTTGTCGCGAAATTTGATAAAGATAAAAATCCTATTTGGGCTTTTTCTGTCGGCGGTGATGGGGATGATTCTGGTAAAGGTATTGCTTTTGATTCAACTGGCACAGGTAATATTTATATTACTGGTAGTTTTGATGGTAGTGTAGGTACTGTTGATTTTGACCCAGCCCATTCAAACCCACTTGGAATTTTAACAACTGCCGGTCAAGTAGACGCTTTTGTGGCTAAATATGATGCCACAAATGGCTCTTTTGGTTGGGCTGAGAGTTATGGTTCCCTTTTAAATGATCAAGGCAATGCTGTGGCTCTCGATAATGCTGCCAATGTTTATATTACTGGTTCGTTTACTACCGCCCTTGGTGATCTTGATATCTTTGTTAGTAAATATGCTACCGGCGGAGGAGCTGCATTATGGACAGAAACAGCTAGTGGATCTGGCGATGACGAGGGTCTTGGAATTGCTATACATGAAGATCTTAATGTAAATGTTTATGTTACCGGAGATTTTTTTCGCAGCGCAACTTTTAATACAACAACACTTACCGCCCTTGGTGATGGAGATGCTTTTGTAGCTAAATATGATGGTCCAACGGGTGGTTTTGGTTGGGCGAAAGCCATGGGAGGCGCTGAATCTGGTTTTGTCGACAAAGCCCGCGGTATTGGCGTAGATTCTAGCGGTAATCCTTATGTCACGGGAATTTTTAAAGGTGACGCGACGACAGGTGTTACTTCCGGTAACATGAGCACTGTGGTTGGAGAGGGCATAGCCGGATATTTTGGCGACGGTGGTGATGCTCTTTCATCTCAGTTAAAAACCCCACTTGCAATTACTTTAGATAGTTCAGGTAACATTATTATTGCTGATAGCGTTAATAATCGTGTCCGTATGGTGCTTACTAATCCTGACAGTACTCATTATGGTATCCCCATGACTATGGGTAATATTTATACTATAGCTGGTGATGGTACGACATGCCTCATTTCTCCATGCGGAGACGGCAGTTCTGCAACTTCAGCCAAGATAAGAAATCCAAATGGAGTTGCTGTCGATAGTTTTGATAACCTTTTTATTGCTGATCAAGATGATCGCATCCGTATGGTCCCCGCCATCGACGGTAATTATTACGGTGTCCCTATGACTACAGGTAATATTTATACCGTAGCTGGTGATGGCACACAGTGTACTGGTTTTGGACCATGTGGCGAGGGTAATCCTGCCACTTCAGCTCAGTTGGACACCCCGTACGCGGTTGCTGTTGATAGCTCAGGTAATATTTTTATTACTGATGATAAGTACCGCGTCCTCATGGTGCCTGTTGCTAGTGGTGGTACTAATTATGGCGTGTTAATGCCGACTGCATTTAATATTTATACTATAGCCGGCCAAACAGGAATTTCCGGCTTAGGTGCCGATGGTGTTTCTGCTACTTCATCCACCTTGTTCTATTCAAGAAGTGTAAGTTTTGATAGTTCAGGCAATATTTATATTGTTGATGGTCACCGTATACGAAAAGTTAATTTCAGTGATGGTATTATAAATACTATAGCAGGCACAGCAGGCACTCCTGGTTCTACTGGTGACGGTGGTCTTGCTACTTCAGCCCTATTAGACACCCCAATCGGAGTTACCGTTGATAGTTCTGGTAATATTTTTATTGCTGACACAAATAATCATCGTATCCGAAAAGTTAATGCCAGTGATAGTTTTATAAATACCGTGGCTGGGAATGGTACGGCTTGCTCTCTTTCTACTGATCCATGCGGTGATGGCGGTCTTGCCACTTCAGCTCAGTTAAACAGTCCAGCCGGAGTTGCTGTTGATGGTTCAGGTAATATTTTTATCGCTGATGCTCTTAATAACCGCATCCGAAAAGTTGTGTTTACTTCAGGTTCAAACCTCGGCCTAAATGCCGGTGCTGACACTAAAGTTTTTGTCGCCAAACTTAATCCAACAGATGGCAGTATTGGTCTTAGTGAATGGGCGGTGATGATGGGCGTGGCTCCAACAGAAGTTCCAGCATTGGCTCTCGATTCAGCTTCTCCAGATAATAATGTTTATGTTTCTGATGATTTTAGGGGTACAGATGTAGAATTTAATTACAGCAGTCCAGGTATTGATAAACTAACTTCCGGCGGCGTTGTGAGTGGTACAAGTAATGATGTCTTTGTCGCTAAACTTGATTCAAGTGGTTCTTTAGATTGGATCAAGCAAGCCGGTTTGAGCACTAGCGCTAGTAATGTTTTTTCTCATGGCATATCAGCGGTAGCAGAAAATGATTTGCGTATTGCCGGTTCTTTTTTTACTGATGTCGGTCTTGGTGACAAAATTAGTTTTGATTCAATCGATCTTTCTTCTATTGCTGGTTCGTTTGATGCCTTCCTTGCCAAGCTTGCGATTGACGATACTCCGCCGACCGTCATGTCCACAAACCCTGCCAATCTTGCAGGAGGTGTTCCTGTGAACATCACCACAGTCACTGCTACCTTTAGTGAACCGATGGACCCAGCGACTATTAACGCTGCCACCTTTACTATAGCTGGTATAACACCTTCCTTAGTAACTTATGGTGGAATAACGGCCACATTTACATTACCGGGCGCTCTTGCATATTTAACTACTTACACAGCCACGATTACCACGGGTGCAAAAGATCTTTCGGGAAATCCATTGGCGGCAAATTTTGTCTGGAGTTTTACAACGACAGCTAGCGGCGGTAGCAGTTGTACTCCAAACACAAATGCCTATGATGCTTCAACGCCTGCCTGCGGTTCAACAACAACTGGCGTGAATAATTGCCGTACTCCATGGACTAAAACAGGACCAGCTTGTACAACTCCACCAAATAATCCTCCATCTCCATGTTTATCACCGAACACTTTAATTAATGGTGTCTGTACACCGCCCACACAGTGTTTATCACCAAATATTATGATTAATGGTGTTTGTACACAACCTAATTGCACAAAAGATGTTTGGACTTTGGACCATTGGGGAGTTTGTACTAATAACGGAACTCAATCCGGCGTTTACGTTATGGCTACCCAGGCTTCCGTCTGCCCAACTACCCACGCGCCTTCTCCAGTCACCACTCAAATATGTTCGGTTCCGGGTGCCTGCGGTGCTTTTAATGCCAACCTTTATTTATCCCCGCCGCTATCCCCACCTCTAACTCAGCAAAGTGATGGATTATTCTGCGCTCACAACCCGACTGCGCCTGTCCCGCCTGTTGCATTCACTTTAAATACAACAACACTACCAAGTCTTCTATCGCATTGGGCTTGGACTTGCGCCGGGTTAAACGGAGGAGCGCCGGCTTCTTGTTCAGCAACTCAGCCATGTCTATCACCAAAAGTCATGAGTGGCGGTGTTTGTAAACTTCTAGTGCCTCTAAATGTTTGTGTTGCGAGTTGCGGTGATCCAAATTGTCTCCCAGCTGATCCATCAGTATGTTCGACACCCCCATTGCTTCAATTAGAAGGCGAGATTGTTCCACCCGATATCGGCACACCGCCGGACGGAACAACTTTGCCGCCGGCTCCGACCAATGGCGTCGCCAATCCGTCGACGACTCCGACTGGTACGACTCCAACAGGCGTGATCGCTGGTGTTTTGACGACAATCCTGCCTGCGCCCCTCGTCAACTTCGTCGGAAATTTGTTAAGTAATCCAGCCGCTGCCGTTGCGGCTCAAGTTTTTGCCGTGGCCGCGATGGTCGCCGGCGCTATTATTGCTTTGGCTAATGCTCTTCCTCTAGTCGCCTCGTCACTTTCCGAGCTACCTATGCTCCCAGCCAGGGCATTAAATCTGGCCGGTGCCGCTTTGGGCATCAAGAAGAAAAAGAAATGGGGCATAGTTTTCGACGCCGAGACCGGAGAGCCTCTTGATCCGGTGGCAGTTAGTTTGAAAGATCAATCCGGCCGAGAGGTTGCTTTCGCTATAACTGGTCTTGATGGCCGATATGGTTTTGCTGTCGAGCCTGGAACCTATACAATATCAGCTCAAAAGCAGCATTATACCTTTCCGTCAGTCAAACTAGCCGGGCAAAAAGGAACTAAAATCTATGATCATCTTTACTTTGGTGAAGGTCTAGTAGTTAATGAATCCGGCCAAGTAATCGGTCAAAATATCCCATTGGACAGAGTTAAAGATGATGAGAGCTGGAATGAAGAACAAAAAAACAAGCTCGGCATCGCCGGTTCGTATAAAAGGGAGAAAAGGTGGAAAAATATTTCAAATATTCTTTTCTGTGCCGGTTTGACGGTCGCGACTCTGGCTCTGATTGCCGTTCAAAATAATTTGAACATCATAATTTTCAGCCTCTACATTGTTCTGTTCATCTTGCTTCGGATTAGAATACTCGGAGCGAAGAAAAAAGGAAAAATAGTTGATGCGGCCGGCGCTCCTCTACCGTATGCGGTAATGAGTGTTAACGCGGCCGGTATTCCGGATATGACGATCAAGAAAGTTGTCGCTGATAAGGATGGAACATTTTACTGTTTGGTGGCCAATGGCAATTATATCGTTAATATTGAAGCTAAAACCGGCCCGGATACATATACAAAAGTTTTCACATCCCAGCCTATCCATGTAACAAAGGGTATCATCAAGAAGAAATTCAAAATTACCTTAGGTTCAATGTCAATATAATACGGAATTATTTGACTATTTTTTCCTTTTCGGATAGTATTGGAAGCAATCGTTTTTAAACGGATTTATTATTTATTAATATTAAATAGAGGTGCTTTGCATATGTGGCTAATTTATATGTAAGCGTCTAAAAAAAATATGGCAGAAGTATTTAAAAGAGACAAGCCGCACGTAAACGTCGGCACAATTGGGCACGTTGACCACGGCAAAACTACCTTAACAGCCGCTATTTTGCATGTTTTAAACATGGCTGGAAATAAGGTTAAAATGAAGGACGTCAACCAGATTGACTCCGCTCCAGAAGAAAAGGCCCGTGGTATTACCATTAACCTTTCTCACAATGAGTACGAGACTGAGACTCGTCACTATGCCCACATCGACGCTCCAGGACACGCTGACTACATCAAGAACATGATTACCGGTGCGGCCCAAATGGACGGCGCGATTTTGGTCGTGGCTGCGACTGATGGAGTTATGCCTCAAACTAGAGAGCATATTCTTTTGGCTAAGCAAGTCGGTGTGCCAAAAGTTATCGTATTCCTTAACAAGTGCGACATGGTTGATGACAAAGAACTTATCGACATGGTTGAAGAAGAAGTCCGAGAATTGCTTACTAAGTACGATTTCGACGGCAAAAATACTCCTGTTATTCACGGATCCGGTCTTAAGGCCCTTGAAGCTAAAGACATCAATGATCCATGGGCTCAAAAGGTTTTAGAGCTTATAAAGGCTGTAGATACTTATATTCCTGTCCCAGAAAGAGACGTTTCTAAGCCTTTCCTTATGCCTATTGAAGACATCTTCACTATTGAAGGCCGAGGAACTGTTGTTACCGGACGTATCGAAAGAGGTATTGTTAAAGTCGGCGAAGAAGTAGAAATCGTCGGAATCAAGGATACAGCTAAGACAACTGTCACAGGTATTGAAATGTTTAACAAGCAACTTACTGAAGGTATGGCTGGAGATAATGCTGGAATCTTGCTCCGAGGCGTTAAGAAAGACGACTTGACCAGAGGTCAAGTTATCGCAAAGACCGGTTCAGTTACTCCTCATACTGAATTCGAAGCAGAAGTTTATGTTTTGAAAAAAGAAGAAGGCGGACGCCACACCCCTTTCTTCTCCGGATACAAGCCTCAGTTCTATATCAGAACAACTGATGTGACTGGAGATGTTACTCTAAATCCTGGTGTTGAAATGGTTATGCCTGGAGATACTGTCACCTTTAAAGTTAAGCTCGTTTCACCTATCGCTCTTGAAGACAAGCAGAGATTTGCTATCCGAGAGGGAGGCAGAACTGTCGGCGCCGGAGTTGTAACTAAGATTGTCGCATAAATAATATGGCTACCCCTACAAAAAAAACTACATCGAAGACAACTAAGGAAAAAACAGCCTTGAAATCTGTTCAAAAATCTTCGACTGAGGGGGCTGTCCTTCTGCGAATAAGAGTTAAGGCTTATGAGAATAAAATATTGGACGCTTCTGTTAAGCAGATTATAGATACGGCTCTCCGCCATGATGAGAAGATTCGCGGACCGATCCCGATGCCTATCGAAACCAAGAAATATACGGTTAACAGATCTCCATTTATTTACAAAAACTCTCGAGAACAGTTTGAGATAAGGACTCACAAGAGAGTCATAGATATCCTAAATCCGTCAGCTAAGACAATTGAGGCTCTAACCAACCTATCTCTTCCATCCGGAGTAGATATCGAAGTAACAATGCAATAATACAATGAAATTTATCCTTGGAAAAAAAGAAAATATGGTTCAATACTTTGAAGAAGATGGTAAGGTTTATCCTGCCACGCTTATTTCAGCCGGACCTATTGTCGTAACCCAAGTAAAAAATCAAGAATCAGACGGCTACATGGCTGTCCAAGTCGGCTATGAAAGTCAAAAAGAAACAAGACTAAACAAGGCTCAAATCGGCCACCTAAAAGAAGGCGGGCCTGTTAAAAACCTAAAAGAATTCCGTTTAACTGAAGGAGAATATAAAAAAGGCGACAGTATTGATGTTTCTATTTTTGCTAAAGGAGATAAAATTCGAGTCAGTGGAATATCTAAAGGTAAAGGTTTCCAAGGCGTTGTCAAAAGACATGGCTTCCACGGCGGACCTAGGACTCACGGACAAAAACATTCAGAAAGAGAGCCTGGATCGATCGGCGGAGGTCTTAGAAACAGAGTTCCTAAAGGCATGAGAATGGCCGGCCGTATGGGTAGCGACAGAATAACAGTTAAGAATTTAAAAGTTTTAGCAGTTGATGCCGAGAATAACAGTATTCTTGTTTCTGGCGCGGTTCCCGGAAGAAGAGGAACACTTCTTGAAATACGAAGCATATAATATTCAGCAATATGGAAACAAAAGTATACAATCAAAAAGGAGTTGAAGTAAGTTCGGTTAAAGTACCGGCTGGTATTTTCGGCTTGAAATGGAATGCCGACCTTGTGCACCAAGTCGCAACCAGTCTTTACTCAAACGAACGCCCAGGCCTCGCTCATACCAAGGGTCGCGGTGAAGTTCAAGGCGGAGGCAAGAAGCCATGGCGCCAAAAGGGTACTGGACGAGCCAGACATGGATCTATCCGATCTCCGATATGGCGAGGCGGAGGCGTGACTCACGGCCCGATCAAAGACAAGAACTACAAGAAGAAAATCAACAAGAAAATGAAGATCCAATCTTTTTTTATGGTTTTGTCTGATAAATTCAAAAAAGGAAATGTTCTTTTTGTTGACAAGATTGATCTTAAAGATATAAAGACCAAGGATGCTAGCGCAATTGCTTTGTCTTTAAGCAAGATCAAGGGTTTTGAAAAGATTGCCCACAAGAAAACAGCCGCTGAGCTTATTTTGCCAGGAAAAAATGCAGTTATACTTAAGAGTTTTAGGAATATTCCTTCGATTTATATCAACCAAATTGGAAATTTGAATACGCTTGAGATTTTGCGTCATAAATTATTGATTTTGGTTGATCCGGAAAAATGCATTAAAGCTTTAGAGAATAAGAAAAAATAATATGAACAAATCTTCTATTTTAAAAGAGCCAAGAGTAACAGAAAAAGCCACAGTCCTAGAGGGATCTAATGTGTATACATTTAACGTTCCTAAAAGCGCGACCAAGCCGGAGATAGTAAAGATGATAAAAGAACTTTACAAAGTTACTCCGATCAAAGTAAGGACCGTTACCATGTTGGCTAAAAAAGTTTTTGTCAGAGGCAAAAAGGGAACCAAGGCTGGAGGCAAGAAGGCATATATCTTTTTAAAAAAGGGAGATAAAATCGAAATAAAATAATAATATGAAATCATATCGACCAACAACTCCATCGCGCAGAAACATGACCACTATCTCTTATCGAGGTAAGGTTACTTCTGCCAGTCCAGAAAAATCTTTGACTCATGGATTTAAGAGAAATATGGGCCGCAACAACCAAGGCCGGATCACGACTAGACATAAGGGTGGCGGAAATAAGAGACTCTACCGAGAAGTTGATTTTAAATATGACAAGTTCGACATCCCAGCTAAAATAAAAACTATTGAATATGATCCGAACCGTTCAGGTTTCATCGCTTTGGTGAATTACGCCGATGGCGAGAAGCGTTATGTCTTAGCCTCAAAGAACATGAAGGTTGAAGACACTTTTCTTGTTTCCGAGAAAGCCCCCTTGTCAGCAGGCAATCGTTTGCCCCTCCGCTTTATCCCCGTAGGTACTTTTGTATACAATATCGAAATCAAACAGAAAGGCGGCGCCAAGCTCGGAAGATCAGCCGGTATCTTTGCTCAAGTTGTTGCAAATAATGATGGCTACACTCATATCAAGATGCCTTCGAGTGAAATCAGACGAGTTTCTGAGAACGCCTGGGCTTCTATCGGTGAAGTTTCAAATGATGAGCATCGTCTCGTCAACTTCGGTAAAGCCGGCAAGTCACGCTGGCGCGGTATTCGCCCAACAGTTCGCGGATCAGCCATGAACCCTGTGGATCACCCGTACGGTGGAGGTGAAGGTAAGCAAGGAAGAGGAACCAAGAGGCCGAAAACGATGTGGGGTAAGGTTACTGGCGGACGAAAGACCAGAAGTCCGAAGAAATATTCCAACTCAATGATTATCAATCGTCGTAAGGTAGGTAAGAAAAAGTAATTAGGGTTTTGACCCAGTAGGTCAATGTGCTCATTGACCTAAGCCTGATGTTTTGCTAGTATAACCGATATAAATTATGACCAGATCACTTAAAAAAGGACCATATATTGATGAAAGACTCTTGAAAAAGATTCAAGGAAAAAAACCCCTCGAGACAGGGGTTATTAAAACTTGGTCCAGAAGCTGCCAGATTTCTCCGGAAATGATCGGTTTTACTTTTGGAGTTCATAATGGCAAGGTTCATGTGGAGGTTTTGGTAACCGAGGATATGGTCGGACATCGTTTGGGAGAATTTTCACCGACCAAGAAGTTTATCAAACACGGAGGTAAGATGCAGAAAGATCAGGAACAGAAGAAAAAAGAAGCTGAGATCGCTTCAGCTCAATCCGCTAAGGCTGCTGTAGCAGATAAGAAATAAAAATATGAAAGCAATGCTAAAAAACTACAGACAGGCACCGAGAAAAGTCAGGCTAGTTGCTGACTTGATTAAAGGTAAGGATGTTGGTGCGGCTTCGATCGAACTTTCATTTCTACCTAAACGAGCAGCCAAGATTTTCGAAAAACTTCTCAGTTCAGCAGAGGCCAATGCTAAGCAGAACTTTAGTTTAGATAAAGAGAATTTATTTATTAAAGATTTAAGAGTCGACAAGGGTATTGTCTTGAAGCGCTCGATGCCACGAGCCCGCGGTAGCGCTTCACGGATAAACAAGCGCACCAGTCATATCGTTTTAACTTTGGCCGAAAAACCCGCCGCTAAAGCTGCGAAAGCAAAAACAAAATAAATATATGTCAAAAATCGTCCACCCATATGCACATAGACTCGTTATTTTAAGAGACTGGAAGTCTCGCTGGATAACGACGCCTAAGAAATACAAGGAATACTTGCGTGGAGATGTTTTGATCCGCCAATTTTTACAGAAAAAACTTCGAGGTTTTTATGTCTCAGGCATTGAATTTGAAAGAAGTCCAAAGTCACTCCGAGTGATACTTCGAACTTCTCGCCCGGGAATGATCATCGGAAGGGAAGGTGTCGGCGCGACCAAATTGAAAGAAGAAATTCTTAAGATGATGGCCAAGAATAAAATCGACGCCCCAGCTGAATTCAAAGTTGATATCATGGAAGTGGCTCAGCCTGAAGCAGATGCGGCGATCGTCGCCTACATGGTAGCGGAAGGACTTGAGAAGCGATTGCCTTACAGAAAAGTCATGAAACAAACAATCGAAAAGGTTATGACCACTCGAGGAATCTTCGGAGCGAGGATTGTCCTCGGCGGCCGATTGGGTGGAGCTGAAATTTCCAGATCTGAAGAGATCAAGAAAGGATCTATCCCTCTTCAAACATTCCGCGCGGATATTGATTTTGCCAGAGAAAAGGCCCACTTGCCTTACGGAGATGTCGGTATTAAGGTCTGGATTTACCGAGGCCAAATTTTTGATAAAGATAAGAAATAATTATGTTACTACCGAAAAAAGTAAAATTTAGAAAATGGCAATCAAAAAGGACAAATCCGATCAAGATTACTCCTGAAACAAGGGGTACGACCCTTGCTTTTGGATCTTTCGGATTGAAGGCTATGACAGCTGGCAGAATCAGATCAAATCAGCTTGAAGCAGCCAGAAAGGCGATGACTAGAGCTATTACGAAGACCGGCAAGGTTTGGATTAGAATTTTTCCAGATCGACCTTATACTGCTAAACCAGCGGAAGTGGGCATGGGAAAGGGAAAGGGCAATCCAGAAGGATATTGCGCGGAAGTCAGACCAGGCCGAGTGATCTTTGAAGTTGACGGAATTTCTGCGGAAATCGCCAAAGAAGCTTTAAGAAAAGCCGGTACGAAATTGCCAGTCAAGACAAAGGTTATAAGCCGAACATAATATTATGAAAACCAAGGAAATTAGAGAATTGAATAATATTGAAATGGAAAAGAAATTGGTTCTTTTGCGCGAGAAGCAGAGAGCGTTTCGTTTTGGCGGAGCTGGCAGTCGAACTAAAAATGTGAAAGAAGGCAAAACAATGAGACAGGATATTGCCAAGATTTTAACAATCATAAGAGATAAGAAAGATGGAAAATAAAACAAACAAAAAAATACTCTCCGGCGTGATCGTTTCCGACAAAATGGACAAGACTGTTGTTGTTTTGGTTACCCGATTGGTTAAGCATCCAAAATACAAGAAATACATAAAAAGCGGCAAGAAATACAAGGCTCATGATGAGGCAAATAAGTATAAAATCGGTGAGAAAGTCAGAATAATGGAAACAAAGCCGATGTCGAAAGATAAGAATTTTATAGTAATAGAATAAATTTATGATTCAAACAGAAACAGTTGTAAAGATTACAGATAATGCCGGAGGAAAAGTCGGCAAAGTCTTCAAAGTGCTTGGCGGTTCCCGCCGCCGCTACGCTGAGATCGGTGACACAGTTATCCTTTCAGTGAAAGTCGCGGAACCTCGCAAAATGATCAAGAAAAAAGATGTTTTGGAAGCGGTTGTCGTCAGGACTAGAAATGCTTTTCGCCGAAAGGACGGTTCTTATATTCGTTTTGATGATAATGCTGTCGTTATCTTAGAAAAAGGCAAGAAGGATCCGAAAGGTGGCCGCGTTTTCGGCCCGATTCCGAGAGAGCTCGCTGAACGCGGATATAAAAAGATTATTTCGTTAGCTCAGGAAGTAATATAGTTCGATTAAGAACTCACTATAAATAATATGAAATTAAAAAAAGGAGACAATGTAATAGTGATCACAGGAAAGGATAAAGGCAAGAAAGGCAAAATCCTTAAAGTAATGCCGAAGGAGGACAGGGTTTTAGTCGAGGGCGTCAACATCAAGAAGAAGCACAAGAAGCCTACAAGAGATGCAAAAGGTCAGACTATCGAAGTTTCTTTCCCGGTAACCGCTTCCAATGTTATGCTTTTGGACCCGAAGGGCAGCAAGCAGACAAGAATCGGCAAAAAGGTTATTGGCGGCAAGAAGGTTCGAATTAGCAGAAAAAGCGGAGTAGAAATTTAAAAAGCGTCGCGTTTCAATCGACATTACGCGACATAATTTTGCAAAATTATATGAAAACAGTTAAAGAAAAAGAACAAAAAGCTTTCGAAGTATTAAAAGAAAAGTTCGGCTACAAGAACAAGATGGCAGTGCCGAAGCTTGTTAAAGTCGTGATTTCTTCCGGTACGGGAACAGGCATCAAAAAGGATAAAAATCGAAATGATTTTGTCCTCGACAGATTGTCTAAAATCACCGGCCAAAAGCCAACAACTAGGGGATCAAAGAAATCCGTGGCGAGCTTTAAAGTCCGAGAAGGAGATCCGATTGGAGTCGCGGTTACTTTGCGAGGCGCCCGAATGTACGGCTTTTTAGACAAGCTATTGGATATTTCTTTGCCTAGAACAAAGGACTTCCGAGGTATTGATCGCAAGATTGTCGACAGTGTCGGCAATGCGACTATCGGCATGCGCGAGCACACTATCTTCCCAGAAACAGCAGATGAAGAA
The DNA here is from genome assembly GCA_023267245.1 of Candidatus Nomurabacteria bacterium. Lineage (GTDB taxonomy): Bacteria > Patescibacteriota > Minisyncoccia > Phycocordibacterales > UBA9973 > JAHFNP01. The sequence goes on from JAHFNP010000001.1 coordinate 56,495, forward strand.
TTGAAAGATGTCTTCGGTTTGGCTATCACGATCGTCACTACAGCTAAAAACAAAGAAGAAGCGACTGCTTTCTTTGAACTTATTGGCGTCCCGTTCAAGAAATAACCTCAACTCCCCAAACTCCTAAAAGCCGCCTTCTGGCGGTTTTTTGATTATAAGCCTTATAAAATAAGGTCAAATTAAGATTGACAAATAGCCATTTATTATGTTATACTTCTACTAGTTTTTAAGGTCAAAGGGTTGCCTGAGCTTTGCTCGAAAATCTATCGTTTTTTAACAATCAAATACTTAGAAATTATGGGAAAAGCTGCAACAAGCGGTCAGTTTCGTGATTTAATCGGAAAACTGCTAACCAAAATCAACGACCAAATGGTCGCAACAATAGATGGCAAAAAAATCCAAGATGCTATCGATTCCGCTGATCCAACAGCAGAAAACTTTATTGATTGGATTAACAACGGCTGCAAAGTTATTGTGAAATCAGTTAAACATTTCTTTCTTCTTGAAGTTGTTTCGGACGGAAGAAACGGAGAACAATTCATTGCTTCTTTGAAAGAAAAAGGTTTCCGGATTGGAGACTATGCCATGCAAGTTCTCAGAAAAAAAGATTTTATTCCCACAAAAGGAACAAAATACAAACCAGTGGTAATCTTCGGCAAAGAAATTGAAGAAGATTCCGAAAGGACAACCGAGAATATCAGAAAAATTGCCAAAGATCGCGGTTATATCACTCCTCCGGCAGAACTTGCCCCGCTTTTGCGAGAAAAAATCTCAGACAAGGAAATCGAAGAAATGGGTGTATGGGCATTAATAGTAATGCACGAACCAATCAAAGATTCCGGTGGCAATCCTAAGTTGCTCCTCTTGGACCGCCGCGATGATGGTCAGTGGCTCGACACCTGCAATGACTATCCGGGCCGCAGGTGGGATCGCGAGGACGGTTTCGTTTTCCTCGCTCCGCAAGATTAGTACTTTGGTCTCTGAATCTAGAACTTTTGGTTTTTGATCCTTTGACCTTGATTTAATCCTCGCTTTGTTAAACAAAGCGAGGATTTTTTTATAATTGATCTGTTCGCAGACTTTGCTATCGCTAAGTTTGCGAACATCTGCATAACTATTTCGGGTAATTTAAATGTTCTAATTCAATCTGGAATTCGGGGTTCATAGGCTTGACAAGAGTCTGCTTTTTATGATACTATGCCGTCAGATAGATGGATTTAAAACGAAGGATAAACCTCTTTAAAAAACAAGGACTTATGAAAAAAGGAATCAAAGTTACTGCAAAGAGCCTTCCGGGTATATTGGGATGGCTAACGAAAGTGGTACAGACTCATGGTTCTGTCCGCATTCAAGATTTTTACACTAGAAGTTTAAGAACAGCGAATCAACTTAGAGTTAAGGCTGCTGATTCATCTTACTGTAATGGTAAAAAACTTCTCGCTTCAAAACCGCATATTATTCCAATTCTTCAGGAAATTAAGATGCGTGATGATCACAAAGACAAGAAAAAGCTTGGGTTGAGTACTGGTGTGGGCCAACATTTTTGGGCAAAAGGTGTTTTGCTCATGATGGGCGACTCCGGATCGATTTTTACCATTAGGGAAGATGATATTATTTTATTCCGCGGTAATCGAGTGATTCTCCAAACAACACACGATCAAGTTACCAAAGAAAAAAATATTAAATTTCTTGAGTTTAGTTAAGTAAAGCCCCCCGACCGAGATCGGAGGGCTTTTTTATTTGACAATATTGCTAGATTTGATAGTATGTCTCTACAAGGTTTTAAGTTCAGTTAATCCGCTTTTCTCCTTTGATTTCATGCCCTGAGGTATTCGAAGGGTCGGTGCTCAAAGAAAAGAAGTGAGATATTGCTGAAGGAAAGCCTTAATATTTGTATGGCAAAAACATCCGTTATCGCAAGATCACAAAAGAAACCAAAGTTTAGCACTCGGATCAAGAACCGATGTTTTCGTTGTGGCCGAGGTAATGGTTATATGGGAGATTTCGGCGTATGCCGTATCTGTTTTCGAGAGCTTGCCAATGAAGGTATGATCCCGGGAGTTAGAAAATCTTCTTGGTAATCGATAATATATAAAAAAAATGACTGACCCAATTTCACAAATGATAATAACTATGAAGAATGCTAGTCGAGCCGAACACAAGACGGTGACTCTTCCGTATTCTAAGCTCAAGCACGCGATCGCTGATTGCTTGGTTAAACAGGGTTTTCTTAAAAGCGCTTCCAAGAAAACAGAAAATAATAAGTCTGTTTTGATCTTGGATATCGCTTATGAAGGAAATAGCCCTAAACTAAACGATATCAAAAGAATCTCAAAGCAATCAAAGCGCGTATATTTTGGAGTAAAAGATATAAGATCAGTCAAAAATGGTCTTGGTATGACAGTCTTTTCAACACCGAAAGGAATTTTGACCGATAAAGAAGCTAGAAAAGAGATGGTCGGAGGCGAAGCTTTGTTCAAATTATGGTAATTCAAGAAAATATATGTCAAAAATAGGAAAACAAAACATAGCAATACCGGAGAAAACTGAAGTCATAATAGACGGCCAATCTATTTCTGTTAAAGGACCTCATGGATCATTGACCCGAGATTTCTTGCCTGCGATCGAAATAAAGATCGAAAACAGCATCATCACCTTGGTTCCAAAGAAAGATGATGTCTTCTCCAAATCTCTTTGGGGAACTTACGCTTCTCATTTGAAGAATATGATCAAGGGCGTAAATGATCTTTTCGAAAAGAAGCTTATTTTGGAAGGAGTTGGATTCAAATCAGAAGTCGCCGGAAAGAATCTAGTTCTTGCTCTTGGTTTTTCTCACCCAGTCAATGTTTCAATTCCAGAGGATCTCAAGGTAACTGCGGAGAAAAATGTCATTACAGTTTCAGGCATAGATAAAGAGCATGTCGGTGAATTTGCCTCTAAAGTCAGATCTTTAAAGAAACCTGAACCTTACAAAGGAAAAGGATTCAGATATAACGACGAGGTTATTAGGAGAAAACAAGGTAAGAAAACAGCATAAAAATTATGGCTAAAAATATAACAAAACAAAAAAGACAAAGAGCAAAGAATAAGATCAAAGCTAAGATCGGAGGCGTTTCTCTCCGCCCGCGTCTTTCTGTTTACCGCTCAAATAAGCACATCTACGCTCAGATAATCGATGATACCAAGAATGTGACTTTGGCTCAGGCGAATGACAGCGCTATCACTACAGGTAAGAAAGGAGAAAAGGCGATCAAAGTCGGCGAACTTATCGCTCTTGCCGCACAGGGTAAAAAGATCGAGGAAGTTGTTTTTGATCGAAACGGATTCAAATATGCCGGCCGAATCAAATTATTAGCTGATGCAGCTCGCAAGGCTGGGCTTAAATTCTAAATTTATGACAAATGAAACAGATGTAAAAGTTAATAGTGCGGCTGCTCCAGCAAAAGCTCCAGAGAGAGCTTCTCAAGGAAGTGATTCTAGAGGTGGTGCCGGCAGAGAAAGAGGCCGAAGAGCTTTTGATAAGCCAAAAAGTGAATTTGACCAGAAGATTTTGAATATCAGGCGCGTTACTCGAGTCGTGTCTGGAGGACGCAGAATGAGTTTTGCTGTAGCGATAGTTATCGGTGACCGTAAGGGTAAAGTCGGCGTAGGTACAGGCAAGGCAACCGATACATCCTTAGCTATCAACAAGGCGATCAAGAGCGCTAAGAAGAATATGATAAAGATCCCAATGGAAAAGAATATGTCTATCCGACACGAAGTTGAGGCTAAATATTCAAGCGCAAGAATTAACATCATGCCGAACAAGGGTCGTGGTATCGTTGCCGGCAGTGCCGTCAGAGATATCATAAATTTGGCCGGACTTCATGACGTGACTTCCAAGATTCATTCCAGCAGTAAAAATAAATTAAACATAGCAAGAGCGACGATCAAAGCTTTGAGCGCGCTTAAAGCTAAACAAAGTTAATACCAATACCATGCAAATACATGAAGTAAAAAGAAAAACTGAGAATAGGAAAAAGAAATACGTCGGCCGCGGAGGCAAGCGTGGTAAAACTTCCGGTAAAGGAACAAAAGGACAGAACTCTCGATCAGGCCGAAAGAAAAGACCAGAGATGAGAGATATCATCAAGAAATTGCCGAAGTTGCGTGGACGAGGCAAGAATGTATTCAAGTCTATTCGCAAGCCTGTCTTAGTCAGTGAAGCAAAACTCGCGACTCTTTTCAAAGATGGAGAGAAAGCGACTATCGCGGAAATCCGAAAGCGTCTCGGTCTAAAAGGTGGTAAAATTGATATCAAGTAGGAACAAAAGTTAAATATAAAATGCAGAACTTTTTAAATAAAATAAGAATAGTCTGGGAAGATAAAAATCTAAGAAACAGAATTCTTTTTGTTGTCGGAGCCCTAGTTGTTTTTAGAGCTTTGGCCGCTATACCTATTCCTGGAATTGATCAGATCAAACTTTCTGGATTCTTGGCCAACAACCAATTTTTCGGAGTCTTGAATGTTTTCTCCGGCGGAGGACTATCTAAGCTTTCAATCATCATGCTTGGAGTCGGACCGTACATCACTTCTTCGATTATCATGCAGCTTTTGACTATCATGGTCCCGAGATTAAAGGCTCTCTACAGTGATGAAGGAGAGATCGGCCGCCAGAAATTTACTCAATACTCAAGGATGATCACCGTACCGCTTGCTTTGATTCAAGGCTTTGGTTTGATGATCTTGCTTGAGAGACAAGGTATTTTAAGTAATTTGTCTCTTTTCGATAAAGCAGTCAACCTCGTTGTCGTCGTTGCCGGATCACTTCTTATTATGTGGATCGGCGAACTTATTACCGAATACGGCATTTCAAATGGAGTTTCACTCCTTATCTTCGCCGGAATCGTGGCTTCAATCCCAAGCAATGTGAATCAGCTTCTTTTCACTTTCGATGCCGCTAATATTCCCTTATACCTTGTCTTCTTGGCTTTTTCAATTTTGATTATTGCCGGAGTTGTACTTGTATCTGAAGCCGAACGGCCTATCCCGGTCACTTACGCCAAGCGCGTCCGCGGGACTAAAACATTTGGCGGCGTTTCAACTTACTTGCCCCTACGACTAAACCAAGCCGGAGTTATTCCGATCATCTTTGCTTTGTCTATTCTTCTTTTCCCACAAATGATCGCTACTTTTTTAACTGGCGCGCACAATATCATCCTTGTTAAGATCGCCGCCGGTCTTACTTACTTTGTTCAGAACAGTTTCCTATATGGAGCTACATATTTCGTCCTCGTTGTCCTATTCACTTACTTCTACACGGCTGTGACTTTCGATCCGCATACTATGTCGACTAATCTCCAAAAGAATGGAGCCTTTGTTCCAGGTATCCGACCAGGTGAAGCAACCTCAGATTATATCTCTAGGATTGTAACCCGCATCACTTTAGTCGGCGCTCTTTTCCTCGGTCTTATTGCTATCTTGCCTCTTATCATGCAGTCATTGACCGGTATCAAAACTCTGGCGATCGGCGGTACAGCTCTCCTTATCGTTGTTTCTGTTGTAATCGACTTGATCAAAAAAATCGAAGCGCAAGTATCAATGCGCGAGTATTAATATGTCCCCTCAAACTTTTATTTTCGTAGGCAGGTCTGGTTCCGGCAAAGGAACTCAAGCCGAACTTTTTATGAAGTACTTAAATTCGAAATCTAACGATCCGATTTTTTATTTGGAATCCGGACAGAAATTTCGCGAATTTATCTCAAGCTCAAGCTACACTGCTAAACTTTCTAACGAGGTCATGCAGAAAGGGGAGCTCCAGCCGGCATTTCTAGCGATCCACGTCTGGTCGCATTTGATGATCGAGCAGATGGATCAAAATAAAACTTTGATCATAGACGGCACTCCGAGAAAGATTGAAGAAGCAAAAATCCTTGATGAAGCTTTTAAATTTTATGGCCGAAAGAACATTCAGATTATTCATGTGAATGTTTCAAGGAACTGGTCTGTCGATCGATTGACGGGACGTGGCCGAGCTGATGATAAGTCGATAGAAGAGATCAATAAAAGGCTTGATTGGTTTGATACGGATGTCATGCCGGCAGTTGAGTATTACAAAAACAATCCTGACTATAAATTCATTGATATCAATGGCGAGCAGACTATTGAAGAAGTCCAAGTAGAAATACAGGCTAAGCTCGGCCTTGCTTCAGAAAAGCACGAATAATTTTCTGCTGAAAATTTTCTTTGCTCGGCTCGCCAGCCTGCGCAGAGCTTTTCATAAGCAAGTCCGAGCTCGCGAATCGCAAGGCATTTCATAAAATAAGCTGTCGCTAAAATAAAATGATAATCATAAAAACACCAAAAGAAATAGAAATATTGCGTGAAGGAGGGCATAGGCTCGCCGCTATTTTAGAGAAAGTGGTCAAGATGGTTAAACCCGGAATCAGCTCACAAGAGCTTGATGAATACGCTTTTACTCTTATTCGTGAAGGCGGGGACGAGGCAGCTTTCTTGAATTACAAGCCGGACGGAGCGAGCTATCCTTATCCGGCGTCGCTTTGCGTTTCAGTCAATAACGAGATTGTGCACGGCATTCCTAAAAAGAATGTAATCCTGAAAGAAGGAGATATCGTGTCACTCGATTGCGGATTGAAACACAAAGGCCTTTTTACTGATCATGCGGTTACCGTTGCAGTCGGGGAAATTAACAAAGAAGATCAAAAGCTTTTAGATATTACAAAAGAATCCCTCGCGATCGGCATCAATGAAGCGAGGTCGGGCAATACGACGGGCGACATAGGTTTTGCTATTGAACAATTTATCAAGCCTTTTAAATACGGAATCGTTAGAGAAATGTCCGGGCACGGTGTCGGCCGCGCCATTCACGAAGAGCCGTATGTGCCGAATTTTGGCAAAAGAGGGAAGGGGGCCAAGCTTGTTTCCGGGATGGTTATAGCGATCGAGCCGATGGTGAATTTGGGCGGAGACGATATTATTTTTGACGATGACGGCTACACTATCCGGACCAGAGACGGCAAGAAAAGCGCTCATTTCGAGCATACTATTTTAATTACAGACGGCGAGCCGGAAATTTTGACTAAGATGTAAAATAAAAACCCTGCATTATGCAGGGTTTTTATTTTAGTAACAAAGCCTTTAGTACTTGCTTTGGAAACTTTCTTCTTTCATTACACCCTCTTTTCCTTCCTCCATCATTTTTCTTGCCAAATTTGTGATATATTTCTCTTTGGCTATTGGATCTTGAAGAAGCTTTATAAGGTCTGTAGTCGCCTGTTCTTTCGCCGATCCTTCGTTATAAAGTTTAATTCTAAGTATTATTGCTTTTCTAGCTTCTTCCATAAAACTTTCTGGTATTGTTTCTTTCATTTCAGCTCCAGCTAGACCCTTTTTTGCGAGGTCTTCACTTGCTGATTTCTCGACGTTTTCTTTTGGTTTAAATGCGTTTTTTAAATTTTCAAACATATTTTTTTATTTTTAAGCTTATAAATGCGACCTATTAATAATACTAATTTAAGGCTGATAAAGCAAATCGACCGTGATTCCCTCAAAGTATACTATATAAATACAATTTGTCAAGATTGACTTTAAATACATATATGATAGTTTGAAATTAGAGAAGATTTAACTAAATCCTTGTCAATTATGGTAATTTTAACTATTTCCATGGCCACAATTTCAGCCTTTGGAAACAGTATTTATTTCTTCTTCAGTTTTACTCTTTTTATAATAGCCCTATCCCGTGTTTTTTGGATTAAACAATGCAGGCAAAATTATATAAAAAAAGGTAAGTATATGAAAATAAAGTTCATTACTTTTGAAACATTGAAAAATAAGCTTTATCGAGAAGAAAAAATAATGCTGCACAGCAACTAACCGTCTCTTTTGTTTTTACAAAGAGACGGTTTTTTTTGTCTATTTGGCCAACTCGGGGTATAATTTCATAAATGGCTGAAGGCGCTTATTTTAAAGAGATACCGAAATTTAAATCTCCCGAAGAGGAACTGGATTTTTTGCGTTCTCAAATTGTCGAAAAAGAAAGAGAA
>JAHFNP010000006.1 GCA_023267245.1 Candidatus Nomurabacteria bacterium
AAACCTCTTCATCCTTACCTACTTCAATTTCTAACTTATATTTTAAAAATTCAGTAAAATCATTTAAAATTTTCTCAAATAAAAATACTGCTTCTTTTTTCTGAACAATAACATCAATATCACCAACTTTTATTAATCCGTAATTTTTTGCGACTTCAGTAAGTTTATCCTTTCCTTGAGGATCTGAAGCAATCAATTTCAAAAATTTAGTAACCTCATTTGAATCACTAATTATTGACTCGTCAAAAACAACAGATTTATTACTTACTGCTTTCAGGTCCAACTCTGAAAATAAACTAAGTAGTTGTAAAATTTTTTCAAAATCAAGTGTTGAAAAATGTATTTTATCTATTTTACCCCCATCAACTTTTGATATTTCAACACCAGTTATTTTTTCAGAACTAGTTAAATAAGTAACTCGTAAATGAATACGAGAGGAGATTTTTACATCTAAATCTGGATTATCAACACTATTTTCAGTAATTGAAACATACTTGCCAGTACCTTGAGGAAAATCAGCGACGTAAATAACACCAGTTCTTTTGTTGTTTATAATATCTGCTTCACTAGTTTTAAATATATTTAAAAGACTCATATATTCTTAATAATCTTCTTAATCTCCTCCTCTTTCCCTAAAATCCTCTCAATTAACTTTTTTGAACTCAACTCCACCACCACTTCCCCGCCTTTTGGATTCTTGAAATCTAAATTAAAATTCCTTTCCTGGATTTCTTTGATAGATACTTTCCATGCATTATCATTCGCTTTTTTATTTTTAAACCACTTCGCCACCACATCAAACTCTGCATCGGTGATACCTCTATTCTTCGTATATTGCTTCAACCCTGCTGGCAAGGGCATTTGATAATACCAAATTTCTTTAGTCGGCTGACCCTTGGTGAAGAAGACAAGATTTGTATTCACTCCGGCATACGGCTGAAAAACTCCAGGCGGAAGACGAATAATTGTATGAAGATTACATTCTTCAAGAAGTTTTCCTTTAATACGAGATTTTACTCCTTCCCCAAAAAGCGAACCATCAGGAAGCACGATACCGACTCTGCCACCTGGCTTGAGTAGCGCCATAAACAACACAAGGAAAAGATCCGCAGTTTCTTTGGTGCGAAAATCCGCTGGGAAATTCGCCTCTGTGCCGTCTTTCACACTTCCACCGAAAGGTGGGTTGGCAACGATAATATCCACACGATCTTTTGGCCCATAGTCACGAAGCGGATGAGAGAGCATATCTCCTCGACGAATTTGTTGAGGGATTTCTACGCCATGCAAAATCATATTGGTAATGGCGAGTAAGTGCGGAAGCGGTTTTAATTCTACTCCGCGGATTTGCTGTTGAAGTTTTTGTTCATCTTTCTTTGTTTTGACTTCCCCACTCTTTCGGATGTACTCAAGCGCACTGATAAGGAACCCTCCCGTACCGCACGCTGGATCGAGAATAATCTCACCAAGCTTCGGATCAAGCATACTGACGATAAAGTGTGTAAGAGGTCGCGGAGTGTAATACTCACCAGCATTACCGGCATTTTGAAGCTGTTTTAATAAATGTTCGTATATTTCGTTGAAGTGATGGCGGTCTTCTTTGCTATTAAAATCTATTTCGTTTATTTTATTTATAACTTGGCGTATCAATGTGCCTGACTTCATGTAATTGTAAGTATCTTCAAAAACTTCTTTTACAATAAGCCCAAGTGGATCATCATTTTGATTGAATTTCAAATCTTTAAGCTGTTTAAATAGCTTGTTGTTTATGAAATCAAGCAATTCATCGCCCGTAATACCTTCAGTATTAGTCGCCCAATTGCGCCAACGAAGCTCTTCTGAAATCGGAGAATGATATTTGGGGTCTACAAGCTCATATTCTTTTTCTTTGTCGTCAAAAATCTTCAAGAATAAAAGCCACACGAGCTGCGAAAGACGCTGTGCATCTCCGTCTACTCCGGCGTCCTTGCGCATGATGTCTTGGATATTTTTGATTATATTTTGGATGGCCATGTTATTTTTTATTTATGAAATCCGCATCGAATATTTTGTAATATTTTGTATATACATATTTTTGACCATATTTTACCTCTCCAAGGGGTTCTAAAATATTAAGATCAGTTAAACGCTGAATCATTTTATATGCACCTGGTTGTGTATATCCAGTCCACTTTTCAATATCTGCAATACCAACGATTGGTTGCTTATACAATTGCTGAAGAACTTCAAAAGTTTTTGAAGCAGTTTTAACACCAAGTGTTTGAATCTTTGCATGATCTTTTTCTCGAAGAGCGATAATTTTATCACAAGTCTCAATAGATGACTTTGCAATATCTATAATTCCATCAAGAAAAAAAAGTAACCAACCTTCTATATCACTTTCTTCATCATGATAATTTGCAAGTTTAGCATAATACAATTTCTGATATTTCTTGAAATAGCTTGAAAGATATAAAACTGGCAACTCTAAGAGTCCCATATACTGTAGATATATAGTAATCAACATACGACCAGTTCTACCATTTCCATCGGTAAATGGGTGTATAGTTTCAAACTGAGAATGCAACAGACCTGCTTTTATCAAAGCAGGTAAATCATCTTTCGCGTGAATAAATTTTTCAAGATCATCAAGGGCTTTTTTCATATCCTCAACATTTGGAGGGATGAATGTGGCATCTTTTGGCAATCGAGCTCCAATCCAATTTTGAGAGTTTCTAAACTCCCCAGGATACGCATGCTGAGTAGATCGAGCCCCTTTCATTAATTTTTCATGTATCTCTCGAATAAAGCGTAATGAGATGGGTAAATCTGATACTCGTTTCATTGCAAAATTTACTGCACCAAGGGCTACTGCATCTTGAAACGTAGCTTGAGTTCCCTCTATTTGGCTTGAATATGTTGCATCTTTTTTGATGAACATTAAAAGAAAAAAATCTTTATCTGGAAGAAGTTTTGTTATACCATCAAGTTTACCCAGAAGATGGGAGGCTTCTCCTTGCCTTTGATATACTTTATTAGAAAATTCAAAATCACCAGGGAATGGATATGGAAGAAATGTTTTTAACCCATCCTTATCTGGTCGATATGTACCTATAGAGTATTTTTTTTTATTGTTTGTATTCATATATTAGATACTAACATTTTATTCTTTTTTGTTTGTATTGTCAATATAGATACAAACTAGCCAGAATAAAGCTCATTTTGTATGGTTTTAATGACTTCTAGATAGGCTTCTCTGCCGCCAAAAATGTCATTCACAATTTGTACTGGTGTGCCAAAATCAGTGAATGGTGAGACTTGCAGGTCACTTATATCATCGATAGCAGTAATACCTATATCAGCATATTTTTCTAGAAGCGCATCTATAACTTCTCGTGCCTTGCCTTCATATTTTGCAAAATAATCTTTTTTCTTCACGTTTTCAGCGCGCTCTTTTCTAGTTAGTGGTTTCTTTCCATAAGCGATATGGCAAATAAGATCAAATGGATCGAGTTCTTTTCCTATTTCCCTTTCTAGTTCTTCAAAAAATACTCCACGAGTTTTAAGCTCTTCAATAATAGCTTCTTTCTTTTCACTTTTTGTCCACGCTTTTAAAAATTCATCAAGTGAAGCATATTCACTTAAAATATTTTTCTTAGAATAATCTTTGAGCGACTCAGTAATAAGTTTTCCATCCTCGCCTATGTATTGTACACGTTCATTTATAACTTTTACATCAACACCATTTATATAAAATTTGTGAGGAGTTTCTTTTACCATTCCGTCAATATTTATGTCCGGTTTTGGATATACAAAATCCTCATTTGGTTCGGCAATAATATCTTCTGGTGGAGCTATCGGACCATCTCCCTTTGGCTCATATATCACTACTGGATCACCATCGAAATCTGGATCAGCAAAAAGTTCGGTCACATTACGAAAATCCATAATAGTAAAATACATTTTATTATAATCTTCTCGCACACGCGTACCACGACCAATGATTTGTTTAAATTCAGTCATGGAAGCAATATTTTGATCAAGTACAATTAGCTTGCAAGTTTGAGCATCAACACCCGTGGTCATAAGTTTAGAAGTGACAGCAATTACTGGGTAAGGATTTTCAGGATCAATAAAATTATCGAGCTCCCTCTTGCCTTCCTCATTGTCACCAGTAATACGAACGATGTATTTACGATTTTCAGATACTAGATCAGCGTTTTCATTTGCTAATGCTTGGCGCATACGCACAGCGTGATCAATATCAACACAAAAAACTATAGCTTTTTGCATACGGTCAGTTTCCTTCATATATTGACTGATTTTCTTTGCGACAAGTTCTGTACGCTCATCTATCACAAGATCACGATCAAAATCTTTCGTGTTGTAGATACGATCTGGAATTTCATTTCCATACTTATCAGTCTTACCAATTTCTGGGCGATATCCTTCAACATCTCGATCAAGAATAATCCGAATAACTTTATACGGTGCAAGGAATCCATCATCAATACCTTGGCGAAGTGAATAAGTATATATTGGTTCACCGAAATATGATTGAGTGGAAATATCCTTGGTTTCTTTTGGGGTGGCAGTGAGGCCAATCTGAGTCGCACTTGAATAATAATCAAGAACTTCACGCCATGAAGAATTATCTTTTGCACTTCCACGATGACATTCATCAACAACAACTAGGTCAAAAAAATCTGGCGAAAATTGTTTAAAAATATTATTTTCTTCTTCAATTCCGGTAATGCCTTGATAAAGAGCCATGTAAACTTCATAAGATTTATCGATATTTCGATTCTTAATTTTTGTCATCTTGTCACCAAAATGTTTGAAATCATTTATCATTGTTTGATCCGCAAGAATATTTCTATCTACTAGAAAAAGAATGCGCTTTTTTGTTTTAGATTTCCAAAGGCGCCAAATAATTTGGAAGGCTGTATAAGTCTTACCTGTACCCGTGGCCATAACAAGCAAAATACGCTTCTGCTCTTTTGCAACTGCCTCCACTGCACGATTTATCGCAACTCGTTGAAAATAACGGGTTGATTTGCCGTTTATTTCTTGAAAATAATCCTGAGTAATAATTTGTTCAATCTCACCTGTTATACCCTTTGCTGTTTTATAGCGTTCATATAATTCTTCTGGCGTTGGGAATTTATCTAATGTAATCTCTCTTTCTTTTACACCTTCAGTAGCAAATCTGTCATGTTCAATAAATGCATCACCATTTGAACTAAACACAAAAGGAATATCAAGTACCTCTGCATAACCTAGTCCTTGTTCCATACCAGCACCAACACTATGTTTGTTGTCTTTTGCTTCTATAATCGCTATCGGTAGATCATCCTTATAATAAAGAATGAAATCAGCTCGCTTTTGTTCGCCCCGAGAAACAGTCTTACCACGAACAATAATCTTACCTGCAGTAAAAGAAACTTGCTCGCGAATTTGATATTTTAAATCCCAACCACTAGCAATAACAGCAGGCAGAATATATTTTGAACAAATATCTTGTTCTGTAAGGGATTTTTTATCCATTGTGGTTTATTTTACCACAAAAAGCCTTATTTACTAGTTCTTATAACTTTTTATAATAAATGCTTCTGTTGAAAACTCAAATAGCCGGTTTTACATAAAATAATGTGATCTATAATATCAATGCCAATAATTTTACCCGCTTCTATTAAACGCTTGGTCACTTCCCTATCTTCAGACGAAGGTTCAAGCTTTCCAGAAGGATGATTGTGCGCAATGATGATACTGGCGGCGTGAAATAAAAGTGCGGGTTCGAAAACTTCGCGCGGGTGTACGAGACTGGAATTTAGGGTACCGATAGAAATAGTTTGGCGTTCTATAAGGCAATTTTGAGTATCAAGATAAAAAGCGACAAAATGCTCTCGCTGCATTGAGCGAATATCGGCACAAAAATTCCAAACATCGTTAGCTGAAAGTATTTCCGGTTTGTTTTCAGCATTTAATCTTTTACCAAGTTCGAGGACAGCGAATACTTGTGAGGCTTTTGCCTTGCCCAAACCTTTTATTGCAAGTAAATCCGCAAGAGTGACTTTTTTAATTCTTATTTTCTTTATTGTATTTAAAATTTTTTTTGATAATTCAAGAACATTTAATCCTTTGATTCCTGAACCGAGAAGAATAGCCAAAAGTTCATGATCCTTCAATTTTTCGGGACCGTATTTTGCAAGTTTCTCGCGAGGTAAATCAACTTTTGATAAATCTTTGAGTTTCACTCTCATATTTTATCATTTCCATAGCTGATTTTCAAAGAAAAAAAAGTGGGAACGGCTCAAATACCGGTATTTGAGCCGTTGGGTTAGTAGGCATCGGCACCTGTGGACTGGGTTGGGTTCCGCGGAAATAAAAAAAAAGACCCACCATTAGGATGAGTCTTTTCGATTAATTTGAACTAATTACTTTGTTTGCCGCATTTTGTTTGTGGTATTCAACATAATCAAGCCAGAGGTCTATTGAAAGCCCAAGTGCCTTTTTGAAAGTCCTTTGATAAAATTCTTCCGCATATTTTTTCGAAGAAGTAAATGTAGTGGGACTTGCTTTCTCTTTTTGTTCGAGTAATTCCATTTTTTGCTCATACTCACTCGCATGGAATTTCAAGGCTTCATTGATTTTTGTTTCGGCAAATGAAATGTGTTCAAGCATTTCTTTGTCTTTGTCCGATTGCGGCTGGAGCCCTTTTTTGTGGATAGCCAACTTTTGGTCAAGAATTTCTTGGAATTCCTGGAGCTGATTGCTGAGGTAATCTTTCTGTTCTGTCATTTTTTGGATTTGATTTAGATTGTTTGTATTAAGGAACTAATAGCGTATGGATAATAGGATATTTTTAGTAATGAGTCAACTACGGGGCTAGGCATTTTATTATTTTTTTAACAATTGTAAAACTAGTAGAATTATTTTATCTTTATGTTTCGGATCACTTTCAGCTACAAGCACTGTAAGTGACGTAAGCGCTGACGGAGTCAATTTTTGGATATCTAGGATATTTGCCTGTTTTAAAAACCAGACAAAAGCAAAAGCACCTGACCGCTTGTTGCCATCAATAAACGGATGATTTTTCACCATGAAATACAAAAGATGCGCCGCTTTTTCTTCAACGGTCGGATAAAGCTCATTGCCACCGAACGACTGCATCACATTGCCGACGATTCCTGAGACTGATCCTATACTTCTTTCATGACCGAATATATCTGTCGCTTCACCTTTTTCAATAAGAATTTTGCGAAGTTCAGCCAAATCTTTTGATATTTTCTCTGAAGTAAGACTAACTTTCTTTTTAGTAAGCTTTCCTTTTGGAAAAAGCTCTCTATCGTACGCATCAAGAGAGAGCCAAGTATCCGCGAAAAGAGATATGAGTTCTATTGCGTCTCCCGGACCCATAGTAGACGAAGCGGGTAAAAGTTTTTTGATATCCTCTACAACACTCAAAAACTGTGAATAGTTTTTTGTAATGCGATTTTTATTTATAGCAAAACCGTCAACAATATATCCGCGAAGTGTTTTGGTCGCCCATATACGGAAATTGGTTCCCATTACGGAGTTTATTCTGTAACCTACTGCAATAATTGCATCTAAATTATAAAACTTAATAGTTCTTTCAACTGTTCTTTTTCCTTCAATTTGAACTTGTAAGGATTCCTTACAAGTTGCTTTTATATTAAGCTCCTTGTCTTTAAAAATATTATTAAGATGTAAGGTAACATTTTGTGGTGTAACATCAAACAATTGCGCTATTTGTGCCTGTGTAGCCCATACAGTTTCGCGCGTAAAATCACCACGGAGTTCAATGGCCCCACTTTTTGTTTGATAGATAACGACATTATTCTTGCCTTTTTTCATATCTTAATTATAACAATAAGAGACAGTGAAACAAATACCGTTTACCCATTCGCACGAATAAGACAATGGGAAATTAGAGTATGGATCTACAAAAACACCTCCAGCGCGCCTTCGCCGCCGTCTTGGAGTTTGGATTGGTTGAAGCGGATGTTTCTGGCGGTCAAATAATTCTTTACGAAATCCGGCAAGACAGGGCCGTTCTCGCTATTCAGCCCTTTGCCGACAATAACGCGGATGTGTTTATATTCCCCTTCCTCGATAAGCTCATCAAGGATCACTTGGGCCTCATATGTCGTGTATCCATGAAGGTCGATAATAAACTCCGGTGTTTGGATGTATTTATTATTGACCATTATTTGGTTTGCCCAAATCTGCTGATTGAATCGGGCTCTGTATTTGAGGTGGGGTCATATCAATAACTCCAAATTGCTTCTCATAGTTCCCTATTTGTCCGCTCATCCAGACAGAGATGCTCTTCATCATTTGAGGTGTAGATGCGAAAGAATCTAAGTTGTTACCCGAAGTAAGCGCAAACGAAAAAATTTCTTTGTTATAACCACCGATCGCTCCGTCGCAGAGCTTCTTTGGTAATTGGTTGATATCTATTTTTGTTGGATCAATCATACTTAATTTAAATATTAGTTAATAAACATTTACATTCCTATCTTATACCAGTATCTACATCGAAATCCAATGTTGTGGTTTCGAAAGATACGACGGTAAAAGGTTTCTTCTCACCTGGACCAATGCCAGCCGGCTGTATTTGTGCAAAATATTTCCCCGGACCGAGAGTGATTTTGTAATTGCCATTCGTATCGAGATGCGTGCGCGCAACTATCGTAACGCTATCACTCGCGTAGATGACTGCCTCGCGCGAGGTATAAGCCTCCGGTGGCGTCGGGCACGGCTGGTCAACCCTCTCGACCGGACAATTCGGCCCGATCGTCACATACCCGGCGGCATATCCGGCGGCGATTTTTTTTATCGGGGTTGGCGGACTAGGCGGAGTATTAATTACAGGACACGGAGCAAATTCACAACTGGGCCCTGTCCGGCCGACAGCTGAACCATCGGGGCAAATCTTGGCTTCCTGAGTGCAGGCGACCGGACGCTCGAAGCCGACTCCGTTATCTGCGCCCTTTTGCATGTTGAAACCCCACGCGCCTAAACCGACAAGAATAACAGCTCCCAACGCAATGAATAATAATTTAATTTTCATATTTATATTATAAAACTAATCAAAAATATTAGCTAAATAAGTATTGATCTCACGCTGATCCATGTCATAGAAATACCGGCCGTCATTGTAAAGTCTTTGGGCCAATGCGACGCCGACAAATCTCCAGTGCCACGGCTCGTATTGATAATAAATATTGGTTTGAGGATATGAGAGGATAAATCCGTACTTTTGGGCATTGTTGACGAGCCAGACATACTCCGGAGTTTTGTTAAAGCCGACAAAAGTATCGGCGGTCGCCGGCGTAGCGAAGTCGACTGCTGTGCCGAGCTGATGTTCGGAGTATCCCTGCTCGGCCGAGAATTGATTGGCAGTCCCCGCGCCATAGGTAAATTTATAAGCTGACTTGAGGACCGACTGCTCAGAAAAAGTGCGGTAAGCCGAGACGACGCCCAAGTTCAGTCCAGCTGCTTTCGCATCAAGGAATAATTTCTCAAGATATGGCGAGACGCCAACATGGATCCTGAGGATTTTATCTTTCACAAAAGTGAAGGCTGGATTGATCCCAGTGATCTCGGTCGGTATGTAGTGTTCATTCAAGAAATAAGTTTTTGAATATTTCAGCAAAAGTTCCGGATCGGCCTTGCTCAATTTATCGAGCGCGCTGACTGTGCCGGAAATTTCTCCGATTTGTTTCTGGATATTGGTGCTCTTGCTTAGATTTTCATCTTGGATGACCTGTAATTCCGTTTCCAAGTTGCCGATCCGGCTTTCGAGTCCCTCTTTGTCGATTTTTCCCACCTGAATATTTTGCTGCAGGGTTGAAATTTGGCTCAGCAAATAATGTCGGCGGTATTCGGAAAATCCGACGATGTCGCCGATAAGAATCAAGGCGAGTATCGCTCCGAGCACATGTCTTTTTGTAAAAATTTTAGGAAATAATGGCGGCATATAATTTATTTCAAAAGTTCATCTATTAATTCTTGGACGCCTTTTTTATTTTCGGCCGAATACGGGATGATCTTGTGCGGGCCGATAACTTCTCGGATTTTTTTAAACTGTTTGCTGTATAAGGAACTTTTTATTTTGTCTATCTTGTTCGCGACGACGACAATATTTTTGCCGTGGGATTCTAAGGTCTGCAACATTTCCAAATCGGGCTCAGTTGGGCCGACAAAGGCGTCTATGATCAGCACGACTTTCTTCTGCTTATATTCCAAGTTGAAAAGGTACCAATTGATCAATTGGAAGATCTTTTCCCGCGCGTCTTTGCTCAACTTAGCGTAGCCATAGCCCGGCAGGTCGATAAAGTAGGCAGAGTCATTGATCAAGAATACATTGATCTCTGTAGTTAAGCCGGGGAAAGAACTGGTCTTGGCTAGGCCTTTATTGTTGGTCAGAGAATTGATCACGGAAGACTTGCCGACATTTGAGCGCCCGATAAAAGCGATCTGCGGCGTGCCGTCCGCCAACACTCCGTCCGTCCCAACCAATCCCTTTACAAACTTTGCCGAATTTATATTACCGTGATTAATTAGTCTCGCATCAGCTTCTGGATCTCGCCTTGATGAAGTCTCATCACTTCCATCGCCGCGGCCATCTCGCTCTTGCCTTCTTTCTTTTTCTGCTCAATTTCCTTGGAAATCCTCTTGAAAAGCTCCGGATCGCGGTCGATCATCTTGGTCGCTAGCTCGATCTGCTCCGGTGTTGCGCCCTTGGCCTTCATCATTTGTTTTACGAAAAATGTTTTTATAGACATAGGAAAATCATACCAAAATATCTCGGTTCTGGCAAAAGTAAAAAAAATCACCCCGATTTAGATCGGGGTGATTAAAGTTTAAAAAAATATCCGCGAGCCGACAACCTGAACCTCTGTTCCCGGTTTATTTCCAACTGGAGACATCTTGGCGTACCATTTGCCTTTTTCTTTAAAAAAAGACTGGTAAAAAAATTTATAATTTTTACCAAAGACAAAAAATATATTCATGTGGCCGTCATCCAGTAATAATTTTTCTTTGCCTTTTATATGCTGAAGACAAACTTCATAAACATAGACCGGATTATAAATCCCGAAAATTCCCCTATTGATAGCGATATTCCAGAGGTCTTCTGTGAGCATAGAATCAAAGAGATTATAACCTTTTGACATTCTGGGAGCGCAAGGCTCGACAACATTTTCCAAGGCGTCCAGATTGAAGGAAACCTTGTGAAAAATGCTCCAAAGTTTTTCATCATTAAACATTTCTTTAACAATAAAATTTGTACTTGTTCCAACTAATTGCATGGAACATGCCTGCTTTAAAATTGAGTGGCTGTTCATGGCTGTTCTGTTTTTTAATTTATGTCAATTTCTATTCTGACTCAAAATTAACATATCTTTACCTGCATGTCAAAAAATATTAAGCCTTAATTATTGTTTCCATAAGCTTCATTACTCTTGGCTCTTTCAAGCATAAGTTCATAATCATATTTAGATTGAACCTTTAAATTAAAGAGACTTTCCTTTCTATTTATTTTTATTAGAACTTTTTCAGCATTTGGGATATCTCTCATTTTTATAAGCTGTCTAAAAATTACTTCAAGATAATGAAAAATTTCACTATCATCAAAAGGATGGTATGTAATATTCTCCAAAGATTCTAAGCGATCTAGGGCTTGAAGCGAACGATTGCCACCGATGTTCAACAAAGAATCCATAATTGCTTCTTCAAAAATATAAATGCGAATGGAAACTTCGACATCTTCAGCATTTTTTACAAATTCTTTCCTTGCTTTATCCAGCTCTTTGTTTGTAAATCTTAAAATTTCTTCTTTTCTCTGCTTATTATCTTCCACTCTGAATATTTTATTCAATTCGACATCCCTGAATCGATTGGCAAGCTTTGCTAAATTAACTGTCTCTTTGTTAATATTTCTCCTTTTTTGATTGAATTTTCTCACATATGCCTCAGCCAGAATATCCTGCTTATTCTCTTGAAGACGGATAAGCATTTTATAATATTCAACATTTAATTTCTCCAATGAAGCATCGAGACTTTTTTCATCTTTCAGTATATCTTTAATTTCTTTCATAGTATCAATTTCCTTATTTTCCCTCTGAGCTTCATTTAAATCATTCTCAATAAGATCGGATCTTTCTTTGATTCCATGCCAAAAAATATCTGCTTCATTAAGCAACTTATCTAGCTTATTTTGGTTGATGTCCTCCGGAAATTTAGAGCCGGAAAATTTTTCAGACATAATTTATTAACCTTCAATTTCAGGTTTAAAAGCTTCGACTTCGCAGCCGCCTTCTTGTTTGCACAACTTGCCGCAATCTAGACAAGCATTGATGAGACCTGAGTGCAGGCCGTCAGTGCAATTGCACTCTAAAAAAGTATGTCCATGATTTGGACAGTTCATATCAGCACAAATACCCGGATTCTCCGACACTGCTCCGCAACCGCCTATACATATATAATGTTTCATAATGTGTATTATAATAGTTCCATGTCCAAAGTACAAGAATTAGAAAAACTCCACAAAAAATGGTTCAAAAAGTGCCAATGCGCCCTAAAAGAAACTGCTACAAGGCCTGTCCCCGGCTACGGTAATCCTGAGGCTCAAATCGTTTTCATCGGCGAAGCCCCAGGAAAACAGGAAGATATCCAGGGTCGACCTTTTATCGGCGCGGCCGGTAAATTCCTAGATGAAATGCTCGGGACGATCAAAATGAAACGCGAGTATATTTATATAACCAACATCGTCAAATATCGCCCGCCTAATAATAGAGATCCCCTGCCGAAAGAAAAAGAAGATTGTATCGACTGGCTCTATGATGAGCTCAACCTGATCAAGCCGAAACTGATCATCTTTCTGGGCAGGCACTCGATGAGCAACTTTTTCCCTGATCAAAAAATATCCGAAGCGCACGGCAAGCTCTTAATAAAGAAATTCAAGAATATAAAAACTGAAAATTTTCTGCCTCTTTATCACCCTGCCGCCGCGCTGTATAACGGAGGCATGAGAAAGACGCTGATCGCTGATTTCAAAAAGATCCCAAAAATTTTAGAGAAAATTAAAAATAAAAACCCCCAATAGGGTGGGGCAAGTAATTATTCGTATTGCATGCAAGTTTTGCAAGATTCGCACAACTTTTTGTCGCTTTGAAACGCGATAAGGGCTTTGCTTGCGGGCAAAATAGAAAGAAAGAATCTCAAATCAACCAGTCTCCGTAAATACCAGCCTAGCCGGCCAAAAAGCTTGAGACCCATGAACGATACGGCGGCAAAACCTGAGCCGACCGGGATCGCGTAAGAAACTTTTTTAGGTTCGTACTTTGCGCCTGTCGCACCCTTTAATTTATTTAAAATATATCGAGCGACAAAAGAAGCGTCATAGAGCGCCGTCTGAGCAAGGCCTGAGTAAGTCGTATTGGCGGCGTCGCCGATGATAAAAACATTTTCAATGCCTTTGACTTGGAGAAATTCATCGACTTCCACTCGGCTATTTTTTGCGAAAGTCAGGCCTTTGATCTCGGAATAAAGATGATGTGTTTTCGTGCCGGCCGTCCAGATAACTGTCTTGGATTTCATCGACATGTCTTTGAGATAAACATTCTCGATATCTTCTTTCATGATCGCTCTGTTCAAAAATATATTTACGCCCAGATTATGCAAGCGGTTCAAAACTTTTTCTGAAATTTCCGGCGGGAGAGCCGGCAAAACCCTCGGCGCGGCTTCGATCAGATCAATCGTCAACAAGGACGGTTCGATCTTGTGCAAGACGGCGATTTTCTTTAAATAAATAGAGAGCTCGCCGGCGACTTCTACTCCAGTCGCCCCGCCGCCAACGATCAAGATATGCATTCGAGAAACGATATCTTCTTTTTCTTTGGGCACTTCGGCTTGCACTTGGAAAAGTTCGTGAAGATGTTTTTTTAATTTCAACGCTTCATTGATCGATTTGAAGCTGAAGGAAAGCTCAGGCAAACCCGGGACATTGAAATAAGCCGTCTCACTACCGAGAGCCAGAATAAGGAAATCAAAATTATAATATGATCCGCTCTCCCCTTTCACATTTTTATTTTCCAAATCAACGCGCACGACCTTGTCTACAACTGTCTCAACTGACTTGCCTTTAAAAAGCTCGTCGAACGGCACACAAGCCTCAACCGGCGAACGACCAGCCACAATCCGATACAAAGCCGGATAATATTCGAAATGATGCTTATCGCTGATTAAAACTATCTTTGCCTTATTTGACAGATTCTTCGCCAAATCAAGAGCGGCCCGTATGCCGCCGAAACCTCCGCCGACTATTAGTATCTTCTTTTCCATGATGATTATTTTAACAAATTAATGTAAAAATCCGAAATGAAAACGTCCGATCAAACCTTTTAAAAAAGAAGATATGCTGTGCAATTCGCTATTCAGTTTTACTTTTATTCCAGTAATTTTATTTTGACCTTGTAAACCAACCAAAGCTGAAGCCTGTAAATTGTTTTTAACTTCAATAACTTTGTTTTTCTGAATCAAATTCGGTTTTGGTACTGTAATTTTTTTGTTCAGTGAGACAGGCAATAAATTTTTTATTTTAGAATCTAAAACTGGCTTATTGATCGTCTTAATTTCCGGATCAATCACTTTAACTTCTTCTTCTTCTTTTTTGCTGAAGTTAGTTATTTTAGGCGGCAAGGTTATAGTCCCATTCGCTAGTAAAATTGTGTTTTTAGGCATTGAAAATGAACTGCCGCCTATATCAACTTTGAAACCCGAGATATCAAGATCTTCCGACTTATTGTTCTTAATTGAAACTGAAAAATCTTTTGAATTTAAAAAAATGGATAAACTGTCGGGTAAAATAATTTTTGGAATTGAGGCGGCGGATGCTGTATTATTTTGAGCACTGCTCTGAACATTAGATTGAACTTCCCTTTTGTCGACGATGGGATCAATTTCAGGGATTTCAATATCTTCAACAACAGCGACAATATTTTTAGCCGGCTTAACTACGCTGTTTTCTGTTTTAACATCTTGAACAATGTTATTTTCTACCACTGCCGGATCTGCAATAGGTTGAATTATTGGCGCCGAGTATGTGACCGAATCTATAGGCGAATTTTTATCGCCATCATTGATTTCAATTTTTCCGCTGGTATTCGGCAAAGTAAAACTACTGGTAAAAATATTTGATTCAGCAGATGATTTACCAAAATCACCCTGGGGGCTCATGCTGTCCATTGAAGCGCGACTTTTCGTATTTATAAAATTTGCGATAGCCGACTTCTCAACAATAATTCCGTAATCTCCCGGATGCAGAACTGATGAGCCGGAGAGATTATTTATCGCGTGATTAGAACTAGAGTTATTTATTAAAAGCTTGAGCGATTCAAGGTCAACATCCGAATTGCCCTGATTTTGAACCTCGACCCAATCAACATCCGCGCCGGGCGAATCGTACATTATCTCGGTTATGGCGATTTTATTTTCGGCGACTATTGGCTCCATAGGAGCGGTAATTTCTGTGGGGACTATTTCCGGAATGGGCTGAATCGGCGGCTCTATAATAATTGGAGTTTCTTCAATTTTCGTAATAATTTCAATCGGAACTGGGACTGGATCAGGAAGTGGAGAATTTTGGTCAGGTATGGGGATAGCAGGTGGGGCTTCTGGAATAAGACTGACCGGTAATTCAGTGGAAATTATAGAAATAATTTCTGCCGGGGCGACTTCTAGAGCGGGGGCAACTGGCGGTTCAACGGGGGTTGGTGGAATAATAATTTCAGCTAGCGCCGGATCCGGAGCTGGCTCAGAAATAGTTTGAATTAGTGGGACCTCGATAGGAACAGGATCAGATAAAACAGGATCCATGACTGCTTCAGGGGGTGGTGGAGGTTCTGGCAATATTAATGGAGGCGGCTCAGGTGGCGGAGGAGGAGTTGGAATAAAATTTTGATCGCCGGGCGTCGGAACTTTTGCTTGCCAAGAACCGTCTTCGACTTTCTGCAAACTGTTGCCGTCGCCGTTTGCACCTTGAGTTTTAAAATAAATAATATTATCAGCTTCAACCCCGTTTCTGTCATAAAGTTTCAAAGTCCCTCCGGTATTATTTAAACTAAAAGATGAGTCAATTAAAATTTCACTGAAGCCTGCATGATCGATCAAAAATGTTACGGCGTTATCGGCAATAATAGCAAAACCGCCAGCCGACAAAACCATGCTTCCCTGCCCGCCATTTTTCGGCGGGATATTCAAAGTGTGCTTGGTCGCTCCGTTGTCTTCGGAGAATTTCCACCCGGTAATATCGACTTCGTCCTGTCCGGAATTCAAAATTTCGATCCATTCCCGACCAGTGTCAGATCCGGGCAGATCGTACATTATTTCGTCTATGGCGATACTTCCGACACTCTCGGCTTGAACTTCATTAGAATAAAATGGAAAAATAAAAAGAACTAAAATAAATCTAACTATCTTTATTTTTAGTAATTTTTTGAACATGTTTGAATATTTCTCTAAATATTAATTCTTGTTCTCTAACCACTAATGCTCCGCGGCTTACTGTCGCCAATCCTATTTTTAATATACTCGCGATCTGTCTCTGCGTATAACCTGATAAAATCATTTCGAAAACTTTCAGACGGACGCCGACTTCTTTGTATTCTCTAGGGCTTAAAACAGCCCTAAGAAATTGATCCAGTAATTTTTTGTCCGAAGAAATTTTTGCCAAAACTTCCAGAAACTCATTCTTTAATTTATCTTTGGGTTTCATAATCTGTATCACCGTACTAGTACAATATATTATACAAACAACTCCCTTAGTCTGACAATACAAAAATGTGGATAACTAAAAACAGGTGCTCCTTTCGGAACACCTGTTTTTTATAAATATTTAAGAAGTCTAGCGTGGGCCACCTCCTCCACCTCCAGGACCTCCCTGTCCGCCCTGACCTCCTTGACCATTACCTTGTCCGGGACCTCCAGGTCCTCCGGGTCCGCCAGCGCCTGGACCTCCCTGTCCGCCAGGACCGCCTTGACCATTACCTGGACCATTTCCATTACCATTCACACCTGATCCTGGATTAAAACCTTGGCCCTGATTAGGTCCGCCTGCTCCGCCGGGACCTCCAGGTCCTCCGTTTCCACCACCATTACCGGTACCGTTACTCCACCCACTTTGTCCGCCACCTCCACCATTATTTCCAGGACCTCCTTGCCCGCCTTGTCCTCCTGGACCGCCGGATCCGCCTTGTCCTTCAGGACCGCCCTGCCCTTCATTTCCACCTTCACCTCTTTGGCCCGGCGGAGTTATGCCATGCTCTTCCGCAAAAGCGCGGCAAGCATCTTGATTATCAGGACTGCTGCAATAAGAATCACATTCACTTTTATTCTTACAGCCGTTCGGCCCTTTACCACCGGTTTCTTTGACTATATTGGCTTCTTTCTCAGTGATCAGTCCAGACGCCACCGCGAAATTTGTGCATTCATCGATATGGCTCGCGTCAGCGCAATAAATATCGCAAGCCTCCTTGCCTTTACATGCCGGCGGATTAACACCGCTTTTTATCGCAGTCAAAACTTTTTGAGTATTTTGCAATTCCTGATCGCTAAGGAGTCCGGCCTCTTGAGCAAAAGTGATGCACTCTTCCATATGGCTGGAATCTTCACAATAAGAATCACATTCTTTTTTATTGCTGCAACCCGGCAACTTTATGCCTTTCTTGATCGCTGTTTGAACTTTCTTGGCTTTTTGCAAATCTTGCGTCGACATCAAGCCGCTGCTTTCTGCAAAAGAAACGCATTCATCGATATGGCTGGTATCTTCGCAGTAAGCTTGGCATTCTTCTTTACCA
>JAHFNP010000007.1:0-5218 GCA_023267245.1 Candidatus Nomurabacteria bacterium
AATGTCGTAATAGTCTCGCCCCCGCCTGCATTGCCTTGTGAAGCATGGCGGGCAGGTTCTTTTGCCTGTCTTACAACAATCTTCTCGCTTGTGAGCTTATCCAGATCAAATGCATGAAGCGGCTGACCGCAGTCATACATAACAATGTTTGCCGCGTCGACAATATTATTTATGCTTCTCTGACCAATCGACTCCAAATGTTCCTTGACCCAACTAGGACTAGGGCCAACTTTTACATTTCTGATAATCCGCCCCATGTAACGCCTGCATTTTTCACTTTCGATTTTTATCTGAAGATTCGTAGGTTTTGGTTCAGGCACCTTATACATAGGTGTCGGATCTTTAAAAGGAACATTCAATAGCCCTGCGATTTCTCGAGCGACGCCTTGATGGCTAAGTAAATCATGAGCTCTGTCAGGCAAAATTTTCAAATCAAAAATCCAATCTTCATTATTGTTAAACACCGAGTGTTCAACACTTTCTACTTCACAGAGCTGAAAGGTAAAAACATCCGCCAACTTTTCAGCGTTGGGAATTTCAGGAACATAACTTTTTAGCCAATTGTAAGATATTTTCATATTAAAACTGATTCAACCTCAAATCTCCCTGATAAAACAACCGGATATCTGGAATGCCGAACTTGATCATTGTAAGACGGTCGACACCGAAACCGAAAGCAAAACCCTGATATTTTTGCGGATCGAGGCCGCAGTTTTGCAAAACATTCGGATGCACCATACCGGCGCCTAGAACCTCCATCCACTTGCCGTTATGTCTAACATCAACTTCAAAGCCCGGTTCAACGAAAGGAAAAAAGCTTGGGCGAAGGCGGATCTCCGCATCAGTACCCAAGAACTTTTTAAAAAAATCAGATAAAACCCATTTCATATTGGCGACATTTATGTCCTTGCCGACCATCAAGCCTTCCATCTGAAAAAATTGCATTTCATGCCCGGCATCGGTCGCTTCATTGCGGAAAACTTTGCCCGGCACGACGATCGCAAACGGCGGTTCTTTGTTTTCTTTTACAAATTGCTCCATGAAGCGCACTTGGGTATTTGAAGTATGAGTGCGCAAAACATATCCCGGTTTGTCTTTTATAAAAAAAGTATCCTGCATATCGCGCGCCGGGTGATCCTTGGGGAAATTAAGCGCGTCGAAGTTGTGCCACTCGTCTTCAAGTTCCGGACCAAGGGCAACCTCAAAACCCATATTAGAAAATATTGAAACTATTTCATTAATAATTATTGATATCGGATGCTCACTGCCTTTTTGTTCTTTTTCCATAGAATTTTCTAGTATTTGCGCCATTCAAGAGAATAATGATGATTACCAAGATGCTTCAAAACATACATGCCATTTTGTCCCGGAACTTTAAGATCCGCCTTGCGATCTGCTGATGTCTTGGCGTTTTCAAATGCATCTAGCACATATGAGTCACTCCAATGATGCCTTAAGTAATCCAGGCCGTGATCAACATCACCATTATTTTCGATATTGCAATCGTGTATTGTCGTAATCATATGCACTGATTATACCAAATCGACTTCCACGGGGCTAATTTTGCGGCCATTCCTGTCTAAGACGCATCCGCCCTCACAAAAGGCTTGTCCGCCTCCAGTTTCAAGGCATTTTTCACAAGCGATGAAATGCCGGTGGCAGGCTAAATTGGCGCAATTTATAAAGTTCTCCGACTCTTCTTTGCATAGATCGCAACGGCCGATAATTTCATGCTTCGGATCATCTGTGTAAAAACCCATGAGCACCCGATTATCAAAAACATAAAGCTTACCCTTAAAATCTTCATTCGGATAAAGCTCCATATAGCTGACGATGCCGCCGTCGAGCTGGTAGACATCAGTGAATCCTTGCGTGATCAAAAATCCTGACGCCTTCTCACAACGAACCCCGCCAGTGCAGACAGTCAAGACAGTTTTATTTTTAAGGTGTGAAATCGATTCGACCACTTTGGACAAATCTCTAAAATTTAAAAGCGGCATCAAAATAGATCCTTCAAAGTGACCGGCATTCTGTTCATAAATATTGCGCATGTCGACGATATAAAATTCCTTTTTAGGCATCCCCTCGACCTTGCTCGGGGCAAGCCATTCATGCAATTCTTCCGGCTTCAAATGAACGCCGGTGATAATATTCGGATCTATGTCGCAGACGCCCAAATTCAAGCTTACTATTTCAGAACGGACTTTTACAGAAAGTTTTCTGAAAGCTCGGCCAGTGCCTACGCTTTTTTTCCAATGGATATTTTGGAATCTGCTGTCCTTTTCAAGTTCTTCAATATATTTTTCCGTATTTATTAATATCCCCTCGACGGTCGCATTGATACCCTCTTTAGCTATAATAATCCGCCCCTTCAAATCTAAAGATTCGCAAAGTTCCATTTGCTTCTTCATCTCCGCTTCCGGATCTTCAATAAAAACATATTTATAAAATAGTAATATTTGTTGCATATTTATGCGTTTATTATAGGTTTTAATGACTTAAAGTCAATTTTCTCAAATCGCAATATTGGCAATCTTTTTTACCGCAAGATTTGTCCCAGAAATCCAGATTTAATATCTCATTCACCACTTTATAAATAATTTCTTTAAGCTCTTCAACTTCACTGTCTTCAATAAAGAATTTCTCTATCTTATATTCCCCCTTTTCATTCGGTTCGATGAAATCCAGCTCGCTCGAGAGCATTTTATACTTGCCTTCATCATAATTATCAAGAAGTATTTTGTAAAAAACTAATTGCCTTTTATATCTGCCGTCTCCGCTTTTAGTATTGCCCTCGATCTGATTCCTGGAAAGTGGCTTGCGGGTTTTGTAATCAACGACATTCACATCACTGCCACTTCCTAAAAATTCGATTTTATCTAATTTACCAGTGAGGTGAACTTCAGCGCCGATATCAACTCCCCTGATATCAAACTCTGTTAAAACATTGCGCTCCCAAGACGGATAATATTTTTCATAATAACCGGACAGGGCTTTTTTGCCTTTTTCTAAAACTTCTTTAAAATCTTTATCTTTAAGCGGGAGCTTGCTTAAATAAAACTCAAAACTATTCGCCAGACTATCTTCGGACAAATCACGATCTTTTAATTTAGAAAAGAAATCATTTAACGCATTGTGTACCGCCGTGCCATACATCGCATTTTTATCTTGAGCCTTTGGCAGTCTGACAAGGTTGGAATAAAAATAATTCCAAGGACAGTCGAGATAATTGTTCAAGGCCGTAACCGACAAACCGTTTTTCTCTAAAATATTTTTTACAAACTCTTGATCAATCGGCTCATAGTGTCTTTTATCCGACGCTTGAAACAATATATGCCTTTTATCTTCAAAATCTTTTTCAAAAGAAGAAGTATCTAGTGCTTCTATAAATTCTTTATTTATTTCAGTTATGAATTGGCTCGGCAATTGTTCCCGACCACCATCACCTTCCCTTGAATATGTAATAGTCACAGCTTTTTTAGCCCGAGTCAGAGCCACATAGAAAAGCCGGCGCTCGTCCGCATTATCATCATCTAAAACAATATCCTTAGATTTAAGTGAATAAATTTGAGGCAAGAGAGGCAGATATTTTATCGTCCGGCGATTGGCAAAATGCCCGTCAAAAGCCTGAACGATGTAAACAATATCGAACTCCAAGCCTTTAGAGCGATGCACGGTCATAAGCCTGACACGGCCTTTTAAGGCTGATCCTTTCCGCTTCTTGATAAATAATCCGTGCTTTTCAATCGTATCCAAATACTTGAAAAAATCTGAAAGCATCGCCTTGGGATTCGATTCCACCAGACCCTTCATCTGATCGAAAAAAGTATTTATAATTTCAAGGCGCTCACGAAGATTTTTCTTATTTAAAATAGACCGAAGAATTCCTGATTCTTCAAATACACGCTCGAATACAGTCAGTAAATTTTCATTCATAGCCAGTTTGGACCACTCGACTAAATTTACAGAAAATTTTAAAATCGAATCTATAGAAGACAGGCCGGCCTTCTCAAGCAAATCTTTCCTTTCGATAAGATCGTATAATTTTATTTTATTTTCATGACTAAAACGAAGAAGCTTATAAGTATCGAGCGGATTGATAGAGAAATTTTCCAAATGCAAAGCTCTGGCTAAATATTCATCTTCGCCGTAGGAATTTACAGCCCTGAGCAATGTGACAATCTTTCTAATATCCGGATCAGTGAAAAGATCCTGATCTGATTCGATCATATGCGGGATGCCGAATTTATCAAGCATATTGGAAATAGAAAAAGCGTCTTTATTGTCCCTATAGAGCACAGCGATCTCCTCTTTTGGCACGCCGCTGTCGATCTTTAGCCTGATATCCTCAGCTAAAAAATAATTTTCATTTTCACTCTTGGAAAAAGAAGCCATGTGAATCTTTTTATCTTCATGCGGAGCGTTGGCCTTGAGCTCGACCCGCCCCTGTAAAAGACTATGCGCTGAATCTAGAATAGTCTGAGTCGAACGATAATTCTCGACTAAATTGATAAGCTTGGCTTTTGGATATAGATCTTTGAAGTAAAAAAAGTTTTCGAGCGAGGCGCCTTGAAACCTGAAAATCGCCTGCTTTTCATCACCGACGATAAAAATATTTGGATTTTCATGATAATTCATCAGGAGCTCAATGATGCGGTTCTGCGCGTTGTTAGTATCTTGGTGTTCATCGATTAAAACATATTGATACGCCTCTTGTAATGAAAGAAGGAGGTCTGAGTTTTTTCTTAAATTCTTCAGAACTTCCATGATCATGTCATTGAAGTCGTAAACCTTTCTCTTGGTAAGTTCCTCTTCATAAGCGGAGTAAATCAAAGACAGCTCAGAATTTTTCCTGATCTGCCTTTCGAGCTCCTTGTAAGAGCCTTTCATCTTACCCTTGTGAGCGCCGGACTCATAATACAAATCGGATATTTTTCTGAAATTATTTTCTTCTTCTTTTACGATTTTTTCAAAATCCGCCGGACTGAGACCCTCGCGCTTCAATTCATTGATCGTGCTTAAAATAGAACGAGTATAAA
This sequence comes from Candidatus Nomurabacteria bacterium, assembly GCA_023267245.1. Classification (GTDB taxonomy): domain Bacteria; phylum Patescibacteriota; class Minisyncoccia; order Phycocordibacterales; family UBA9973; genus JAHFNP01. Next base: position 5,040 of record JAHFNP010000007.1, read on the forward strand.
AATAATGATCGCCGAATGGGCGTAAAATATCTAAGGATCCGCCAGCTGGCGGATTATCAATCAATTCCTCTATAATCGAAATCTGGTCTATCTCTGTAATCTGCCTCGAACCGATAATCCGAGGGAATTCTTCCGGATAGTTTTTGATCGTCTCATTGCAAAATCCATGAAAAGTATTA
>JAHFNP010000007.1:5228-16836 GCA_023267245.1 Candidatus Nomurabacteria bacterium
TAATACTGACTCGGTATGCCTTCGTACCGATAATATCGACTAAACGCTTTCTCATCGAAGCTACTCCTGACTCAGTAAAAGTCAGCGCCAAGATATTTTCCGGCTTAATATCGGTCTGTTTTAAAATATTGGCGATCCTGAGAGTCAGTATCTGCGTCTTGCCTGTCCCCGGACCGGCGACAACCATAACCGGTCCCTCAATAGTATCAATCGCCTCCTTTTGAGCAGAATTAAGCTTTTTATAATATTCATCAAACATATCCGCATTATACCTCAATTATAAACGGGGTGTCATTTGTAATTTTTTTCTTAAGCTTAAACCCATTTCCATGACTTAGCATGCCTAAATAAGATGATATGGCATTGGGCTTTAGATTTTTTACTAAATTCCTAAACATTCTTCTCTTGGTCGCTCCTCTTAATACCCGATGTTTCGGGAAATGCACCCAGCCCAAAAAATCCACGCCAGAGGATATTGTTCTTATGTAAACCTTGTCCGGATGAAGATTAAGCTTTAACTGGTCTCTCAAAAATACATCGATATATCGAAGTAAATTATCTAGTTCAGTTTTGTCTTCGCTTAGAATCACAAAATCATCCGCATATCTTATGTAATATTTCACCTTAAGTTTATGCTTCATAAATTGATCAAATTCATTCATGTAAATATTTACAAGGAGTTGAGAAGTTAAATTCCCGAGTGGCAGACCTTTTTTCATATCAGCCATGGCGTAGATATGTTGAACACTCGGTGTTGAACATTTGGTTTCAAAACTGTCTATCACCTGCCCTAAAAGCCAGAGCGTGTCTTTGTCAAAGAGATACTTTGACAATATTTCCTTTAAGATTTCGTGGTCGATCGAGGCGAAGAATTTGCGAATGTCGCATTTGAGCACCCAGCATGTTTTGGTATTATTCTTGGAAACTTTTCGGAAGAAATACCGGAATAACTCCATCGCTTTGTGCGTACCCTTATCTAAACGACAGGAGTATGAATCATAGATGAACTTCTTGTCGAAATACGGATACAGGATCCGGTAAATGGCGTGGTGGCAAAGACGGTCTTTGACACTGGCTTTGTGGATGTCTCTCGGTTTCGGGTCGTTTATTTTGAAGGCTTGATAATTGCTGTGCTTGTATGTTTTGTTTTTAAGATCAGCATGCAAAGAAAAAATATTGTCCATAAGATGTCTTTGAAATTCTTGAATATCCAATCTGTTGCGTTTGTCATTTAAAAATTCCGGCCAGGCCTTGAGTAAATTTCCCAGAGAAATGATATTATCATACTTATGAGCAAAGAAAATTCCCATAGTCATAATATTACCCCCCCCCCGAGCGTTTTTGCCAGTTTTAGAAAAGTTAAAAACCTTATACTTAGAATGGTATCGACATTATCAAATCCTGCCCAAAGCTCATCGCCATACGCTTGGCCAAAGAATTGACGATCTCTTCGTTGAAACAATTGAATCTATTTCCGTGGCAACCTTTCTTGATAAATCAGAAAAACAGCCTTGGGTCAGGCTCGCTATACGGAAAATTGATACTATTAAGGTTCTCTTGATGATTCTTTGGGAAACAAAATCTTTAGACAATAAAAAATATATCGATTTATCCATCAAAATAGACGAGGTGGGCAAAATGCTTGGCGGTTGGAACGGACAGCTTGCAAAATCCATTCGACCTGCTCAGGATAAACAAAACTCCCCCGCTAAATAGCGAGGGAGAAATGAAAATAGTTGCGAACACCAGCAAACCACCAATTGTCATTCCAGTCGTTGTCGTTGCGATTGACATTCACATTGCGCTCGTCATTGAAGCGGTTGAACGTGGCAATTTGTACAAAATATCTTCTGTGCCACCATCTATCGAATACTCTCAAGATTGTATATAATTCGGCATCGTAATGCCCTGATATTTTGCACCAAGTATTCTTCATTTTTTGAAGTTCCCGCCTGCCATCGCCTGAGGCTCAGGCTTTGGCGGACAGGTCTGCAGACATCACTCTATCTCAAACCTTAGTCGAAGATATTCTAAATGTATGGATACTGGTTTCGGTAGTGAGAAACCTTGATCGCTCACATATTTACCTATTCCCAAACGAAATTGTAACATAAAAAAAACTTCCGTATCATTGATACGGAAGTTTAGAACAAAGTTCAAAGGGTCAAAAGAGACCAAAGTGAACAAAATATAAGAACTACTTGCGAACACCAGCAAACCACCAACCGTCACCCCAGTCGCGGCCGCGGCGAGAGACAACCACAAAGCGCTCGTCAGCGAAGCGGTCGAACGTGGCAAAACACCACTTGCCATCTTTGTCTTTCCAATGAGTTCCGTTAGGATGCTCATCTGCAAAGGCAGGGTCGGCTTCGTTTACTGCGGCTTGTGAATATGGATCAGCAGGTTTTAATCCGCGCAATTCATATTCCTTGTCCAGCTCATCATCGCTAACTTGGCGACCAATTTTAAAGAAAACAACTTCTGTTTCTTCTCCTTCGCCTTTGGGCATTGCTTTGACAACACTATCATCCACATATTGATTCCTGCCGGTAACTTTCAAGGCTTCTTTAGCAGAACGATTGCGGTTTACTTTTACTGTGCGGACAATCATATCGGAGATTGCCTCAATGCGTTTGCGAATTACAGAAAGTAACTCATCTGTAAGTTTGGGATCACCCAGAACTTGTTGGACCAAATTGCTTGTAAGTTCTTTTTTATACTTCCGCAATTTTGCATCCAATAACTCTTTTACTTTACCGATTTGCCCATCGGTAATGGGTTCAATGGGGTTATGGGTTTCCATAGCGTCATAGATTTAGTTTTATTGCATCCCGCAATTAGGGCTAGACAATCGTCACAGCCAGGAAACATCAATGATTCGATACCTTTTGGCTGTGACTATTTCGCAAGTAGTTTTATTAAAGAACCGCGAAAAGTATAACATAATAAATAGCTATTTGTCAAGCAATAAAATGGCTTATTTTATAAGGTTTTAAGCTAATTAGATTTATGCGTTCTTTTTGTACGCAAGTTTAAAGGCGCTGTAAGCCAAAAATCCGCTGACAAGAAAGGCAACGACGCTTACGCCGCCGGGTATTTCCACACTGCCGATATTTACTTGCCAGCCGAGAATAGAACGGATAAGGTGCAGAACTGACATAAGTGAAAATATAATACCGATCGCCCAATTTAATGTTTTTTGATTCATAGTTCTATTTTAACTTATTTGTCTTTTTTATCAAAATCCAACGAGACGGAATTGATGCAAAATCTTTTACCTGTGGTCTCCTTCGGCCCGTCTGGGAAAATATGCCCCAAATGTCCGCCACAGCGGGCGCAGGTCACTTCCACTCGGCGCATGCCGAGAGTATCGTCTTCATGGAATTCTACCGCCCCAGGCAAGGCTTCATCAAAACTCGGCCAGCCGCAACCGGCGTCGTATTTGCGACTGGAATCAAAAAGCTCCGCCCCGCAGGCGCGGCAGCGATACATGCCTTTCTCAAAATTCTTGTCATATTGCCCTGAAAAAGGCCTCTCCGTCCCCTTCTCACGCAAGACATGATACGCCTCGGGCTCTAATTCCTTTTTCCACTCTTCTTCTGTTTTTATAATTTTATCCATTAATTTTAATTCTAGCAATATTTTCGAGGGTAATCCATGCCGCCATCGCCCCAAAGCCTTTCTTATTTATTTCAAAATGTTTTATCTTTGCCGGATTTTTAAGAAAAATTAGAAGGCAATATCTTTTGTCTTTGAATAATTTATAAAATTTATTTATATCATTCTTATTGATGCCGTCCGGCCTGCCGTATTTTATTAAAATATCTTTAACCTGTTTCGGCGCAAGGTCAGAAAAAGAAATGATCTTTTTTACTTCAGCCCTGATAGAAACTGGCTCGCCGGAATTTTTAAAATAGACGGTGTCCCCTTTTTCAATCTTACCCCAAGGCGCGCTTTTATTCTTGTACCAGCGCGATTCAATCGTCTTCTCGCCGGAAATAATTTTCTCCAATAACCCCCACTCCTTTTTCATTATCGCAACATGGTGCATAAGACTTAAGACAAGATGAGCTTGCTGATATTTTTAAGCTCCGGGTCAGTTTCCAAAACCTTGCCTAGAAAGTCTCCAATGGAGGAATGCGGCAACAGCACATAGTCCGCGCCTTTTTCATAAAGGAATTTCAAATCTTTTTCATTTTCGACAATGAAGACAGTCTTTATGCTAAAACCTGTCCTTTTAAATTTGTTTATCCTCTCAAGAATAGTCATATTATCTTCAAAATCCGAGCTGGTGGAAATAATCACCCTTGTGTTATTTAGATCAACAAGGTCAAATATCTCCTCATCAGAAATATCGCCCAAAATATAATGGTAGCCATTTTCCTTCAAAATCTTAATAGTATCGGGATCAAAATCAACCACTAATACATCTTCTTTCTTGATATGTTTAACGAGTGACTGGCCGGTCCGATTGTATCCGACAATAATGATCGGCCAACTATCCTTGCCGGCAATCTCTGTTTCTTTTGTCTTTGCCCGTTCAAAAATGAAAAGATACGGCGAAAAAAATCTAAAAAGCTGTTCGGAGTAAACCATCATATTGGTCGAGACTATAATAGTGATGATGCTGACCGCCGTCACAAGAGGCACAATCTGATTGGATAAATGGCCCAATTTAAATCCGAGCGCCACCAGGATCAAACTAAATTCCGATATCTGCGCAATAGATATACCACAAAGGAAACTTGTTCTTTTTGTATAACCAAGGGTTCCCATAATAATCATGACGATAAGAGGATTACCAATAATCACAAAAAGAGAATACAAAATAATGGGAATAAGAAGACCGGTAAAGTTGGATAAAACTAGGGACGATCCTAAAAGTACAAAAAAAATGAGAGAGAAAAATACTCGCAAGTACCGCATATTGCTTCCGATCTGAAAATGATTGGAGGAGTTGGCAAGCGATAGACCAGCCAGCAATCCGCCAATCTGAACAGAAAATCCAGCCTTTACGGTCAATATCGCAACAAGGAAACACCAGGCCATACTCGTGAGGAAAATGAGTTCTTTGGATTTCGCAAATTTATCAAAGAGATGCGGAATTATTTTTCGACCGAGCCAGAGCATTAGACCGAAAAATAAAATTCCTTTCAAAATAGTTTCGCCTATGACAATAAATGAGAATCCAGCGCCGGCTGAACCAATGCCAGTTAAAAGTAAAAGAGCAATAACTGCGACAAAATCCTGCACCAATAAAATACCGATACAGATCTTACCGTAAAGACTGTTCAAGTCTTTTTTTTCCGTTAGCATTTTAATAATTATAATTGTACTGGAAAAGGTCAGAGCCAAAGCAACATAGGCCGAGGTAATCTGATCCCAACCCAAAAGAAGAGAGATTACAAATCCGATGAGGACGGTAAAAATAATCTGCCCGAAGCCGATTATTATGGAAGTCTTGCCGACGCTTCGGAGAGAGGCATAGTCGATCTCAAGACCAATAAGGAAAAGCAAGAACATTACGCCGAGCTCAGAAAATGTATTAAAAATTTCTTTGTCGCCCAAATTGAAAAATCCAAGGGAAGCAATAAGAGCGCCGGTTAAGATATAGGCCAGAATAACCGGCTGTCTCAATCTCCTCGCAATGATGCCGAATACGGCGGCTATGACGATGATTACCCCGAGTTCGTATATTCCAGAATTCATATTTACATTATAGCCAAAAAACACTGTTTGCAAAGCTTGTATTTTAATATAGTATATAAAAGCACAGGAGGCGTCGCATAGCGGTCTAGTGCGCACGCTTGGAAAGCGTGTGTGGGTAAAACCACCGAGAGTTCGAATCTCTCCGCCTCCGCATTTTTTCGAAAAGGGTTTCTAAAACAACTAAGATTGAATTACATTTTCTTCAGGAGTGTTTTGGTTTTTCCAAATTTTCCAGATGATTCCCATCGAAATCAAAGCCGACATTATAAAAACAATCAGGTATGGTATGGAGATCTTCAAAGCCTGCGCGTATACATAACTATACGGAGTGCCAATAATAATAAAAGCGCTATCTAAAGAAGTAAAAGCGTAAATGCGCTTGACTTTGTCTACCCCGATAGTGGTAAAAGTTCCGGTTTTCTCTGCTAAAACTTTTTCTAAAAGATCGGGTTCTGGAACTTTTTCGCCTATAAATTCCTGTGGTATTCGAGCCAAAACTACGCCATTTTGATCGATCACTTTTATCGTCGACCCTGACGGTAAATTAATTTTATTAATTAGATCTTCGATCCAGTTCAAATCAAGGTCAGCCGAGAGTACATATTTTACATTGCCTTCAGCATCCAAAATCGGATAACCGAAAGCTAAAATTGCTTTTTTGGGGAGTTCGCCTATCTGATAGTCGCCAACTGAAAAAGTTTTACTTCTCAAGGAATCTTCATACCAACGATAACCTTTTGCACTAAGTTGACCTTCAAATGGAAAAGCTGAGCAAAATAAGTCACCATTAGCATTTATCACTCCAATATTTGTATAACGAGGATATAGTTTCAAGATGCTAGCCAAAAAATTGGAGCATGATTTTTCATCCCCGCTTCTGACTTCAGGAACTTTTGATAAAAGTTCCATGAATTGATCAGTTCTTTCGACCCAGCCACGCTGTTCAAAAGCAGCAACCCGAATTGATTGGCCAATCTCCTCATTTACATTTGTAACAATATTTTGAGTCGTTAAATTAAAAAGAAAAAGACTCATGATCGGCAAAGAAATCGAGAGGAAAAAGAAAAATAAAAAAAATACAACTCGCGATTTAAAAATTGGCTGGAAAAGATTCATATTCTTATTGTAACAAAAACCCTCCACAAGTGGAAGGTTTTTGTCTGATATTTAGTTGTCTGTCTAGCAATTATCTAAACAAAGAATCTAAGACTGAGGCCTTAAGCGCCCTTGAATCTAGGCGGCCATTAATACCCCATTCCGGGATAGCGATATCATTTTGCTTAGCGACTTCTTTGACGACTTTCTTAATTTCATCGGTAGAAGTAGTAGCTAGTTTCTCCTGAACTTTACCCCAAAGAGTAGCGACCTTATAAGTACTGTTAGAAACACTTTTTACGCTTATCTGGCTATAACCCCTGTTTGCCCTTTCCTGCTTTAATTTATTTATATTTTGAAGAACCTTAAGCCTGATTTGAGCTGATGTTAGATCAGACGCACTTGCAGCACTTGATCCCAAAACAAAGAGAGTGATAATTGAGAATGTAATAAATGTTTTTTTCATATAATTTTTATTCATTAGATTAATAATTATCGATGAGAATTAATGTATTCTCTGGTCTTAGCACCTAAGATACCTGTTCCTCTTATAAGACCCACCGGGGTTAGAATATCTTTAGCGTATGCTTCTTGGAATCTCTTTACTGCTCCGACTGTTCGTGATCCAAAAACATTTGTCTCATTGTTTTTTGATCCTGCGCCAAAGGAAGCAACTAAGAAACCATGACCGTTAAGGTAAACTTGGAGTTCCTTAACATCGCTTCCTATACTACCAGATTTTAAATTGCGAGCAAAGTTTGAAACTTGACTACCTACTGTTGGGGTCGTTGCAACTGCAAGGAGAACTGGGGCTTCAGCTGGCTTTACCACTTCTACAGCAGCAGCGAGTTCAGCCTTCCTTTCTACTGCTACCTGTGCTTCGATTGGAGCGGCTATAGCTGCGACTTGATTGTCTAGTGCAGCTTTAGCTTCTGGTCGAATACCACCGATTTCAACTGTGCTACTGGTTTCTTTTGCTACAGTAGTTCCTGCTTCAACGTGCTTAGTGTTGAATTGGAAGGTAAAGTCTGGCTCAGGAGAACCGATATCTGAAACTGAGAACAAGACGACTTTAGTTTCACCAGAGACGAATGTCTGCTGACATTGACCAGTAGGCAAAACATTACCGTCTTGATCATAAACTGCGGAGATGTTGTAGCCTGTTGGGACTTGGAGACAAACGTTGGTTGTCCAATCAGAGTCAGAAGTCATGATGAATGGATATAGTTCTACACCGGACTCCCAAACTGTGTTTTCAGGGAAAACAACATCTAGGGCTGATCCTTCAAAATGTAATCCTTGAGCTGGGTTGATTCTGTCATGATTATCCTTGTCATATGTTTCTTCAAAGCGTAGATTCTTTTCAATCAACTTAATTTTTGAATTGGAATCTGTATCATTATCATCGTCATCATTTTCTTTGTCCTGTTTCTTGGACTTGAAGTTTTCTTTAGTTCCTTTGTAGCCGATCGCTCCCTTAGGACTGATGTATTTTATGATTGAGAGATATGCGCCACTGGTTGGGACGCCGATTGTACATGAACCTGCGGCATTAGTTGTACATGTACTGACGAGACCGATATTGGAATTATAGATCACATCTAAAGTCTTTTTGTTGACATCTTTACCATAAGCAGCCTTAAATGCCGTATTGTCTCTGTCATATTCTCGGTTAACTATACCCGCAACATTAACCTGACAATCAGTGATGATCTTGCCTTTATTGTCACGGCCGCAGATTGAATCATCATTCTTTGATTGGTTAACCTTGTGAATGATAGCATTGACCTTCTTACCGAATGGACAACCTTGGTATGTGCCTGACATTGTAGGACAAGCATCAGCATTGTTGATGGCTAGAGTTTTGTTTGCCTCAATATTACCAACGAAGTCTGTCGCGTGGTAAGTGATTGTGATGGGTAGACCATTGAATGGAGCAAGATCAATATTTAGTGTTGAAGCTGAAACTGTAATGGGTGTAGTACCGTTGATAGAGTAAGTAATGTTTGCAACTCCTGAACCACCAACATTGTCTATAGAAGTTAATCTAACACTGTTTGTAAATGTATCAGAGTCAGTATCGTTTTGAGTTGCGACTGTGATTGGAGAGATTGTATCACTAAGTGCAAAGATAGCAGAGATGGTATGGTCAGCGGTCACATTGGTGAATGTGTATGAAGTAAGACCGCCGACAGATACATTGTCTACCAACACATTTGAGACAGAATAATTTACATCTGGAGTGATGTTAAATATTTGATTAGATCCAATATCTACAGTGACTGTCGGATCAATTGTCCCGCCTGCTGATGCTGAAGAAGTAATGGCATAAGTAATGATTGGATTGATTTCAAAACTAGCATCGATAGTGTGAACGGCGGTCACATTAGTAAAGGTGTATGAAGTGACTGCGCCGACAGATGAACCGTCGACTAATACATCTGCGATGTGGTAACCGATGTTTGCGGTAATGTTGAATGTATGATCAGTACCGTAATCTACGGTCATGGTTGGATCGATGGTTCCATTTGCTCCGGCTGTAGAAGTGAGAGTATAGGTATCGATCGCAAAGCTTGCATCAATGGTGTGGTTGGCTGACACATTTGTGAATGTGTATGAAGCAACTGGGCCAACAGAAACATTATCAACTAGGACATCTGTGATGTGATAGCCAGCATCTGGACTAATGTTGAATATTTTGTCGGTACCAGTATTTACAGTAACAGTCGGATCGATAGTTCCGCCTGTTCCAGCACTGGATGTAATGGTGAAAGTATCAATGGCGAAACTTGCAGAGATAGCGTGGTCAGCTGTCACATTTGTGAATGTGTATGAAGTGACTGCACCGACAGATGAACCGTCGACTAATACATCTGCGATGTGGTAGCCAGTGGTTGGTGTGATATTAAATGTTTCGTTATCGCCATAGTTTACAGTAACCGTTGGATCGATAGTTCCATTTGCTCCGGCTGTAGAAGTGAGAGTATAGGTATCGATCGCAAAGCTTGCATCAATAGTATGGTCAGCTGTCACATTTGTGAATGTGTATGAAGTGACTGCGCCGACTGATAAACCGTCGACAAGAACATCAACAACATGATAACCAACATTTGGAATGATGTTGAATATTTGATCAGCACCATAGTTTACAGTAGCTGTTGGGTCAATGGTTCCGCCTTCTAAAGTAGTAGCTGTGATAGTGAAAGTATCGATCGCAAAGCTTGTAGAGATAGCGTGGTCAGCTGTCACATTAGTAAAGGTGTATGAAGTGACTGCACCGACAGACGAACTGTCAACTAATACATCTGCGACATGATATCCAACAGACGGAGTGATTGTATATTCCTGACTGCCATCGTAATTTATTACTGTGTTGCCTGAGTTTGAGATAGCACCATTAACTTCAGCTGAAGCTGAAATAGTATATGTAGTTATTTCAAAATTTGCAGCAATAGTCTTATCAGCATCCATTGTTGTATCAACTGGATTTGCTTCATCAGAGATAGAGCCAGTCCAATTAACAAAATGCTGACCAAGGTCTGGAGTAGCTGTCAAATGAACTGACGAACCAAAGTCATAGGTAGACTGACCAGGTTCTTTTGTAACTGAACCACTGCCATTTATTAAGATTGAAAGGGTTTGAGTATTGAGAACAAAAGTTGCAGAGATAATGTGATTTTCTGTGACATGATTGAATGTATAAGAAGAAATTGCACCCTGAGATACTCCATCAACGAATACATCCACTATAGTGTGATTAGGATTAGCGGCAATAATGTAACTTTGACTGCCGTCAAAATTTAAAGTAGTGACTCCAGTCGGATCAATAGTTCCATCTGTTCCAGCATCAGCTGTGATAGTGAAAGTATCGATTGCGAAACTTGCAGAGATAGCGTGGTCAGATTGTATGTTTGTGAAAACATACGAACCAACTCCTTCAACAGTAAATGAAACATCTGCAAACTTGGATATTCCATCAACTAATACATCTGCGATGTGGTAGCCAGTACTTGGTGTGATATTAAATGTTTTATTAGTACCATAACTTGCAGTAACTGTCGGATCGATAGTTCCATTTGCTCCAGCACTAGAAGTAAGAGTATAAGTATTTGTAACTATCGTATCTACTTGGGCTAAGTTATTATCGAGATTTGAATCAGTTAAAGTTGAATCAGAAGAAACCGTTGCAATATTTGTAAGTATGCTTTGATCAGGATTTGTTAAATTAACATTAACTACAAGTGTAATAGTTGCAGATGCTCCAATATTTAATGTACCGAGCTCACAAAATACTGTACCTGATGTGAGGTGACAAGATCCTTGCGAAGGAGATGTTGAGACATACGTAACTCCGCTTGGCAATGTATCAACAACCCCGACATTTGTAGAATTATTGTTGGTGCTATTGTTTACAACATTTAAAGTGTAAGTTAAATTATGGCCTGCTGTGACTGGATTCACATCGCCTGTCTTTGTAATAGAAAGATCAGCGGTGGTATCAAAGTTGATTGAATCACTTGCTGCAGCGGAAACATTTCCAGCTGCATCTTTGTACCAAGCATAAACTGTCTTAGTGCCATTAGTACTGTTTGAAAAAGTAAAAGCGACATTGGCAGTGTAATTAATTGTCGAAGTGATAGTTACCCAGCCGGCCGCAGAAGCTAAAGGAGTTGTAGAAGTTTCTGAGACAAAATATCCAGCCACGCCGACAGCATCGGTCGCAGAAAGATTTAAAGTAGCTGAAGTGGTAGTGGTAGAAACTGCATTACTATTGATTGTGATTGAACTAGTTGGTGCAATTGTA
>JAHFNP010000008.1 GCA_023267245.1 Candidatus Nomurabacteria bacterium
CAATAATGTGAATAAAAAACCCAGGAAAAAACATATTCCAATTTCGATCCCTGCTTTAGAACCAATAAAAAAAGTTGAGAGTAATACCCATACCCCTAAAAGAAAGTGGCCTCTTTTTTTTACTGTCATTCTTATAATTGCTGGCTCAGGTTTATTTTTTGAGCATGCGTACAGCAATAAATTTTATCCCGGTATAATGATTGGAGGCATGTCGGTCGGCGGTAAAACTTTTGCGGATGTTATGTCTCATTTTGGTGATGGCGCCAAAGTCCTTACCGATACCGGCTTGCAACTCAATTTTCTGGACGGAGGAACAACCAAAGAAGTGAATATTCCTATGTCTGCCGTAGGTCTTACACCGGATAAATCATTTGAATATTTCTCGCTCGGCGACTGGCAGAAAACCGTGGAACAAGCTTATCAATTTGGCCGTCATGGTTCTACCTGGCAGCGCCTCAAAGAACAGTTAAGCCTCCCTTTAAGAAAAAAATTTAATACAAACTCCAATTTATATGAAGTAGCGGTAAATTCTTTTCTCTCGCGCGAGTTGGAAATTTTCCTGAAGAAGACCGAACCGGCGCAATTTGCTGTAAATAAAAAAGGCGTAGTATCTATAGTGCCGGAAAAAATAGGGGAGAGTATGGATACAGAAGGGATCATTGCCATCCTTAAGAAAAAGATTTCCTCCTTTGATTCTTCATCAGAGAATTTAAAAGCCAGAATAGATGTTCCTTCTTCGACTGAAGAGGAACTGAAGCCTTTTTTAAGACTCGCTCAAGAATTGTCTCAGAAAACTAATTTGGTTTTTCATTATAAAACATATGAATGGAGAGTGAGCGGGGCAAAGCTCGCGACCTGGCTGACGATTAAAGATAAAAATGAGATCGGCATAGACAGTAAAAAACTTGAATTATTTTTATCTAAAACCGTCGCCCTTGTGATCAATGATCCTCCGCAAGACAGCCGTTTTGAAATGCGTGGAGGTGTGCTTACAGAAATATTTGCCGGCCGATCCGGCAGTGTCGTAGATGTTATGCAAACTGCAGAAAAAGTTGAAAGTCTTATTCCGGATGTCCAAAAATCTTTCGCGCAGACGGGCAATCTCGCCTCGGCGCTCTTGGCAATCAGTCGCGGCATGAATTTTAATATAAAAACCGGAACTATCAATGTTCCTGTTGAAGTGATTCAAATGCAGCCGAGGGTTACCAAAAAAACTATTGATCAATACAATATCAAAGATTTGGTCGGATTCTCTAGAACCAGTTTTCATGGGAGTTCTGCGGATCGCGTGAACAATATTACTATCGGAACTTCTAAATTAAACGGACTATTGATTGCTCCGGGTGAAGAATTTTCTGCTGTAAATTCTATCGGTTATGTTACGGAAGAAGCCGGCTATTTGAAAGAATATGTTATTAAAGATAATAAGAGCGTTAAGGAATTGGGCGGCGGCCTTTGCCAAATCGGCACAACTTTATTCCGACTGGCTTTGAATTCCGGTTTGCCGGTTACAGAGAGGGTCGCTCATCGATATGTTGTGAAATATTACGGACCGGGACTTGATGCGACAATTTATGGTCCGCACCCTGATCTCAGATTTGTAAACGATACAGGGCATTATTTGCTATTGCAGGGCAGAGTCGAAGGCACCGATCTAGTACTCGAACTTTATGGTCAAAAGGATGATCGGCAAGTATCTATCTCTGAGCCAATATTGTCCAATCAGATTCCGGCGCCGGATATAAAATATATACCGACGACCGACCTGGCGCCTGGTGTTGAAAATTGTAGTGAAACTCCGAGGGCCGGGGTTACCGCTGATGTGACCTATCGGGTTGCCTATCCAAACGGGGAAGTCCGTGAGCAGGATTTCAATAGTGTCTATACGCCTTGGCAGAGGATATGCCTTGTTGGGGCTAAGATATAGGCTTGTTTTTACCCTTGCCAAAAGCATATAAATATGCTATAGTAGTTGAATGATACCTTATATAAACATTCAAGATATACAACCAAATACGCATATTGTCGTGGCTTTTTATTCCCAATTTGCGGATATTCAATCTGTCGAATGGAAGAAAACAAGTTGCGGTATTGCCAGTCTGGCAATGTTGATCGACTACTATAAGCCGGGCGCGGTTACCCCGCAGAAATTGCTTATCCAGGGAATTAATTCTGGAGCTTATGTTTCTGACGCCGGTTGGTCTCACCAAGGTCTTGCCAATCTCGCTTCAAAGTACGGACTAGAAAGCAAGGTTTATGATTTGTCTAAGTTAGATTCTAAAACTGCCTTCAGTCAGTTTGAAGATATTGTGAAAGACGGTCCGGTTATAGCTTCTATACACTATAAATTTGATCCTAAAAATCCAATACCTCACCTTGTTGTCATAACTGATATCGAAGGGGATAAAGTCTTCTACAATGACCCGGCGACAACAGAAGGAGATAAACAAGTTTCTAAAGATCAATTTATGAAATCTTGGAAAAAAAGATTTATAGTAGTCAGGGATGTAAAAGAAAATAGTGAGATTATATTAACTAAAAAATAATTAAATAATTAAATAATTAAATAAACAGATATAAAAAATAACCATCAAATTGATGGTTATTTTTTATTAAATGTTGTAGAATCTTTAAACATAATTATGGACAAGAAAACTCTCACATTACAATACATACAACCGGGACTTTTAGGTTTGATGGACGGCTCTGTTTCGACTCTTGCACCGCTTTTTGCGGCAGCGTTCGTGACTCAATCAACCCATGTCGCATTCTTGATCGGACTATCGGCCGCTATTGGCGCAGCGATCAGTATGGGCTTTGCCGAAGCGCTTTCTGATACTGGAATACATACCGGCCGCGGGCACCCGATCCGTCGAGGTTTTATAACTGGCGGCATGACTTTTTTGGGCGGTATCCTTCATACACTACCATTTATGCTTGTTAATCTCGATCACGCGCTTTATCTTGCGTATTTGGTGGTCGGAGTAGAGCTCGTCGCTATTTCTTATATTCGTTACAGATTTTTCAGCATGAATTTTATTTTGTCGATGGTTCAAGTGATGGTAGGCGGATTGTTGGTTTTGATATCAGGCGTTATTATTGGAAGAGGATAAAATATATGAACTTTCATACAGATGAACAATTAGTCGGGCTGTATTTAAAGGATCAAGATGGTCTTGTCTTTGAAGAATTGGTAAAGCGGTATCTACCGCTTCTTTTTAGTTTTACCAAGAGATATACCGGCAATGACAACAATGCTTCCGATATCACCCAAGAAACATTCGTAAAAGTTTGGAAAAATATTAAGAGTTTTGATCAGTCAAAAAGTTTTAAAACTTGGATTTTTACCATAGCTAAAAGAACCGCCATTGACTGGCTAAGAAAAAAGAATGAGCTTCCATTTTCTTCTCTGGAAAAAGAACAAAATAATTTTGTTGACTCATTGGCAGACGAGTCAATGTCTTTTTTTGAAAAATTATTGCTTCAAGAAAAATCAAAAGAACTTGTTTTTGCTGTATCTGAGCTGCCGAAGGAATACAGTACAGTGATAGGGTTTCATTTGAATAATGATTTGAGTTTTAGTGAAATTGCCCTGAAGCTTAAGGAGCCACTTAATACAGTAAAGAGCAGATATCGACGAGGTTTAATATTACTGAAAAAGATTCTCTAATAAATGCACCAAGGGGTCTTCTTCGCTCGTATTACTATATATGGGTTATGATCAAGATTTTGAAATAGATCCAGTCACGCCTCCTCTAGGCCTTTTTCCGCGGATTATCAAGCGCTTAGGGTTGGAAAAGGAGCTTAGTTTGGTGAAAAAACATCTAGGGTTTTTTGTCACGCTTTTTGCAGTATTTCTGATCCTATCAATTTTTTCTTTTATAGGATTAAGGCAAGTGCTTAAAGAGTCGAGTTTTGGATCTTTTTTATCCCTTATATTTTCTGATCCTAAAATAGTATTAATTTACTGGCACAGTTTTATTTTTTCAATTTTTGAGTCGATGTCTTGGATCTCAGTTTTCTTATTATTATTTGCAGTCGCTCTTTTATTGCTCTTTGTCCGGCTTGCTGTTATTTCTGCCGATAAATTATCAATCCTTATAAAAAATATTAAAAGTAATCAAAAACATAAATATGAATAATCTTAAAAATTTTATTAAATCAAAAAAATTCATTATCGTCATTGCAGGTTTTTTCAGTCTTGCATTATTGACGGGCATATTTGGCTTAGGTGTAGCCGTCGGTTATCAAAAAGCAAATTTTTCCTACGCTTGGGGAGAGAATTACCATAGAAATTTTGGCGGACCAAAAGGTGGCTTTGTTCATGACTTTAGTCGTAATTTTGGCGATAAAGATTTCATAAACGGCCACGGTATCTTTGGACAAATAATAAAAATAGACGATAATATGATAATCGTTAAAGGGAAAGATGGCGTGGAAAAGCCTGTGATAATTTCAGATAAAACAACAGTAAACAAATGGCGAGAATCTATCAAGATATCTGATCTTAAAGTGGACGATCAAATAATAATAATCGGCGATCCTAATGAGCAGGGCCAGATCGAGGCAAAATTTATCAGAATATTTAAATAAAAATATGCTTAATTTTCTTAAAAATATATTTAAAAGCGGAATTGCAAAAAGTATAATTGTTATATTGGTTCTCGTTGGAGGCTACTATGGTTACAAAACATTTTTCGTCGCTAAACAGGTTACTCGCTATGTGACAACCAAGGCGTCAAAAGGCACCCTTATTGTTTCTGTTTCCGGAAGCGGCCAAGTATCGGCAATAAATCAAGTAGAGGTAAAATCGAAAGTTTCAGGCGACATAAAATACATAGCGGTAGTTAATGGTCAGGAAGTTAGAGCGGGCAATCTTATCGCGCAGCTTGATTCGCGGGACGCAGAGAAGTCTGTGCGCGACGCGGAAGCAAATCTAGAGAGTGCCAAGCTTGCTCTGGATAAATTGAACCTTCAATCCTCACAGCAGGCACGCGGAGATGCGTTAAATATAAACTATAGCAACGGCATGAATATTTTATCCAAATTATACGGTGAATTTTCTGCTGACTTGGAAGGTTTAAAAAATATTTATTTCAGCATAGATCTCTCCAGCGGAAGTCAGCACATTTGTGACACAAATTATTCTCAGCTCGATGATTGCAATATCACTTATTACTCCAATTATAATAAGCAATTTTCAACTGTGCCAAGCCAAATTCTTGCTCTTTATAAAAAAATTGGTGAATTATACACTCAAAGCATCGCTGATTATCAAACCGCAAAAATAAGCGGAAACAATGAGGCTCGCAGCAAGGCGATTAAAGAAGGCCATGATCTTGTTGTTCAAATGTCAGAAATGATAAAAATCAGCCGAGATGTCGTTCAGTCTTTTCAAGACACGATAATTAAAAATGGCGGAACTTATGATAAGAAGAATATTGTTGATGGGCAAATTAAGAGTCTGGCTGATTACTCGACTGCTATGACAGGTTATGAAAAAGATCTGCTCGATGTTGTAAATTCTGCCAATAATTATTTTGATTCAATCGCCAGCCAGCCGATTGATCTTAAGTCGCAGGAATTAAGCATCCAAAAGAGCGAGAATGCCTTGCTTGACGCTAAGGACAAGCTTGCTGATTATTATGTCCGCGCTCCCTTTAATGGAATCATCGCTAAGGTGAACATCAAGGCAACGGATACTATCTCTTCCGGAACATCTGTAGTCACGATGGTGACAAAGCAACAAGTGGCGGAAATTTCTCTGAATGAAGTAGATATCGCGAAAATAAAAGTAAATCAAAAAGCAACGCTTACCTTTGACGCGGTTCCGGACTTGTCTATTTCCGGCAATGTGGCTGAGATAGATTCTGTCGGAACTGTTTCTCAAGGAGTCGTTACCTATACCTTAAAGATCGCTTTTGATACTCAAGATCCTCGAATAAAGCCGTCGATGAGCGTGTCTGCTTCTATTATTACGGACTCGAAAATCGATGTTCTTGTCTTGCCTAACGGAGCAGTAAAATCAGATAAAAATGGAGAATATGTCGAGGCTATTGATAGCAACAATATTGATTCGTCATCCGCGCCCGTAAATGGGAATGAAATTATTTTAATAAATCCTCCGCGGCGAGTGGATGTAACTATCGGCCTTTCGAATGATACGCAAACTGAAATACTTTCAGGCGTAAAAGAAGGAGATGAATTTGTATCGAGGACGATATTGCCGACGGCCGCAAAGACAACAACCGCGCCTAGTATCTTCGGTTCTTCAACTGGCGGCGCAGTCAGAACTGGCGGCGCAACGGGCGGAGCAGTCAGGGTTCCAACGGGCCGATAAAATTATGATTGAAATAAAAGATATTACAAAAACATATAAATCAGGAGATGTGGAATTCAACGCCCTCAACGGCGTGAGTTTCAACATAAAAGACGGAGAATTTGTCGCCATCATGGGGCCGTCCGGATCCGGCAAATCGACTCTGATGCATATTTTAGGCGCATTGGATAATCCGACGAGCGGGACATATTTTCTGGACGGCAAAGATGTCTCGACCCTTTCGGATGATGAATTGGCAGACATACGCAAGGATAAAATCGGCTTTGTCTTTCAGTCATTCAATTTACTTCCTCGCACGACAGTGCTTAGGAATGTAATGTTGCCTCTCATATATGACGGAATAGAAACAGCAGAGAGAGAAAGACGCGCCAAGGAAGCTCTTTTTGCGGCTGGCCTCGACGAGACACATTTTTACCACCTTTCAAATCAGCTCTCCGGCGGACAAATCCAGCGCGTTGCCATAGCGCGAGCTTTAGTAAATAATCCTTCGTTGATTTTAGCGGATGAGCCGACTGGTAACTTAGACTCAAAGACGGGGGAGATAGTTCTCGGCACTTTTCAGCGATTAAACCAAGAGCACGGCAGAACTATCGTGCTTATCACTCACGAACAATATATCGCTGAACACGCTGATAGGATTTTATTTATTCGCGATGGCATGCTTACTGAAAATGATAACGGTCACTCTAAAAGAGTTATAAAAAATAATTAAATTTATGCGAACATCAGATATTTTACACGAAACATATTCAGCCCTCTCCGCCAATAAGGCGCGATCCGGTCTTACGATGCTTGGCATTGTTATCGGCATCGCTTCCGTTATCGCCATGGTTTCAATCGGCAACGGCGCCAAACTTTCCATCCAATCGAGCATTGAAGGGCTTGGATCAAATTTGCTCACAATCTTGCCCGGCATCGTTCAACCCGGAAGAGGAATAGTGTCTTCCGGTCGAGGTTCGGCGCAGACACTTAAGAATGAAGATATTGATGTCATCAAAGCTTTAGACGGCGTCGCGGCTGTTTCGCCGGAAGTTTCCCGAAGATTTCAAGTTGTAGCGACTGGTAATAATACCAATACTACTATCACTGGCGTGTTGCCGGAATATTTGACTGTCCACAATATAGTACTTTCAGACGGATCTTTTGTCACTGAAGCGAATCAAAGAAGTATTGGCCGACAGGCGGTTTTGGGCGCGACGGTGGCTACGGATTTATTTGGCGATGAAAATCCTCTCGGAAAAACTGTCAGAATAAATAAAGTTAATTTTAATGTGATAGGTATTCTTACAGCTAAAGGCGGAGCCGGATTTTCCGGTCCGGACGATATGATCTTCGTGCCTCTTTCCACTATGCAGAAAATTTTATCCGGGGTTGATTATCTTACCACGATGGCTGTTTCTGTTGCCGATAAAAATAGGATGGCGGAAGTAAAAGATGCGGCGACAAACGCTCTTCTAGACAAACACCGAGTGGCCGAAGCGGATTTCTCGATAATTTCACAAGAAGATCTCTTGGGTACGCTGTCCACAGTGATAGATACTTTTACTATTTTCTTGGCGGCGATCGCTTCGATATCTCTTCTTGTCGGCGGAATCGGCATTATGAACATGATGCTGACAACCGTAACAGAACGCACGAAGGAAATCGGCTTGCGCAAAGCGATCGGAGCCAAGCGTAAAGACATAAATATACAATTTTTAGTCGAGGCGATAATGCTTACTTTTATCGGCGGAGTTATTGGGGTCGCGCTTGGCTGGCTGATATCTTTCGCGGTGACATCACTTGGAATTATTCAAACCCAAGTTTCACTATCTTCTATTCTTCTGGCATTCGGAGTTTCAGCCGGTATTGGTATAATTTTCGGCTATTATCCGGCTCGCCGGGCGGCGTTGCTCAACCCGATAGATGCCTTGCGTTATGAATAAATTATTAATTAATAAGTGCAAAATCGTATGAATAAAATAGATTTAAAAAACAAATATGTAATCGTAGCTATTGTTGCAGTTGTAATTCTGTCTTTTTATGGAGGGGTAAAATATGGATCTAAAAATAAGCAAGTAAGTTTGGGGCAATCAAACTTTGCGTCTAGAGGCGGCATGGGAATGAGAAATGGGCCAGGCGGAGTTATGGGCGGCAGTTTTGTCAGCGGAGAAATTATAGGAAAAGATCAAAATTCAATCACCATAAAATTGCGAGATGGCGGATCAAAGATTATATTTCTATCAAGTTCAACTGAAATTTCAAAATTCGTGAGCGGTTTGCCTGCAGACCTCGAGTCCGGTAAAACAGTGACAATTTCCGGAAAGCAAAATCCTGACGGAAGCGTCACAGCGGAAACAATCCAGCTCAGACCGCAAGCAATAACACCTGTTAAGCTTTAATTTATTAGTATATAATAATAAATATGAAAAAAATTATTTTATCGTCTGTCTTAATAGTTGCTTTCGTTCTCTATATATTTTCAGATCGACTGGGGATTTTCCACTCCAGCTCAGTGACCAATCCGGTTGTTCCACCTGATAAAACTCAAAATAAAAATATTGCTGCCTATAAGGACGGGGAATACACAGGGGATATTACTGATGCCTATTACGGCAATGTGCAGGTGAAAGCGGTGATTAAAGATGGGAAAATATCCGATGTCCAGTTCCTAGATTATCCAAAAGACAGAGGGACATCTCTTAGACTAAGTTTGAATGCCATGCCTATTTTAAAGACTGAAGCAATCGCGGCTCAAAACGCCAATGTTAATATTGTCTCCGGCGCAACACAAACAAGCGAGGCGTTTAATAGGTCTCTTTCTTCGGCTTTACTTAAAGCCAGAATCTAATCTCATGAAAGACAGTAGAATCATTATGGGTATGCCGGTAATTTTAGAGATTATCGACGACGAGATTTATCAAGATATAATTGATTCTGTTTTTGACTACTTTACTTATGTGGATCAGAAATTCAGCACATACAAAGAAGATAGCGAAATCAGCAAGATCAACAATAAACAAATTAGTGAGGATGAGTACAGTGAAGATATGAAGACTATATTTTCTTTGTCAGAAAAAACTAAAAAGGAAACTGATGGTTTTTTTGATGTGATGAACAATGGGATATGCGATCCGTCAGGGATAGTTAAAGGCTGGGCAATTCATAATGCGGCGGAAATTTTAAGAAAAAAGGGAATTAAAAACTTTTATGTGGAAGCCGGCGGCGATATTGAAGTTGAGGGTTATAATAAAGATGGCGAAAGTTGGTCTGTCGGTATTAAAAATCCCTTTAATGAAAATGAAATTATCAAAGTTATTCATCTTCCGAGTGGCATGGGTATTGCCACTTCCGGCACATACATTCGGGGACAGCATATCTATAATCCCAAGTTAGAGTCTAAAGCTCTAACTGATAATATATTAAGTTTGACTGTCATTGGGCCGAATATTTACGAAGCTGACAGATTCGCGACCGCGGCTTTCGCCATGGGCAAAGAGGGGATTAATTTTATTCAGAGACTGGAAGGCTTTGAAGCTTACATGATAAACAGTGCTGGCTTGGCGACTTTAACAACAAATTTTGAAAAATATACTAAATAATATGCTTAACTGGATAGACAATTTTTTAAATAAAACAAATATGTATCGGCTGGTACTTTATTATTTATCGGCTCTTTTTGCCGTGGCAGTTATTTTTAGTTTTCTGGGGATCTTGTCTTACAATCCTCTCAGCCTTATCTTGTCAGCATTATTGATTGTCATTACTTGCTTCATTGCAAATCTAATTTTCTCCAAATTTTTTGAAGTCCCGGCGAACAGCGAATCGATATATATCACTGCTTTAATTTTAGTTCTCGTCATAACTCCGGCAATGTCTTCTGGAGATATTTCTTTCATGTTGTGGTCGTCCGTCTTGGCGATGGCCTCAAAATATATTTTTGCCATTAAAAGAAAACATATATTTAATCCGGCGGCAATCGGCTTGTTCTCGGCTTCGCTTCTCACTGGGTATTTCGCAACTTGGTGGGTAGGCACTCTTTCTATGCTGCCTTTTGTTTTGATCGGCGGTTTATTGGTGGCAAAAAAGATGATCAAATCCGATTTAATCGTAAGTTTTTTCGCAGCTTCTTTGCTGACCATCGTCTCATTAAATTTTATAAGAGGGTTTGGCATATTGGCGACCACAGAGAAAGCCCTCTTCTATTCGCCGTTATTGTTTTTTGCTTTTGTTATGATCACAGAACCTTTCACGACGCCGCCGACCAGAACCTCGCGTGTGATTTATGGAATACTGACAGGATTTTTGTTTGCCCCGCAAGTTCATATTGGTTCTTTTTATATCACTCCCGAATCAGCTCTTTTGATCGGCAATGTATTTTCTTATATTGTCAGCCCGAAGGGCAGACTGCTCCTCATATTAAAAGAAAAAATCCAGATCGCTCCGGATATCTATGATTTTATTTTTAAGAGTGATCGGAAATTGTATTTTAAACCGGGGCAATATTTGGAGTGGACGATGGGCCATAGAAAAATAGACAATCGGGGCAACAGGCGATACTTCACCGTCGCTTCCTCTCCGACGGAAGATGAAATTAGGATGGGTGTTAAGTTTTACCCGGAGTCCAGCAGTTTTAAAAAGTCTCTTCTTTTAATGAAGGAGGGCGATAAAATCATGGCCTCACAGCTCGCGGGCGAGTTTGTGATGCCTGAAGATCAAAATAAAAAATTGGTTTTTATAGCCGGCGGAATCGGGGTAACTCCGTTTCGCAGTATGATCAAATATCTTTTAGACAAAGGTGAAAAACGATCGATCACTTTTTTATATTCCAATAAGACTGCCGCCGATATTGTTTACAAAGATATTTTTGATAAAGCTGGAACAGATCTTGGAATAAAGACTGTTTATGTAAATACAGATGAAAAAGGAATGATTGACGCCAAAATGATCATGGAAGAAGTTCCGGACTATAAAGAGCGAGTTTTTTACATATCCGGGCCGCATGGGATGGTTATATCTTTTGAAAATACGCTAAAAAATCTGGGCGTAAAAAGGGGTAATATAGTAACCGACTTTTTCCCGGGATTTAATTAGTTTATTATATGATATAATTTTGTAATGCAAAAAATATTTGACGCAATAAAAACTGAAAAAATAGAGATAATCATCGCGCGCTTCGGCTTGGCTTTTCCTTTTATCTACGCTGCTGTTGGCAGTCTGTTGCACCCAGATTTCTGGATCGGCTTTTTCCCGGCTTTTTTATCAAATTCGATCTCGGCCGGAATTCTTATACCCGCGTGGGCAGCCATTCAAATCATCGTCGGTGTATGGCTTATTTTCGGCAAGAATATTTTAATCCCGAGCATTATCTCGGCAATCATGCTTGTCGGCATTTTCATTTTCAATCTGAAGCTTCTTGATATAATATTTCGAGATGTTTCGATCTTGGCAACGGCGATCATTTTAGTCATCTATTCTTATAGAAATCAAACTCCAAAAGTTCAATGAATATAATAGAGGTTAAAAATTTGTCTAAAAAATTCAAAGGCCTGACGGCTGTCGATAATATCTCTTTCAATGTTGAGAAGGGTGAGATCTTTGCTTTTCTGGGTCCCAATGGCGCCGGAAAATCTACTACGATAAAAATGCTAACGACACTGCTTCACCCCACGGAAGGAGAGATGCAATTGAACGGCCACAATCCGGTGGAAAATCCCGACGAAGTCAGGCGGTCTTTCGGCATAGTTTTTCAGGACCCAAGCCTCGATGATGAATTGACTGCTTATGAGAATATAGAATTGCACGGAGTTCTTTATGATGTGCCGAGAGCTATCGGGCGAAAAAGAGCGGAAGAACTTCTTAAATTGGTAGAGCTCTGGGATAGGAAAGACGACTTTGTTAAAACTTTCTCCGGCGGTATGAAGCGCCGGCTCGAGATCGCTCGCGGATTGCTCCACCATCCAAAAATTCTTTTTCTAGATGAACCGACGCTTGGACTTGATCCTCAAACCAGGAATCATATGTGGAATTATATTAAGGAACTTAATCAGAAAGAGGGGATCACGGTATTCTTTACTACACACTACATGGAAGAAGCTGATCGGATAGCGGGACGCATTGCAATTATCGACCACGGCAAGATCGTCGCCTCCGGCACAACTCAAGAATTGAAAGAAAAAACCGGCAAGGCGTCGCTCGAGGATGCCTTTTTGGAATTAACCGGTAAGGTAATCCGCGAAGAGGAAGCAGGCTCGATTGATGTGATGCGGATGAATCGCCGAATGTGGGCGGGTAAAAAATAATAAAAATAGTATGAAAACAATTTACATTCTTTGGCTAAGACAACTAAAAAGATACTCTCGTTCAAAATCCAGAATCATTGGTTCTTTGGGCCAGCCTTTATTATTTCTGCTTTCTTTAGGTTATGGCTTTGGTCCTATTTTCCAAAAAGCAGGACAGGGGAATTATATTCAATTTCTTGCGCCGGGCATTATCGGCATGAGTATTATTTTCACATCCATTTTCTCGGGCATTGAAATTATTTGGGACCGTCAGTTTGGATTCTTAAAAGAAACATTAGTCGCGCCGGTTTCTCGTTTTAATATTATGTTGGGCCGGACTTTGGGCGGTGCGACTGTCGCAACTTTTCAGGGAATTATTGTTTTCATTATTTCTGTAATTGCCGGTTTTAGGCCAACAAGCTGGGCTTCTATACCCGCCACCATTTTGGTAATGTTGCTCGTCGCTTTGCTTTTCACCGCGCTTGGGACGGCTATAGCCTGCATCCTTGAAGATATGCAAGGCTTTCAACTAATCATGAACTTCCTGGTTATGCCGCTCTTTTTCCTCTCTGGCTCTTTGTTCCCCCTGCAAGGCTCACTTTTGACCATTGCGAGATTTAATCCGCTATCTTACGGCATTGATGCTTTCAGATTTTTATTGACTAACAGTTCACATTTTGGGCTAGGCTTGGATATAGCCGTCCTGTCTGTCGTTTCTCTCATTTTTATCTCTATCGGCAGCTATCTTTTTTCTAAGATTCAAATTTAAATTTTAAATTTCTATATTTGACTATTTTTTCAAATAATATAGAAATAGGGGAGATATTTAAACTAATGCTCTTTTACATTCACCTCTAATACCTAAATTTATGAAGAAAAATTTCATTGAAATGCTGAAAGCCCGATGGGCAGAAGGCAAATTTACTTGTGTCGGACTTGATATTGACGACAAAATGATTCCTGCTTTTATGAAGGATGATTATCCATTCCTTATTGATCGCCATAATGCCTTTAATCGAGAGATTATTAATGCTACCAAAGACATTGTTTGCGCCTACAAGCCGAATTCTGCTTTCTATGAGCAGTATGGAATACAGGGTATGCATGTTCTATACCGCACATTTGAGCTTATTCATGAATTGGCCCCCAACGTGCCGATTATCTTCGATGCCAAGAGGGCGGATACTGGCAGCACAAATGAAGCTTACGCAGTTTCAGCTTTTGATTATTTAGGCGCTGATGCTATTACTGTCCATCCATACTTTGGAAGTGAAGCCATGAAGCCATTTCTTGATCGAAAAGACAAAGGAATTATTGTTCTTTGTCGCACTTCAAATCCTGGGGCTGGAGAGTTTCAGGATTTAATGGTCACTGAAAAAATGCCACAAATGGGAGGAGGAGGGCTTAAAATTCCACTTTATGGAAAGATTGCAGAGATGGTCAAGTTTAAATGGAACTACAACGGCAACTGTCTTCTTGTAGTAGGAGCAACTTTTCCTGAAGAGATTAAACGTGTTCGCGAAATTGTGGGGGATATGCCAATTCTTATTCCTGGAATAGGAGCGCAAGGCGGTGATTTAGAAAAAACACTCTTAGCTGGATTTGATTCAAAATTTGAAGGGGTCATTATTAATTCCTCACGAGGAATTATCTATGCTTCAAATGGAAGAGATTTTGCCGAAGCAGCCAGGCGTGAGACTTTAAAATTAAATCAAAAAATTACTGCATGTCGCAGAGTATTGCATGAAAAGGTGTTTGGATAATAACAATAGAAAAAGGGGTTCAGAAAATTCTGAACCCCTTTTATTTTTTTATTTAAAGTCCAAGTCTTTTGAGGAATTCTTTGAGTTCGATCGCAGTTAGTTCGCGATGTGTATTTTCTTTCAATTTGCCGAGTTCTATATTCATAACTCTGACGCGGATAAGGTCGATCACATGATAACCAAGCAGTTCGCACATCTTGCGGATCTGGCGATTTTTGCCTTCGGTCAGAATGATAGAAAATTTCTTTGCCCCGACTCTTTTTGTCACCGCTTTTTTGGTTACATATTTTTCCATTTTAAGTCCGCCAGACATTTTCGTAAGGAAAGTTTCCGTAAAAGACTTAGTTAGTGTGACAATATATTCTTTCTCGTGTTCTTTTTCCGGACTGAGCAGTTTGCCGGTTACCCGTCCGTCATTGGTGAAGATTAAAAGTCCATGCGAGTCTTTGTCCAACCGGCCGACAGGGAATACTCCTTTGGGAAATTTTACTATGTCTAGGATTTCCTGTTCTCCTTTTTGAGGCGTGGTCGTCACGACGCCGATCGGCTTATTGTAGGCGAAGTAAAATAGTTTTTCTTTGCTCTTGCCGACGGTCACGATGTCTTTCTCGGATACTCGATCGCCCAAGACTGCCTTCCGGCCATTTATCAAAACAAGACCCTTTTCTATTAAAGTATCTGCGCCGCGGCGGCTCGCTATGTTGGTCTCAGCCAAATATTTATTTATTCTGATAGGGAAGATCATTAGACTGTATCTTTAATCTGATAAATGTACTTGAAACCGATAAGCATAAAGACGGCCAGTACTATATAAAGTCCTTTCATTGAGATAAAAGAAAGAAGTATACTTGCGACTAGGGGCGCTATCACGAATGACAGCGGGAAAGAATTTCTGTAGAAGCTTATTATCTCGGCATCTTTAACAGTAACTTTTTTAAAGAAATAAGTTTCGCAAAGCACTTCGATCATCGCGGCGCCGATTCTCGTGATAAGAAGAATCGCTGACCACAAAAATACAGATCCGTCATTTATAAAATATATAAGTCCGGTCGAAAGTGTGATGATTATAAATCCGATTATGAGCATTTTTTTCTCGCCGATTTTGTCAGAGAGTTTGCCGATCGGGTATTGGATAAGGACGAACGGCAAAAGTGTAAAAGATAAAATAATGCCGATTTTTTCCCACGACAGCCCGATATATTGATGCAGGTATATCGGCGTATATATGATCATCCAAGCATAAAAGAATTGCAAAATAAAGTTGAGCATATAGATGCCGAAGATATCTTTATTTTTGAAAGTTATGTTGAACGCTTCTTTCAAGGATATTTTTTTGTATAAAGGATCTTTGAAACCCTTAAAGCCGTATATAAAAAGTATCAGTGAAGGTACAAGAGCGATAAGGCCGAAGGTAAATAGATTGCCGTAACCAAATCTCTCTGCTACAAATCCTGATGCAAGCGGTGCTATGAGCCAAGCTAAATTAAGTATCGTCAGATATGTCCCGCGAGTCAGCCCAGTCGTGGCAGT
>JAHFNP010000026.1 GCA_023267245.1 Candidatus Nomurabacteria bacterium
TTTTAGTTTTTGAATCCAGTTATTTAAAATAATTTTTAATTCTACTAGATGTTCTGGTTCTTTAAAAGTATGCAACGCATTAGTAACAATGTGCATTTCTTTTTCATTAGGCAATAAATCAAAAAGACTTTTTTGATGATCCGGCGGACAAGAAGTATCTTTTTCTCCTACAACTATCAAAACCGGCATGACTAAATTTTTAGCATTTATAGTTAAATCGTGCTTCAATCTTTCTTCCATATGCGACCAAGGTAAATTTAATACTAAACCGGTTGAATTACTTACTCTTGAAGTCCAGCCTGTTTCTTTGAATTTTTTAAATTCCTCCTGATCGAGCTTTTCTCTAGCTTCAAAACTTAATTTCCCTGAAATGGTAGCGGCGAAAGAAAAAACACTTTTTACTTCTTTCGGATAATCTTCGCCATATTGCAATACGGCATAACCACCCAAACTATGGCCAGCCAGGATAAAAGGTTCTTGATACCAATCTTGAGTTTTTGCCCATGCGATGACATCTACTAAATCTTCATAATGCAATTGCATGGTTGCATTTTCATATTTACCTCCACTTTCACCGGTAGAATTTGTCGCGTCAAAATTTACCACTGTGTAATTATTCTCAAAGAAAGTTTCAGCGATAATCTTAATACAACTTCTATTTCGTGCCGACCCGAGGCCGTGCAAAACAAAAGATAACCCGATTGATTTTTCCGGAATCAAAATATCCCCTACAATTTCTAAACCATATCTATTTTTGATCTCAAATCTTTTCATATTATTTAATGGCTGTGGTGCAATTCTTTTATCATATTCTTTTCTTTTTCGAGAACTTCAACATTTGCGGCAGGAGTCTTTTTAACCAGCATGAAAGCAGCTATCAAAGTCGTGATCGGCACGGCAAGGATAAGGCCTATAGAACCGACCATTGTGCGGATAATTTCCGTGGCAAACATTTCTTGATTTATGGTCGTCAGAAAACTGCCCGTCGAGGAAGAATAATAAAGCAATATTAAAGGCAAGGACACGCCCACATACGCTATCGCCAAAGTATTTATAAGAGCGCCAATATGTTCGCGCCCCATCCGGAGCGCCCTCTTAAATATTATCTTCCTCGGCAAATGCGGGCCAACATGATGAAGCTCTTCGACGGAGACCGCCTGCCCTATCGCCGCGTCATAAAGAACACCCAAGAGGCCTATGATAATAGCGCCCAGAAGAAGTCCGGGGAAATCTATCCGCCCGCGAGTATTTAAATTGAGATAGACGGCGTCTTCCGTATTGAAACCGGTCAATCTGGCGAATTTTATGGCAAAGAAAGCCAGAAGTCCCGTAATGATAATGGTAATTATCATGCCGATAACCGCAGAAGTAGTGAGCCGCGAAAAACCGTGCGTAACATAAGACCCGAGAATAATAATAAATGAAGCGACTATAATCGACACAAGTATCGGCGAATAGCCGTGAATAATCCCGGGCAAAAGGAAATATCCGATAAAAAGAAAGCTGCCGACCAGCGCGACCAAGCCCCTGATCCCCTGTTTGCCGCCGAATATAAAAACACAAAGCACAAAAAGTCCGATAAAGAAATAAATTGCCGGCAGGCGGTAAGGATCAGAAACAGAATAAGTATCGACGCCATCAAATTGCCCTACCGTATGAGTCAGGAAGAATTTCTCTCCGACTGAAAGCTTTACATAATCGTCTTCTATGGTGACAATCTTGCCCTGCTCATCGCCTTCCAATATTTCCGCTTTGATAGTTTGATTGAGGCCGTTCACATCAGTACCAGGAATTTTCTGAGTGCTTTCTTTGAGGATTTCACTTACTTGCGCTTTGACCGTGGTGGTCTTATCCGGAATAATCTCCTGAGCATGCGTCAAATGAGGAAACAAAATAAAAATTGAGATTATGACCAGAAATCTTTTCATAAAATCAATTATAACAGAAAAATTTTCTATTAGAGACCCGCGATACGGATAGCTGCGTACAATACGGCTATGCCTAGCAAAGACATTATCGTGGTTATTTTCTTCGGATGTCGATGATGACTCTCCGGCAAAAGGTCCGACGCTCCGATATAAAGGAAAAAACCGGCAAACAAGGCGAGTACCACGCCCAATGAAGATTCAGGAAGTGAAAAAAATAAAGTGGAAATAACTCCTAGAACGGGTGCTAAGGCATCAACTAAAAGCCATTTGAATGCAGATTTTTTGTCTCCGCCATTTTTGAAAATTACATTGACGGTATTTATGCCGTCAGAAAAATCATGCACCAAGACGGCAATCGCCACAATCGATCCAACAGCAGCAGATACCTGAAATGCCAAGCCGATAGCCGCGCCGTCAAGAAAACTGTGAATAGAAAGACTGCTTGCACCCAACTTACCCCGGTGGCTATGACCATGATTGTCCCCTTCACTTAATTCCTCATGAGAATGCAGGAGCGCCATTCTGTCCAAGATCATATACAAAGCGAATCCCAGAGCGGTTATCGAAGTGATGAGTCCTATGTCGTATTTACTGCTCCCAAGATTTATCGCTTCCGGAAGAAGATCAAAAAAGGCCACAGCGACCACAGCGCCGGCGGAGAACCCCAAAATCATATGCAGGCGGTCTTTAAATTTTAAAGCAAACAAGCCGCCGAAAAGTGTAGATAGAAATGTAGCGATAGTTATGATGATAAGCATATTTTTTATTATTAATTATTTTTACTGCAATCGCAGCAAACTAAATGATGATGATGACTCCTTCCCACTAAAAATTCATAGACTGAAAAATCCTCACTCAAATTTAACCGGGCTACCATCTTTGATTTCTCAAATTCCTTCAATGCCCGATATATGGTAGCTAAATCGAGCTTTGATTTCATTTTCTTCATTATTTCTTCAACTGAAATTGGCTTTACTGATCCTTTTAAAACCTTCAGCAAAGAAACACGGCCAGGTGTCGCCTTGAAACCATTTTCTCTTAAAATAGTGGTTAGATTGTTTTTAATTTCTGTACCCACAAAAAGAGTATCGCATATTCAAAAACTAAATGCAAGTCATTTGCGTTTAGTTTAAAAATATTAGAGCGCTTCCGGATGCTGAGTGCTCCAAGCATATAAGGCGACGGCGGCCGATGCAGCGGCGTTGAGCGATTCACACCTAGGACTCATCGGGATAGAAATAAGCTTATCGCAAAGCTCGCGCGTTTTGAGGCGGATGCCGACGGATTCATTGCCGAGGATAAATAAAGCTGGCGCATCGAACTTTTCATTATTGACTGGAGTCGCTCCTTCGCCTGCGAGACCATAAACCCAAAAACCTTTATCTTTAAGTTCGCGGATCGTGTGATTTATATTGCCTATCTGGACAAGCGGGATGCGGAAGGCCATACCGGCGGAAACTTTTACCACCGCGCCCGTAACAGGAGCTTGATTGTGTTCAGGGATCAGGACTCCGGCAACGCCGAAGGCCGCCGCTGAGCGGATCACCGCACCGACATTGTGCGGGTCCTGCAATTCATCGAGAAGGATCAAAGCCGTGCCAGGAGTTACCTTCAAGTCTTGAACAAATTTATCAAATGGCTGAACGAGATCGCTTAAAGAGATTTGAGCGATCACGCCTTGATGCGCAGTCGAACTCGCAATATCGTTAAAGTCCCCGCTCACCTTGCCGCCCTTCAATACATCAAGCGCCACGCCAGAGTTTTTGATAAGTTCGCGAAGTTTCGCGTCGTCCACCTGAGGCGCGAGATAAACCTTCTTTACCGCCTTAGGCACGCTCTCCAGAGCCTCCATAAGCGCATGTTTGCCGTATATAAAAATTTTGTTCTGTGTCATATTTTTAGACTATACCAGAAAATATCAATAAAGTAAGAGTTTAAATTATTCAAATTCTAAATACATAGCCGCGTGATCAGAAACTTCATCCGGAAAAATTTTAAAATCAATTACTTTAACATCAGAAGAAACCATTGTATAATCAGCAAATTTTTCAGATTTATCATAGAAACTTGTTCTAGTCGAGGTGATATTAAATTTTTTAATCAAATTAACAAGGTCTTCTTCTAGCATTTGAATGCTTTGAGTATCTGGTCGTAGATTAAAATCTCCGCATAATATTTTAGGATTATTTACGCTTGATACAAAACTTTTAATCCGTTCTGATTGAGCTATTCTATCAGGGGTATCAGACTTACCCATCCCGTTCCAAAGACCATGCACATTAAGTACATGGAAAATTTTATTATTTATTTGGCATTTTACCCATTGAAGATTCCGAGAATGATTGCCTCCATGACCGATGTAATCAAGATTGCTGTGTATAATAATCTCTCCCTCTTCTAAGACAGAAATTCCTTTTTTAATAAAAATCGCAATTCCAAAACAATCCCTGATAACTGGCCGGAAAAAGGTATTGTGTTCGGGTAAGAGATCTTTTATTTCATTTAAAATATTT
>JAHFNP010000027.1 GCA_023267245.1 Candidatus Nomurabacteria bacterium
AATATCTGCATATTAAATTATTTTTTTTGACTTAATTTAATTTATTTGGTATTGTAGGTCTAACGAATTCTGCTCTGGCGGAATTTTATTTTTCTAAAAATCATGGAAATCAGAAACATAGCTATCATAGCCCACGTGGACCACGGCAAGACGACCTTGACCGACGCACTGCTCAAACAAGCAGGGCAAGTTCAAGCCGGCTTTACAATGGACTCAAACTCGCTCGAACAAGAGCGCGGTATTACTATTTACTCCAAAAACACATCTTTATTTTATAAAGGCACCAAGATCAATATCGTAGATACCCCAGGACACGCCGATTTCGGTTCCGAAGTGGAACGCGTTCTTCGAGCGATCGACTCCGTCCTTCTTTTAGTTGATGCGGCTGAAGGCCCGATGCCTCAGACGAGGTTCGTGCTCAAGAAATCTCTTGAATTGGGACTCAAGCCGATTGTCGTCATAAATAAGATCGATAAGCCGGCTGCTGATATTGAGGCGACCCACGAACAAGTTCTCGAGCTTTTTCTTGAACTTGGCGCGACTGATGAACAGATCGATTTCAAAACTGTTTACGCGATCGGCCGACAAGGTATGGCTAAAAGGAATTTAACGGATGAGTCCGATAATTTAAATCCTCTGCTTGATCTTATTTTAGAAACAGTTCCTCAGGCAAGCAAGGATGTCGAAGGCGATTTTGTCGCTCAGACTTTCAACTTGGCCTACGACAATTTCTTGGGCCGTCTTGCTATCTGCCGAGTCTATGGAGGTAAAATAAAAATGAATGATTCTATTATTGTGAAAAAGGCCGAAACTGGCGAATCTAGAAAAGCCAAGATTACAAAACTTTTTACATTTGAAGGTATGAGCCGCAAAGAAGTTGCCGAAGTTGAAAGCGGGGATATCATAATGATCGCCGGCATTCCTGAAGCTTACATCGGCGAGACCCTGACGACCAATCCCGACCTTGCACCTTTGCCGTCTATCGGTATCGATGAGCCGACGATCTCCCTTAACTTCTTGGTGAATGATTCTCCTTTTGCCGGATTGGAAGGCAAGTATGTGACCAGTCGACAGATCAGGGAGCGCCTCGAACGCGAGCTTGAAATCAACGTCGGACTCAAGGTTGATTTTTCCGGAGAAAATTATCGCGTCTATGGCCGCGGCGAACTTCACATCGCTATCTTACTTGAGAACATGCGCCGCGAAGGTTATGAACTCCAAGTGTCTGAACCTCAGGTTATTATCAAAGAAGAAAATGGCCAGAAATTGGAACCGTTTGAAGAAGTGACTATTGATGTTCCGGAAGAATCAAGCGGAGCGGTTATCGAGAAGATAACAAAGCGCCGCGGAGTGATGCTCGAGATGAATCAGAAAGAAAGAATCGTTCGACTTCGTTTCGATATGCCGACTCGCGGTCTTCTCGGTTACCGAGGACAATTTATCGTCGATACGAAAGGTGAAGGAATAATTTCTTCACGCGTGATCGGCTTCAAACCTTATGTCGGTGAAATAAAGAAACGAGAGATCGGCTCGATGGTTTCGATGGCCGCCGGCAAGACCCTCGCTTTCTCTTTGGGTAATCTGCAGAACCGAGGCGTACTATATATAGAACCAGCGACGGAAGTGTATGAAGGCATGGTTATCGGCAATGTTGTGAAAGGGGATGATCTTTCTGTGAATCCGACCAAGGGCAAGCAATTGACCAACATGCGAGCATCCGGTACGGACGAGGCGATCTTCTTAAAGCCGGCCTACAATCTGACTATCGAACGCGGCTTGGAGACGATGGGACCTGACGAATATCTCGAAATTACGCCGAAAAGTGTCCGTTTACGCAAGAAATTTTTAAATGAAACCGAACGAGCCAAGGCTAACCGTTAGTATCAGATTAGACCTTATCCCCAAAAAATTGTAAAAATAGTTGACTTTATTATAGAATGTTGTTAATATCAAGATACAAACATTTAATCAAATAAAATATTATGATCAACACTTCATTTAAGCCAAAACAAGTTACGAAGAGACTTATGTCCGATCTGCACGAACGTGCGGCCGATGTCATTTCTAATCGCTTTGGATTGAACGAAGATGCGGAACAAAAAACCCTCGAAGCTATCGGGGACAAGTACAAGATAACTCGCGAGCGCGTCAGACAGATCGAAAATGCGGCCTTGGCCAGCATTCGAAAAGCGGACACTTTCAAAGCCGAGCAGGCAGCCTTCGACGAATTGAAAGAAATCATTCATTCTTTGGGAGCGATCGTTTCCGAGGAAGAACTTCTAAATTCTATTTCTAAAGACAAGTGCGTGCAGAATCATATATATCTACATTTGGTTCTATCCGATATTTTTACAAAACACAAAGAAGACGATAATTTTAAAACAAGATGGAGCGTAGATGATGAGACTGCTGAAAAGGTTCACGGTGCCTTAAAGAATTTATATGCAGATTTGAAAGATGAAGATATTATCTCAGAAGGAGAACTCGTCTCTACTTTCTTGGGCGACTTGAAGGATTTGTCTGAGAAATACAAAAACGAAGAGATCGCCCGACGCTGGCTCTCAATGTCCAAGAATCTCAGCAGGAATCCTTTAGGTGAATGGGGCAAGTCAACTTCGCCAAATATCAAAACTCGCGGAGTTAAGGATTACTCATTCTTGGTTATGAGAAAGCACGGATCTCCGATGCACTTCCGTGAAGTCGCCAAGGCGATTTTTGAGACATTCGGCCGCAAGACTCATGTCGCGACCTGCCACAATGAGCTTATCAAGGACTCCCGTTTTGTCTTGGTTGGACGGGGTATGTACGCTCTTAAAGAATGGGGTTATACTCCAGGAGTCGTAAAGGATGTCATCCGTGAAATCATAAAAAAAGAAGGACCGATGAGTAAGGAGGATATCGTTGATAAGGTGATGAAAGAGAGATATCTAAAGAAAAATACCATCTTAGTTAATTTACAAAACACAAAACATTTCAAGAAAAATAAAGCCGGTCTCTACACTTTAGCTTAAATTTATTTTTAAAAACCACCCCAATGAAAATTGGGGTGGTTTTTTATTAAGCATGCGGTATAATTGTTCTATCTTATGGATCCTGCGATATTAACGACAATAAATTTTATTATAGATATTTTAGGCAAAGTTTTGCCTTTTTTCGCCCCCCTCATACTTGGGTATTTCGCCCTCTATTTCTGGGAGCATTATAAGATGCATGAATTTGTCGCCAATATTAAGTGGGTGACTTTGCAGATAAAAATACCGAAAGATGTTTTCAAATCTCCGCAGGCTATGGAATTTATTTTTATAAATGCCATGTATCAAACTGCTCCGGGTACTTGGTATGCGCACTATGTCGAGGGCAAAGTCAGGCAATGGTTTTCGCTTGAATTAGTTTCAATTGAAGGTGAGGTTTATTTTTTTATTCACACTCCGGAATTTTATAAAAATCTGATTGAGTCTCAGCTCTATGCCCAATACCCGAAAGCTGAGATCGCTGAAGTTCCGGACTATACTGAAGACGTCGCTGCGCGGATTGAAACAGAGGATTGGAATATGTGGGGCTGTGAATTTAAGTTAACCAAAGCGGACGGCTACCCGATAAAAACATATATTGATTACGGACTCGACAAAGATGTCGGCAAAGAGGAAGAACAGAAGATTGATCCGATCACGCCAATGTTGGAATACTTGGGCGCCCTGGGGCCCGGTGAGCAAGCTTGGTATCAGATCATGATCCGAGCATCAATGAAAAAGTATCACACGCACGGGACTTGGTTCGGCAAGCATGGCTGGGTAGATGAAGCAAAAGAAGAAATAAAAAAAATATCCGAAAAATACGCTACCAAGAACGACAAGGGAGAAAAAGTTCTCGACTATGTAAAAATCCCCAAGAGTGCGCAGAACGAGATCGAGGCGATCAGCCGGGCGGTCGACAAGCAAGGATTCGATGTAGGTATCCGGGCGATGTATATTGCCAAGAAAGATAATTATAAAGGTATTAATGTTGTTGGGCTAACAAGCATGATTAAGCAATATAATTCTGGCAATCTAAACGGATTCGGTGTGACGCATTTCACGGGTTTTGATTATCCATGGCAGGATTTTAACGGTTCGAGAGCGGCTATTTTGAAAAAAGAAATGATGGATGCGTATCGTTTGAGGTCTTACTTTTATCCGCCTCATGGCCATAAGCGCGCCGGTTTTAAGTTTCTTCATCGCAAGCCATTTATTCTAAACTCTGAAGAATTGGCGACAATTTTCCACTTCCCGGGCCAAGTTTCTGAAACCCCAACCTTCAAGCGCATTGAATCCAAGAAATCCGAACCGCCGGCGAATTTGCCTTTTTAACCGATGATTAAAAATATTC
>JAHFNP010000028.1 GCA_023267245.1 Candidatus Nomurabacteria bacterium
ACTTCACCGCAAATCCGCCTTGGATATTTATCGTCTCATAATATTCAACACCTTCCCACAAGGCCAGAGCTTTTTCCGTATTTTCTTTGGTGTAAATTTTATCCAGTCCGTGAATTATAGCTTTGGCCAAGATGTGCCCCGTGTCTTCGAGCATCGGGTTGATCAAGTCTTTAGTCGGGATAGTCGAATATATTTTACCCTGAAATCCTTCAGCAATCAGCCTTGGTATCCGGCCGATGTGGTCGATATGCGCATGCGTGATAAAAAGAATATCGATAGTTTTCGGATCGTAGGGAAAAGGCGACCAATTGGCTTCATTCGCCTGCTGATTATTGCCTTGAACCAAACCACAGTCGATCAAGAATTTAACGCCGTCGCTCTCAACCAAGAAATTGGCTCCGGTCACCGTATTGGCTCCGGAACAAAATGTTATTTTTAACTTACCTGTTTTTGAAGCGTCTGTCATCTTATTATTATAGCAGAAAATTTATATTCAGATTAAATTTGCGCCCAAAATATAAATAGTAAAGCGCCGCGGTCATGGCGCCCGTCATATCGAAGCAAAGATCGCTCAAAGTATCCGGAAGATAATGAACTTTGAAAGTAATAAATGTATCCAGACTAAATTCAAACAGTTCCCAAGCTACTCCAACAATAAGAGCTGATATAAAAGCTATCCAAAAGATTTTCCCTAAGGTCAGAACCGTTTCTTCTTTTATAAAATAGGACATGTAAACAGACAGCGAAAGCAAGCCAATAAAAATACCACCCAAAAAGTGCATCGGCATATCAAACCACCATATGGAGTAGTACCAAAAAAATTTCATCGCCAACAAATTAACGGTAAATATAAATAAACCGAGAAATGCCGCTCTTTTGAATAATTTATCTTTCATCTTATTAACTATTATACAAAAATTGGAATAAAAAAACCCTCAGTCCGCCAGCTGGCGGATCGGAGGGGTTCTTTATTACGGCTATTCGAAAGATATTACCCTAGCAAAAAGCTAAGTGGGTGCCTACACAGTACCTTTAAGTATGTTTGAGCCGAAGCTCGAGCACGCTGCTAGGTATTGTGATATTGGTTCCCATACACAAAATGTTCTAGGTAATACTTTTAAATAACCGTACTTACATTGTAGACTCTAAAATATTTTTTTACAATCTAGACAAATAAAAAAATTGTTTTGGAACAGGAATTTATATTTTGTTTACTCTTTGTGTTCTGCATAAACAAAATCAGTGTCAATCTTTTTATACACGAACAATTCCTCATCTTTGAAAAATCTTTTGATTTCTATTTCTCCACTTTCAACAGAATCAGAAGCGTGCACGATGTTTGATTGAGTAGATAAAGAAAAATCACCTCGTATCGTACCGGCATTTGCCTCCCAGGCTTTAGTTGGTCCGACAATAAGACGAATTGCTGACACAGCATTGATGCCCTCTACTGCTAAAGTTATCACCGGGCAAGATTTCATGAAGTCTCTGATACCGGGGAAAAATGGCTTATCTTTTATATGTGCATAGTGTTCTTCTAGAACAGCATCACCAACACTCATCATCTTCATTCCGATAATTTTAAGACCTTTTCTTTCAAGGCGGCTTATTATTTCTCCGACTAAGTTGCGCTGGACTGCATCTGGCTTGATTATTATTAGGGATTTCTCTTCATTGGGTTTTGCCATAAAAATTTTAATTAATCTTATAAATGTCTCCCTATCCTATCATTATTTCTTATATCTTTCCATGATTTCTGCCTCGACTTCTTCCCGATCTCTACCGTACTTTAAATACGAAAGCTGCTTGAGATTCTCTATCATATCTGGGTTGCCTACTTCTGGAGGATACGTTTCAATGTTAAATGGCTTCGTCGGTTGACCTTTTATGAGCATAGACATATACGCATTATAATTATCAATTTTAATTATATCTTGAGCAGTGAAAACCGGTTTGAATTTCGGTTCAAGAATGGTCGCATCTTCTGGACTGACACGAAAAACCGCCATCGAACCTACGTTTCCAAAAACAGCATTTTTTATTTTTTCTTCCAATTGAGAAATATATTGATGAGCGACGGTTAAAGACAAACGATACTTTCTAGCCTCGGAAAGAATCGATGCAATAGAATCAGTTGTCACGTTTTGAAATTCATCTATATAAAGATAAAAATCATTCATCTTTTTGCCATACATATCCACACGCGAAAGTGCCGCCATCTGGATCTTATTTACTATAACCAAACCGATAAGATTAGCATTGATATCACCTAATCTTCCCTTCGCAAGATTCACAAGAAGAATCTTCTTATTATCCATGATCTCTCGGAAGTTGAACACTGATTTTCTTTGCATTACAACCGGACGCATAATATCATTGGAAATAAAGTTGTCAAATTTAGAAGTGATATACGGCACGAAGTTAGCAATTGATTGGTCGCCGGTCGTTTGTTCGGCATTAATCCAAAATTCTTTAACAATTGGATTTTTACATTTTACAAGGAGCGCATCGCGATATTCCTTATTACTAAGAACACGCGTAATCTCCAAGAGGGTGCCAGCATTTTCCGGATCATCCATGATAAGAAATGCACTATTTTTAAAATACTGGTCAAACATCGGACCCATTGTCTCCTTACTGAAAAGCTTTTCAAAAATACTATAGAGTTCATTAATAACGAAGGTCTTTTGCTCTGGATACTTTCGATCATATTCCAACATATTAAGCCCCATCGGCCTGGCAGTATAGGCTGGATCAAAATAAATAACATCATCAATACGCTCTTTTGGAATGCGCGAAAGAATCGTCTGAATATCTGTGCCGTGCGGATCAATATAACAACACCCCTCACCATTTTTGATATCCTGAGTAATCATATTAAGTAAAATGTTGGTTTTACCTGTACCTGTCTGCCCAATAACATACATATGGCGGACTCTGTCCTCACGGGCCATCCGTACTTCTGTCCTTCTTCCCCGATAATCATTGAAACCAAGGAGTATGCCCTCTGTGCCCATCTCGATCGGCGCTGGTGCAATACCAGCCTTGGCTTGTTTGAGCTGCGGCGTGCCTTCGGCGCCAATCGGGAAGTGAAATATTGAGGCGAGCTCTTTTAAGTTTAAGGGGATGGATTCTTTCTCAGACGGCAGGCGATAAGAATAATTGTGCAAGAATTCTGACAATTTCTTTTCTGGAATTTTTTCGAATACAAAACTATTGCTATTTGTCTCATTGAATTGATTAAATGATGATTCTATTTCTCCAATTATTTGGTTGGCGCGATCTGGCGTCTCGGCCGCCGCGATAACCCTGATCGTCACGCCTAGAATACTGCTTTTAAGCTTTTCAACTATTCGACTAGGGGCCTCTTCGTCCTTTTTCAAAGCCTGTTCTTTTTCTTTCTCTTTTTCTTCTTTAGTTTTTATCCCAAAGATGAGTTCCTTAGCAACCGCGCCAAATTGCATATTAAAAGATCCGATGGACTTCATCGCTTTCTCGACCGTCAGGCCGTCTTTGACCGTACGAAGAACTTGGCTAAACTTTGTTACATAACGCTCACCGGCCGGCGTGAAAACAATTTGAATAGAAGCACCTTCGCCTGTTTTCTTCAACTTTGAAAAGGCGTTAAGAATAATATTCATCGGATCATGATCGATATTGTCGTAAACTTTGATCGGAAATACTTCAAAATTTGCGAGCTTGGCGTAAGCCCCGGCCGCCGCACCGCCCTCGCTGAAGACATTGTAGTCATCCGTCACTTCCCTGACCTTGGCGTCGTGATAGAAAGCTAAAATCTGTTTTTCAAACAGATCAACCTTGTCCTCCGGGACAGCGGCATAAACCACGACCTCATCACTCGCATTCGATAATGCTATCTCAAGCGTATAATAATTGTTATCCTTATTTTCCCGGCTGTCGGCGACCGACTGCATGCCGGCGTAAAACTGCTCCATCGCCTGAATAAAATCTTTAAAACCTTTTTTCTCTTCCGTTGCCTGCTCCGGCAAAGTCACTTCAAAAAGCTTCATATTGAGAGCCTTAAAAATCGGCGTGCCTTCCTTGAGGCCGGGTATAGCATGAGCCGAACTTAGGTATTGCACGAGGAAGCGGTGAAAGTCGTCATCCAAGTGAGGGCTGTTAAATTTTTCCAAAACAGATAAAGCATTCTTGAGTCCGCGTTCCATCAAGATACTCAGAAGTTCTTCCATTTTGCGATCGTGGGCTTCAGGCTTCAGGCGCAGAACAATGCCGTGCGCTTCTTCTTCCCTGACGATTTTGCCTGCTGGCAAGACTGTTTCAGTCTCGAGGGCGTGATAAGCCTTGATCGTCTCGGAG
>JAHFNP010000009.1 GCA_023267245.1 Candidatus Nomurabacteria bacterium
GCATCGTTTGAAAAATTCAAAAATGAATTTGATCGCGGGGAACAATTTAACAAACTAATCAGAAAAATATGGAAACAATAAAAAACATAAACGAACTGCCTAATAAAAAAATTCATGAATCATATAAATCTGCTTTCAAAAAAGAAGTTCCGGCAGGTCTAGAAAATTGGCAAATTGCAAAATCGATTCTCGAGGTTTTAGATAATCCTAACTGGATTGCGAATGACCTCGCTCAAGACTGTATCTATGAAATAGTGCACGGCGGATTTATTTACCCCGACGAAGAAACCAAATTAACAATTATCCACGGAGCAGAAGAATCCGCACCGCGAATATTCCCCGGCCTAAAAGGCATTACAGATGTGCACATGGATCAAATCGAGTCTGAATATCTCAAGAAAATAAACCTATACTAAGTTATCCACATAATGTGTTGCTGGTGCTTTCTGTGCGATGTATAATAGATCCAGAAAAAGAATGTTCTTTCCATGAGGTAAATATATAGGCAACAACCTATAAAAAATATATTGCAAAACTTCCTAATCTAAAGTTTTGCAAACAAATCCCGATATCTCAATAAAAAGAAATAGCCAAAAACATATTTTTCGGCAAAATAATTCTCGAATAAAAATCGATTAATCCAAACACAAACACTTGTGAATCGGTTCAGTTCAAATTAATAATTATTATTGCTGTCATTTGTTGGCACAAAATTTCAATCACATTGAACTATCCGGATTCTCCTAATAAAAGGGCTACATTTATTTTAAAACAATTTTAAATAATGTGGCCCTTTATTTTTTTCATAATTCTGATAGAATACCTAATCATGCTTGAATATAGTGAAATAAAAGAAAGAAAGGTTATTATTTTTAATAACGAGCCCTGCGAGGTCTTGGAGAGCCATGTTGCTAGGACTCAGCAGAGAAAGCCGCAGAACCAAGTCAAATTAAAAAGCTTGATTACCGGAAGAACTTACAATACAACTTTCCAATCTTCCGACTCGGCTGAAGAAGCGGCGATCGACAAAAAAGAAATAAAATTCCTATATCATAACAAAGGAGAATTTTGGTTTGCTGATCCGAAAGATCCAAGCAAGAGATTTAAACTTGAAGCGATCCTGATCGGGGACTTGGCCAAATATTTAAAAGAAAATACTCTTGTGACCGCCATGACTTTCGAGCAAGATGATGACGAAGAAAGAATAATAAAAATCATCCTGCCGATCAAAGTTGAATTCAAAGTCAAAGAAGCTCCGCCGGCTGTCAAAGGCAACACCGCCCAAGGCGGCAACAAAGTCGCGATACTCGAGAACGGCACGAGCGTCTCAGTCCCCCTCTTCATCAACGAAGGCGATGTGATCATGATCAACACCACGACCGGAGAATATTCTGAAAGAGTTAGTAAATAAATTTAAATAAGAATCAAAAAAAAAAAGCCCTCACGAATTGTGAGGGCTTTTTACTTGTGCAAAAGTTAAACAACTATTGTTTGGGACTTTTTGTTTTTCTCTTCCTGTTGGATTTTTTCTATTTTGATCTGTTTTCTGACTTTTGAAGAATAAGGAATTTTTACGATCCCTAATCTTTTACCGGAGGCTCCCTTTTTTCTCATAAGATTTAATTGTTTTTGATTTGTACTCTATTGAATTTTCTAAACATAGAGTACATTAATAATAATTATATGTCAACCTAAAAAAAGGGCTTGATTTCTCTCCTTAAATAAAGCATAATCCTTACAGAAAAGTGCATACTAAAAATTAAATACATATCCTTATGGAAACAGAAAAAATCCTTTGCGAGTTCTTGGAATTAATTCCGGGTCGTAATAGCTGTATAATCAACAAAGTTTCAGGTAAAAAACTGATTATTAATTCAAAATTTTATTCAGAGCCAGCTCGTTCTATTTATTTCAACCCTAGATTCCCTGTAATTCGCGGTGCGTTAACTCACCCAACTAAAGTAACGGCCTATAGACTTAATAAGGAAAAATTTGGTTTTGATGTTTATCTAAAGAGATTGTTTAATACAATTAATCTAGAAATGGACCAAGTCTGCCTGACTCAGCATCAAATAATAAGGTTGGTTGAAAAGCGTCCGAAGTTCATAGAGGACCCAAACACTAGAACCCTTTTTCTAATCAAGGGTGAACGGAGTTTTATCGTAGCCTGTGCTAGGCCAAAGTTTCATCATTTTGATGATCCAATTGAACTAACTCCGTTGGACATAAGAGATGTTATTTATACTGAAAGAACTGACATTCATGTGGTCATCCCGCAACTAGTCACCTAGCAAAATCCCTCAGCCAATTGGCGGAGGGATTTTTTATTGTTTGATTATTTTGCGACGAATGGGAGAAGGCCCATGAAGCGAGCGTGCTTGACCGCTAGAGCGATCTTGCGCTGGTTCTT
This sequence comes from Candidatus Nomurabacteria bacterium, assembly GCA_023267245.1. GTDB lineage: Bacteria > Patescibacteriota > Minisyncoccia > Phycocordibacterales > UBA9973 > JAHFNP01. The sequence goes on from JAHFNP010000009.1 coordinate 2,411, forward strand.
CTGAATCAGGCCGGTCTTTTTCCTGGAAGAAATCTTCGCATTTGGGCTGATGAATTTCTTCAGGATATCTATATCCTTATAGTCTATGTGCTTTATATTGTTTGATGAAAAGTAATCTTGTTTCATATATTATAAATTAAAATGGTATTTCTTCAGGGTTAATATTTTCTTCTGGATACTCGATCGTATCAAGTTCTTCTGATTTTGATGCACCTCCTTCCTCTTTAGGCTTACTTGAAAATCCTGCGCCGTCTGACTTAGGACCAAATTGTATCTTGTCAGCGATGATTTCGGTTCGATACTTCTTGACCCCGTCTTGCTCCCAGCCTCGTGTCTGCATTCTGCCTTCAACTAGGATCGAATTCCCTTTCTTCATATATTGAGCGACATTTTCCGCTTGTCGGCCAAAGACTACAATATTATGAAACTGAGTGTCTTCTTTCTTATTGCCGTCTTTATCTTTCCAGACACTATTGGTCGCAACTCCGAAACTGGTCACCTTGATGCCTGACGGCAAACTCTTGAGCTCTGGGTCTCTGGTCAGGTTGCCGATAATAATAGCTTTGTTTAAATACATATTTAAAATAATTAGACTACTAATTCTTCTATTTTTTTATCGACAGCTTCTTTATCCATTTCTACAGCCTCACCTTCTTCTTCCTTAACAGCTCCGGCTGGACGAACAGACTTATCTCCGGATCGAACAAATGTCTTCTTTGGAGCCATGGTGTTTTCACGGACTGTCTGGATAATAAGATAACGGATTAGATTCTCGTCTGTTTTTAATGTCTCTTCAAAAGAAGCTAGGCCATCAGCGGTAATTTCGAATTTAACCCAACCAAAGAAAGCTTGGTTGAACTTATTTTTTTTGTTACTGATAACGCGCTCCATAGTATAAGCGAGTTCTATTTGTTTTGGGTATTGCTCGGAGATGAAAACAGCCCCTGCTTTAGAGAGATTTTCTTTAATTTTGCCATATTCTTGGGCTAAATCTTCCTCACTCAAAAAAGGCGAGATATTGAAAGATATCTCATAAACGTTCATTTCGGCTCCTTTTTCTTCTATAATCTCTTTTTCCATGGGTTTTATATTAGCAAACCTCGATATAAAAGTCAAAAAAACCCCGCACCAATACATTGGTGCGGGGTTATTCAAAAAATCAAAAAGCATGCAGGGCGGTAAATCTCATCCCACAAAATATTGTTGAGGAATAGATTGGTTGTGGTCCTGTATACAAGAAATTGAATGCTCCTTGTACAAAAAATCCGACATGATAGTTACCGCTAAAAGTATTACCGCCAAGATTTAATTGCGTAAACACTTTAACCATTCCTACGGGGCCGGAATCAATATTGCTTGGAAAAGCTACTCCACCGGCAACTCCGATAACCGGACCAGCTAAAAGACTTGATCTCCTTTCCGGAATACTTAAGGCTGCAATGAATTGCAAAGATGGAGCGTTAACCTTTTTATAAACAGTGGTTCTAATCGAATCATCACTAATTAAAACTGTTTTATAATGATAAAGCTGTCCACCATCCATGCCTATTCCCAACGATAATGCGCCGTGAGCCAATCCTGCCAAAGCATTAACACCACCAACAGGATCTGTTTGACTGATCAGACCTGACTGATCTGAACTCAATCCTCCATAGGGCGATACAGAAAAACTCTGTGCATTAACTTTCGGTAAAGTAATCGTTGCTATCATCCCGATAACAACAAGAAAAATAGCGATTTTTTTCATCTTTTCTGGGGTTTTTATTTATGTCAATTTATTTATTCTAGTCCCAGATTAACATATCTTTGTTTGTCTGTCAAATAGAAATTAAATTGAAAGTTTGAAAACACGCATAGCATTTTGGACAAGAACTTCGCGGACTTTTTCAAAGTCTTCGCCCCTGATTTCAGCGATTTTTTTTACAATCTCTTCGACATAGGCGGGCTCGTTGCGCTTACCGCGATAAGGCATGGGTGCAGCAAAAGGAGAATCTGTCTCAGACAAAATAGACTCAAGCGGCAAATATTTGATAACTTCATCATAGTCCCGAGAGAAAGTAATCGGCCCGTCGAAAGACATAGTGAAGCCTAAATTTAAAAATCTCTTGGCAATATTTATATTGCCGACAAAGAAATGTGCATTGCCTCTCATGTCAAGGCTTCGCCTTGACATAGTGGTCAGAATTTCGAGAGTATCCTCGTATGCATCCATCGATCCCTTCGACGGACGACAGTGAAGCATTAGAGGTTTATTTATTTCGATCGCTAACTCGATCTGTTTAATAAATAAGTCTTTTTGCTTTTCTTTATCACCTGGGTGAAAATAGTCTAAACCGCATTCGCCGATTGCTATAACTTTTTTATGTTGAGCCAGTTCTTTGTATTTTTGATAATCAAAAACTTCTTTATCATTGTCCGTCGGGTGCAATCCAACCGTCGCCCAAATATTCGGATTTTCGTCAGCCAAGAGCACAGCCTCTTTGGAGGTTTCATAATCCACGCCAACGGTGATAGTTCCAATATTAAGTTCTTCCAACTTTTTAATCTGTTCTTCCCTGTCTGCATCAAATTCAGGCAGATTCAGATGCGAATGGACATCAATAAATTTAAACATAATTAATCTCTGCGCAGAAAAAGGGGCGTTTCAGGCGACTTGTTGCTTTTAATAAGTTCTTGGATTTTATCTGCAGTCTGGGGCATGATCGGTGCAAGCATATAACTAATTTCATAAAGTTTCTGAACCAAGTACACAATCATCTCTTCTCCCCGGCTTTTATCTTCTTTTATAACTTTAAACGGCTGATTACGCTGAATATAATAATCCAACCCGGCAATTTCAGCCCAGATAAAGTCGGCTGCTTTTTTTATTTCAAAATTATTTAAGAATTTAAGATATTCTATCGGCAGTTCTGTTTTTCCCTCGACTTCCCTCGACGAGGCTCGGGATAAAACGCTCGGGACAGGTTCCGAAAGATTACTTTCGGCCATTTTCATAATTCTCGAAACAAGATTACCAAGACCGTTAGCTAAATTCGCATTATAAGTTTCTTTAAATTTCTCATCTGTATAATCACCATCTTCAAAAGTACTCAACTCCCTGGCAATATAATATCTAAGCGCGTCTACGCCGTAATCATCCACAAGCGTATTTGGATTCACCACATTCCCCAAACTCTTGGACATTTTCTGTCCTCCGACGTTAACGAATCCACCTATCACAATATTCTTCGATGGCGGCAAACCGCAAGCCATGAGCATCGCCTGCCAAGTGGCCGATTGCTGACGGAGATTGTCTTTGCCGCAATACTGAGTTACTGGCCACCATTTTTTGAATTTATCCATATCTTCAGGCCAGCCAATCGCTGAAACATAGTTAACCAAGGCATCAAACCAGACATACATAACATGTTCCGGATCCCCCGGCACAGGCACTCCCCAAGACATTTTCGACTTGAGTCTTGAAATACTGAAATCCTGCAACCCTCTCTCAACAAAACGCTTTATCTCATTAAAGCGAAAATCAGGCACAACAAAGTCCCGATTCTTGTCATAGAACTCAAGCAATTTATTTTGGAATTCCGAAAATTTAAAAAAATAATTCTCTTCTTGGATGATTTCAATTTCTTGATTTGGATGATCCGGACACTTTCCATTTACAAGCTCGGAATCGGTTTTCTCCATTTCACAGCCGACGCAATATTTCGCTTTGTAATTCTTTTTGTAGATGTAGCCAGCCTCATCCACCTTGCGCCAGAATTCCTGCGCGGCTCGGATGTGATGCGGGTCAGTCGTACGAATAAAATTAATATCTGGAGAAAGATCCAAGGACTCTTTCAGATTCTTAAATTTTTCGGCATATAGGTCAGCATAGGCTTGCACATCGTAGCCTTCCGCCACGGCCTTGTCGAAAATCTTTTGACCATGCTCGTCGGTGCCAGTATTAAAGAAAACTTCAAATCCCTCAAGTTTTTTAAAACGAGCGATGATATCGGCCCGGACAATTTCCATGGCAAAGCCGATATGAGGATCGGAATTCACATAAGGCAGAGTTGTGGTTATGTAGAAAGAATTTTTAGACATTTAATTTGTTTAGAATCTTTTTCTTTTCGAGATCGTCAGTAAATTCAAGCAGTGCGACTGCGACAGGAATAGCGAGCATCACACCCCAGAAACCAGCCAATTGAAATCCAATCAAAAGAGAAAGGATAACCACTAAAGGTGAAATACCGATAACCTTTTTGACTATCAGCGGCTGAAGGAGATAACTTTCAAACTGATGAACAATCAGGTAAAACCCTGCAGTCATCAACGCAAGAGTAACTCCGCCGTCGATATAGGCAAAAATAATTCCCGGAACTGCAGCTAGGGTGAACCCGAAAGGAATAAGCTCGAAGATAGATGCCGTAATGGAAAGCATCAGGGCGTAGCGAACTCCCAGAATCGACAAACCGAGATATGTCAAAACACCAACCAAAAGTCCAAGCAAGAGCTGACCCCTAACCCAGAGAGCAATCTTGCGCTCTGTCCGGTGCCAAAGATCGATCGCATAGTCTTCATGCTGAATGGGGATTATGATTCTCAAGAAACTTTCAATCCCCCCTTCTTGTATCGAGAAGTAAAAAGAAATCACGATGATCAAGACCAAGTTTATAAAGCCACCAAAGGCTGTGCCCAAAGTGCCGATGAAACCGCCAGAGAGTCCGGAGATCAGGGATTTGATGCTGGTTATGATATTCGAGAGGGCGGCGTTGTGGGAAATATTCGACACTACATCTTGAGCGCCAGAGATTGTCCCGCCCTGGAGAGTATTTAATACGCTGGATTTTGGGAAATAGTCTAAAGCAAGCCCGGAAAAACCCGACACTTCATTGATCAAAACCGGAATAAATACATAAAATAGACCGGCAAAAATAGCGACGGAAACAAAATAAATCATAATTACGGAAAATATACGATTCCATTTGCGCCTAGCCAGCCTATTTGAAGCAATGTTTACAAAAGAAGCGAGCACGATCGAGGTCAGCACAACCAATACGATCTCGCGGAGCTGGTAGATCGCAAAAAATAGAATCGCTATGATAAAGAAACGAAAAATGGATCCCGTGGAGATACTCAGGGCTTGATTTTTATGGTTTTCCGGCATATCAAAATATTAACACACAAATCAAAAGTTTAAAACTTGAGGATTTTAAGGAATTTAGCCTTTTCCTTGAAGGGACCGATGAGAGCGAGATTTAAGATATCGTCCTTGAAAATTTTATTGGCCAGATCTTTTATCTGAATCGCAGTAACTTTCCTGATTTCATTCGCTTTTTCTTCCGCCAAACGAATTTCTTTCTTTAAGAGTTCTTGTCCACCATAAAAATTGGCGATGTCATCCGAGGATTCCAGGGAGAGTTTCATGTTGCCAATCAGGCATTCCTTGACCTTGCCGAGCTCATCTTCTGAAACCATATCATTTTTTAACTTTCGGCATTCTTCCAAGACAGCCTCGATCACTTCATTGATCCTCTTATTGTCCACGCCGGCGGAAATCTGAAACACTCCATGGTCAGTATATGAATCATTATATGCCCGGACATAGTAGCCGACGCCCATCTCTTCGCGCAATTTCTGAAAAAGCCTTGAGCTCATTCCCCCGCCCAAAACGCCACCCAAGACGGAAAGAACCGGATTATTTTTATGAAACAAATCATAAGTGCGCACACCTAGAACAAAATGCGTCTGATCCGTCTTTTTAAATTTTAAGAGCACCTCGGGCTTTTTCTGGGATTCTTTTACTTTTAATTTCTTTGATTTTTTACCGCGAGGGATATCGCCAAAAACTTTTTCAACTTCTTTTGAAACATCTTTCTCGGTCACCTGCCCGGCAACAACTATGACCGTCGCCTCCGGCAAATAATGCGCTTTTTTGTACTTCACAAAATCATTGCGCTTCATATCTAAAATATTTTTCTTTTCACCGGCGATATTCCAGCCAGCAGGCTGATCGCCATAAAGAAGCTTCATGAAAAGATCCTGTACATGCCTATTTGGCATATCTTCGTACATATTTATCTCTTCGATGATCACGCCTTTCTCTTTTTGCATTTCGGTATCCGGAAAAGTGGAATTCAAATAAATATCTGAAACCACATCAAAAATCTGCTTGAAGTGGCGGGCATCCGACTTGGCATAATACCCCGTATATTCTTGAGCAGTGAAGGCATTATACTGCGAACCAAGCGCGTCTAATTCTTTGGAGATATCTATCGCCTTCGGCCTTTTAGTCGTGCCCTTAAAACACATATGCTCTAGGAAGTGCGATATGCCGTTTATTTTCTTGGTCTCATACTTCGAGCCCGCTTCCACTAAAACCAAAACAGTCACAGTCGGATTGTCGAGCATCGGCACAGTTATAACCCGCAAGCCGTTATGCAAAACTTTTTTTATGAATTTCATATTAGAATTTATTTTTTATATAAGAAATCAAATCAGAAACCTTCACCCTCTCCTGCTCGCCTGTATCTCGATCACGAACAGTCACAGCATCATCGGTCAAAGTATCGAAATCAACCACAATGCAAAACGGCGTACCTATTTCATCTTGTCTTCGGTATCGCTTGCCGATATTGCCGTTATCGTCCCAAGCCACTCGGCCAAATTCGGCTTTGAGCGGAGCAAAGACTTTTGTATTGGCATATTCAACTAGTTCCGGCTTATTTTTCAAAAGCGGCGAGACAGCGCATATGACCGGAGCGATGCTTGGCTTGAATTTCAAGAATGCTCGAGGTTCATCGCCTTTTTCACCTGCCTGTCCGGTAGGCAGGTCTTCGGCATAAGCAGAAATAAGCAATGCCAATACAGCACGATCAACGCCGAAAGACGGCTCGATTACATGAGGCACCATCTTCTCCCCTTTTTCTTCATCAATGTATTCAAGCTTGTGAGTACTCAAATCGTAGTCAGTCCTATACGCAAGACCAAAAAGCTCTTTCCGGCCGAAAGGATAATCAAATTCGAAGTCCACTGTCTTCTTAGAATAAAATGCTCTGTCTTCGTCCGGAACTTCAAGCTCATGCACACCGGCCATATCGATACCCACTTCTTCCATCCATTCAAGCATCTCATCTTTAAAATATTCAAAATACTTTTCCCAATCTTCGGGTCTTACAAAATATTCTATTTCCATCTGTTCAAATTCCCTCTGGCGGAAAATAAAATCCCTCGGAGTTATTTCATTCCTGAAAGCTTTGCCGATCTGGGCCATGCCGAAAGGCAGTTTGGGGTGAAAAGCGTCCACGGTATTTTTGAAATTCACAAACATTCCCTGTGCCGTCTCTGGTCGCAGATATGAAATAGATGAAGAGTCTTCTGACGCACCGACGCGCGTCTGAAACATCATATTAAATTGTTTCGCTTCTCCCAGTTTACCTTCACAGTTTGCACATTTTATCTTATCTTCAATCTGATCCGCGCGGAATCTTTTTTTGCATTTCTCGCATTCCACCATCGGATCAGCAAAATTAGCCACGTGTCCGGTCGCCTGCCAGACTTCTTGTCGCATCAATATAGCCGCATCTACGCCATACATGTCTCGACGGGAATCCACGAATTTCTTCCACCAAGATTGCTTCATATTGTTTTTTAGGGCCAAGCCGAAATGCCCCCAGTCCCAAGTCCCCGCTAGGCCGCCATAAATCTCTGAACCAGGGAAAATAAATCCGCGCCTTTTGCAAAGCGAGACAATCTTTTCCATTAAATTTTCATTATCATTTTTCATACAAATTTATTCTATCACGCTCTCATCACCAGATTTGAAAGTTGTATCATTCGACAAACGAGTGTTTAATGAATTCCTGGTGCTCTTCAAATTTGAATTTGTAAAGTTATCCACTCCGGTTAAAACAGTTTCCGACAATAATTGCGGCGCGCTGCCGACCTGCGACACCGACGGCGTCAACTCGACTTGAAAAGAAACTTCACGCGCGTCTCCCCCAAAACCAGTGGAGGCCGCTACTTGGCCTAAACTCCAGAGTACTTCGCGCGTCGTCTGATTGAATGAAATATTCTCACCCGGCGGTGATACAACTCCGGCGTACTTTACATAGAAAGGCAGTGTCGCCTTGACCTCTGCGCCTGAAACAGAGTTGGCTGTATTCATAACCGTCCAGGTGATAGTGTAAGTCGTTTTCTGCTCAGCCTTGGGCGGAATCGGCCCTGAATTTTGAAACGGACCTGAATAATATAGCGCCTTAGAGACAATTTGTAAATCCGAATTTATCTTTATTTTTTTACTTTCAGAATTATTAATTTCGCTCAAAATATTACCCGAAGCTGGTTGTTTGCCGCTAATGCTGACCCCGATATCAACGGTCGGCTCGGCAACAAAAGAACCGGAACCAGAAGAAAGAGCGGTTGGAGTAAAAGTAAAAGTAAGAACTCCAGTCGCGCCGGGATCAACAGAACTCAAATCGCCTTCCGTATTTCGATCCCAAGTTATGGTATCGTCTGTAGAATTATAAAAACCACTCAAAGCTTTAATCGAACTCTTGTTCAAGGCATTCCCCGTTATGCGGGCTTTGATTTGCATGTCGTCTACGCGAGTCGGCAGATTATTGGTCCAATGAATCTCGGCTGAAATCGGCGATCCGCTGCCGGCCGCAAACTCTTCTTGATCAAGATTGTTGATCAAAAGCCTAGCCTCAATAAATGGACGAGTTATAGAAACAGTCTGGAGGAGCGAATTGTAAATCGTGCCTATCGTCGAAAGGTCTTTCGGATCTCCTTCTCCGACATAAGCTTTGAATGATCTTTCTTCGCCGTCTTGACCAAGAAGAGTTCCCTTTATTGAAATTGATTTTACAGCATCCAAGGCAAGATCGCCGAGATCCCAAGTATCTTCGCCGACAAGCGGACCCGGAGTAGCGCTTTCAAATTTGAAACCGGACGGGTACTGCACTTTTAGTAAAATGCCTTTAGAAACTTGCTGTATCCTTGAAGTAACTTTAACATTGAGAGTCATCTCCTGATTTGAAGTGACACTCTGCGGCGCCTCGATCGAAAGCAAAATAGGCGAAGAACTTATATTAACCGTATGAATTGCATCTTTGACGAAAATCGCATTAGAGCTTTCGACTCGATACTCGAGGCTAACCTTTATATCTTTAGTAGTGCCCTGTTCTCCGAATAAGGTAACCTTGATAGCTTCATTGGCCACGCCGCCAGCGCCGATTGTCCCGAGCGATTTGCGGATCCTGACAAAATCACCGGTCGTCTCGCCGCTGGATCCTTTCGGATATTCGACTAAAAGATCAGCGAGCTGCAAAGACACATTATTTTTATTTTCTATAACAACTTGAAGGGGCAGTTCTTCCCCGCCGGCAGCAAAAGCATTGCCCAAGACGGTGATGTCAATATTCTGAGGCGAAATAGTATTTGATCCGCCGTAAAATTTAACGAAAGTGAAAATTAGGGCCACAGCAAAAAAAGCCGCAGAAAAAAAGAAAAACTTTTTAAAAAATGTGTGCGGTAATTTTATTTTCATCGGCGTGCTCGTAAATTTCTCTTCGTTCCACTCTCTAGGGATGCCATAATGCATTTCAGGAAGTTCATTTCCTTTCTTTTTCCGAAGCAAATTTTCATTTCGGGAATACAATTTTTTACTGATTTCTTCTATATGATTTATTTTATCTTCATCTTGCTCTGGCATACCTTGATTATATCAACAAGAGAGGAGCATAGCAAAAAGCTTGCTTTTGGTTTATCCGAACGCCGTTGATATATGGTAATCCATATATCACAAATTAAAGCTGGCTTTCATTGAGAGATTTGTTGATTTCCTCTATTAATGCCCTTCTGGCGAGTCCTGCTTCGCTTAAAACAGCCAGGCTAATAGGGCTCGTAATAAATGAGGTATTCTCGCTCGCGCCAATATATCCCAAATAATTCAGGATCCTTAAAACCGAAACGCATTCGAAGTTTTTCAAAGTTTGATCGTCTAATGATTCATTTTCCAAAAAATTATATATTTCAGTTAAATAATTAAAAAGTTCGGTGTTCGCCTCTTCTCCAGGGCAAAGCCTTTTAAGCAGGCGGAAAATGTTGGCTAGAAATTTTAGGGTCTCCGAATTTTTACTTAATTTCTCATAGCCGGTTATTTTCCTGGCATTGGTCACGCGCCATATTTCTTTACCCTGGACTAAATCAATCTTGGAATAAGAAAAATCCTGCAAACTGAAGCGAAGCTTGGAAGTTACTTTGCGTAAACCTTGTGCGCTCGCTTGAAGCAAGCCAAAGTCTTTAGTAAAAATGGAGAGATACCTGTTCGCCTCGCCGTAATTGGAGCCCGATATGACAAACCCTTCGGTGTGATGAATTTGGTGGGACATAGTTAAATAAGAATTTCCAATAATTCAGGAAAGGCCTCCCCTTTTAAATCCGAGATGACAAAATGTCCCTTGTCTTTAAACTCATGAATGATTGCATTGGGGATTTTTTCTTTTATCATTTCAAATGATTTTAATACGCCTTCATGATCATCGCTCGATATAAAAATATGCAATTCAGTTCTAGACGGAAGTGACGGATCAATTTCAAAATCAAAAAAGTTTGTAGGAAGTTCGTGTAATGGATCAAGCCATGGCGCGACCAAAATAACCTTTTGCGGTTTCAAATCAGGATGTTCTGAAAGATATCTGAGCAAAAATCCTCCGCCACAGCTATGCCCAACAAGGATAGTGTCTTTGTCTATAATAAAATTCTCTATAACCTTGACCCATTCTTCATAAATAGGATCATACGGTTTAGGGAATTCTAAAGCCTGGCTCAAAATATCTTTAAGCGACAATTGCCTTTGAATCCATGGAAACCATTGATTGTTCGATGGAGACACAACACTAGGATCATAAAACTCTTTTTCATCTGGGGACCCGTGAATTAAAATAACTTGTTTCATATTGTTATTTTATCACGAAACCTTTCAATTCTTTTGTTATCATATCCACTTGCTCGTTTGTTATATCCTCGGGTTTTATTTTAGACTTTGCAAAAATTTGCCTCTCAACTTCTCGAATACATTCTCGATATTCTTGCTCTTCAATACGAAATTTTCTATGGCTGTACCTTTTCTCTCCATCAATGAATCTTTCTTCTATGGAAAAAACGCTGAACGGACCGACTCGCATATCGGAATAAAAACATATTTTCGCTTCAATGTCGGTGCCTTGAACACGCTCGCATGCTTTACGAAAACCAAAGTCGTCTATCAGGCCGAGAACCCTTTGGGAAACATTCAATTCTTTAGATATGGCGATAGTTGCATGATGCTCATCATTTCCATACCTTTCCTTATATTCTTTTTGAATGTCGCTCCAATACTCAACACCTTCGGGTTTGGTGAATTCTGGAAAGTAATTTAGATCAAATTTAATAATATTGCCCATGTCGTGAAGCAGACAAGCTTCAATTATTTTTTCCTTATCAAGATTCTCTTTAAAATTATCGCAAATAATCGAAGCGACAGCCGCGACTCGATACATATGCTCTTTCAAATTCGGCATCAATTTATGTTCCTGATAGATTTCTTCAATGCTTCTCATAAAATTATTTCTTAATTTCTATCTTAAATAAAAGATCTCCTATCTTTACTTCCGCGCCATCATTCGACTTGAATTCAATTTCTTTCACTTGCGCGGATTTTTTGAGATCAATATTAAATTTTGAAATCAATTCTTGACCGACTGCGTCAGTTTCAACTTCCAATACGATCTGGTCGCTTGGAACAAG
>JAHFNP010000010.1 GCA_023267245.1 Candidatus Nomurabacteria bacterium
ATTTCTTTTGCCAGCTGGAGTAAGGTTTCTCCAGAAATATCCAATCCGCCGGACATTGATTCTTTAGCCATAGAAATTTCTTTGTATCTTTCCCAAACCTTTTCGAGGGAAGCGAGCGATGTCATATAGACTAACGGCTCGTATCCTTCTTTTTTTATTTTTTCTTTAAATTCATCAATCTCCGGCTTGAGCGGGGTGCGGATCGCGATGTGGACAGTTTTGCCGACAATTTTAAAGGGCGCGATTCCGGCAGACCTTGCCGCATCTTCCTCTATAAATCGCAAGGCCTCGTTTTCTATTACTACGCTGGCCAGGTTGATATAGGGGATATTGTATTTAGTCGAAGCTAAAACTTGGACGAGTTCCTCCTCCTCCTCTCTCTTCATGTCCTCCAATTGTTTATCTTGTTTGTCTTCGTCAAATTTAATCATTTTATACAAATATTATAGACTATTTCAACGGAAAGCACATTAAAAATGTATTGACAAAGATTACAATATATGATACAAATAGGACAGATTTTAGACATTCAGTATTCACCTTAACTCATTCACGCACATGAAAAAGCTCATTTACATAATAATTCTTGCCTTTGCGATAGTGACGGCAGGTAAAATATTCGCTCAACAAAAACAAAAAACCAAAATGGTAATTGGCACACAGCAAGTAGCTAGTGCCTTTGGCCGGGTGTGTTTGATACACAAAGACTCTATTGAAAGAAGAAATCTAAGAGTTGGGGAAAGTATCGACCTTGCTAATCAAATACCAGCTAATTTATCGACAGGAGACCATGCGGCAATTCACAGCCAGCGTTTTAATCCAAATTATTGGGATGCTTCCAAAATGGAAATCTGGAGGAACAATGCTCTTAAAAGTTTGAATAGAGGTGAAATAAAACCTTTGAGCAATCTTTCTAAAACAAATGAAGTAAGCGGCCGTGTTTTAACCAATGACAGTTTGGATCCGGTGGTCAAGGCTATAATTTCTTTTTTTGATGAAAAAGGCAAATTGGAAGCTATTAGTAATTCAGACAAAGAAGGAAAATATTTTTCTAAACTCCCTGCTGGCAAACACCATTACGAGGTAAGATCTAGCAACTGCTTGTCTTACTTTGATTCACTTATTGTTTTAGGTGAAAATGTGGAGATTGAAAATCTTATTCTTATACCAAGAGTAAAAGTTGGTAATAGAATTATTTTGGAAAATGTGACCTTTGAGACCAATAAATCTATTCTAAAGCCGATATCATGGCCGGAACTTGATGCCCTTACTAATTTTTTGAAAGAGAATAAAGGTATGGAAATTGAACTCTCTGGTCATACTGACAATGTAGGTTCTGATTCTTATAACCAAAGGCTTTCAGAAAGTAGAGCTAAAGCTGTTGTTAATTATCTGGTAGAGCATGGAATTGATGTAGAGCGTCTGAAATTTACCGGCTATGGCGAAGCTCAGCCGATCGCTTCAAATGAAACAGAAGAAGGTAAAGGGAAAAATCGGAGGACTGAATTTCAGGTTACAAAGTTTGTAGCAAATAGGTGATTTTTGTTGCTAATAGCCCCGTATAATACGGGGCTATTTTTATTGGGGTTGACAAAATATAATTATTTGGTATACTATGACCAGTAAATACTGATCCGTACAGATTTCGGAAGCACATTGTAAACATAATATTATGAAAACACTTTTATTGATTGTGCTTCTGTTCCAGTATGAGACAGAAAAGCATTATGAAAAGTTAGATACTGATAAAAATTTTGGTTCAATAATAACTGAGATTACAATCACAGTCTCCACCAGTTACAAGCCCGAAGAGCAAATCGATAATTTTGTTAAGCGGGTAAAAAAAGATAAAACAACCTTTTGTTTCAATGAAGATTTTTGCAGTAAAAATTTCTTGAGATCAACAGGAAAACTGTTACCAGGGAAAAGTTATAATATAAAAATTTTTCAAATAACAGGAATGGTTACAACTGAACAGTGTGTGAATTTTTTGCGCAATCAAAAAGCTGTAATGTTGGGAGCCCAAGGTTTGACATTGGCGTATGATGTCGCTGGAGATGAATTTCCAAAAGGGAAATATGTAACATCCTTTGATGAAAAGGATGTTCTATGGAAAGATCCCAAAGGTTACTGTCGTGTCCCAGTCGTATTTTCATCCTACACAGATGATTTCGGTTTCTTTCTTGGTTATTTCGGTGCAAACTTGGATAACAAATCTTGTATTCTTGGTTTTTTTGAGAATAAATAACGCCTCTGTTTTTTAAACAGAGGCGTTTTCTTATTGACAAATATCATAATATATGATACAAATGAAGCAGATTTTAAACATTTAATATTCATTAATTTAATCTAAATTAAGATGAAAAAGCTCATTTACATATCAATAATGATTTTCATAGCTGAAACATGTTTTAGCTATTTGGCTCAAGCCCAACCAACCCAAACTATGATTTTGGGTGGCACAGCAGCCCTGACCCAAGATCAAAAAGATAGCATAATAAGAGACAATAATTATGCTAAAAGGGAAGAAAAGAAGAAACAAGCAGACGAGGCAAAAGAGGCAAGACGTCAAAATGACAGCATAAGAAAATATAAAAATTATGCTAAAAAGTTCAAATTGGTTAAAGACCCATCCGCCCACAGCGAAATAGACAAACTGCAAGCCGAAGTAAGGCAAGGTCTTCAAGGGACGAGTAATAATATTCTTTTATTGCAATCCCAGTTTGCCAAACAACAGATTGTTAACAAGAAATTTATAGATTCCTTGAATTATCTGTTGGAGCAATATAAAAAGTTGACTTCGGGTTCCGCGGGTCCTGTTAATTCTGTAAGTTCGGTAAAGCACGATCCGAATGGCCTGAAAGGTCCTCCGGGTGCTAAAGGAGATCAGGGTGTTCCGGGCAAGAATGGCCTAAACGCTATCGTTGCTATGACGTTGCCGGGACCAAATACCTCAACAACGAATATTTTGAATGCTTCGTCTGATGATTTGATTAAAGCCCTCCATGATTCAACTGTTATATTTAATCTTGGAAATGCTTTAAAAGCAGAAGCTGATAAAAATCACTTGGATCTAGGTGGTCCGAATGGCAATCCTGGCGGTAATGGACAAACTATGACACCTGGACAATTCAAGCAGTTGATAGATTCTCTTACCAAAACAGGGTTGGTTGGTCCGCAGGGTATTCAAGGAGAACGAGGTCCGGCTGGTGTGTTTGATACGGCTTTAGTTCTAAGCATGATCAATCAGTATTTGGATTTAGCCGATGGTGATTCCAAGCCAGCTGGTGATACCAGTGGTGTTCCAGTTGCAAAGAATTCTGCTCCAAATACCCCTTCCAAACATGGTGTTGATGGTAATGGCAAGTTCGTTCCTGTAGGAGATGGAAAGAATGATCCAACGGGCAAAAAGAGAAATCCGAGTGCTCGCACAAAAATCCCTTCTGATTCGACTTCAGCTCCGGGTTTGGCTAAGAATGGCAATGAGCCGGAGAAAGCAAAAACCGATCAGGGCCCCCTGAAAATCATTGTTAATATTCACAGAATACATAGAATTAGCCAGTAATTATATGTATAAGTATAAACACCCCGACTTAGTCGAGGGTGTTTTTTTATGCTTGACAATATGCCTTGTTTATGATAAGCTTTGAGTAGAAAAAGCTGTACTAACCTAAATCTACTGACATGAAAAAGCTCGTTTACATAATAATGTTTGCTTTCGCGATAGCGCCAGCAAATAAAATAATGGCTCAGGACAATAGTCCTGATCAGAATTTAATACAAAATGTTAGGGAAGTTCTTTTTAAAAAGGACTGCCCGGAGTGTATCGCGCAACAAAATGAAATAACTGCCATATTGAATGACAATAATACAAAATTCAAATGGGGTTATGAAACAATCACGGTGGAAAAAAATCTTGATTGGTTTCTTGATCATTCTGAGGTTGTGTTCGGCTCGAATCTTTTAGGAAGAATTTCTCTTCATTCAATAGAAAATGGAAGGGTTACAAAATCTCAAAAAGTTCTGCCGGGACCGATGGACAAATTTCTTTGTTTTAAGGACGTTCCTTTTATTCAGATAGTAAAAAGGAAGAAAATAGAACCTGTCACTTTCGACAAAGATGAAGCGCCTACGCCTAAAAATGTTCCAATTGCAGCAGCTCCTCCCAGCACGGTACAACCAAGTCCGGTGCAACCGCAAAGTATTATTACTAATGGCGGAGGGTCTACAAAAACCACCATAGACGGTAATACTATTACTGTAGATGTAAATCTGATTGATGATAAAGCTGATCAAGACAGGGTAGGGGAAAATCAGAAAAGAATCCCCTATAATGGAAAGGAATATTTTCAAAAGGATAACGGTTGGGCTGAGTTCGGGACAGGTATATTAGTGGGTAGTGTTATGAACTCATTACTCAACACTTTGTTTTTCCGCCCTAACTATTACAGCACCAATGTATATGGTCAGCCGTCAATATACGGCACGAATGCTCCTAATACTTATGGATACTGGCGTAATTAAATTTTTATTTTAAGTTTACAACAGGGTAGTCTCTTCCGAGATTACCCTGTTTTTTATTACTTATTTTTAGCTTGACAGGTCAGTTATTTAATGCTATCATATAAATGATGAAAAATATCACAAAAAACTTAATATTTCTTAGCCTAATTATTTTAGGTTTTTCTTTTTTGGGATCTATGCCGGCCGAGGCTCAAACCTACGGCAGTAATATACCCGGTTGTCATGCAGGACCTTGTGGAGATAATAGTAATAGTTATAACAATAATTATTCTTACCCGCCGACACCAATAGTCATTACCCAAACTGTCCCTAATCAACAGGTGAACCTAGGAGTCATAGTGACTAATTTTGCAACTGAAATATCACTAAATTCAGTTTTATTGAATGGAGGATATAACGGCGACACTAATGCAAATACGACTGCTTGGTTTGAATACGGTCAAAGTGTTTCTTTAGGCCAGACGACCGAAGTTCAAAATCTGACCAGCCCAGTTTTCTCTAAAGTTTTGAGCGGACTTGCTCCGGGCACGATCTATTATTTCCGCGCTGTAGTTCAAAATCAGTTTGGAATAAAAAAAGGTGATATTTTAATTGTAAAAACAAATGATATTGTTGCTGAAGTTCCTAATACAATTCCTAATACAATGACGGCCGTTATTGTTTCTCCGGTTAAAACAATTATTACAAATACAATCACTTCAAATATCATCACCCTTAAGATTGAAAATAAATTCGAAAACGTAAGTCGTGAAGAAAGCGTTGATTATAGTATTAATTATAAAAATACAAGCGCTCAAAAAATAGATGATCTTATTTTGAAGGTCTCATTGGCCAAAGATATTTCTTTTGAAAAGTCTGACAAAGGAAATTATTCTGACAGCGACCATGCGATTATTCTCCAGGTTAGCTTAAAAGCAGGGGAAGAAGGTGTCTTGAAATTTAGCGGCCAGGTTGATTCAAATGCCAGCGGTTCCTTGACTACATCTGTGATCGGCGTTTATACAAATCCAGTTTCAAAAATAAAAGAGAATGTGACTGCTTCCACTTTAAACAAAGTTAAAGAAGGGAATTCCTTGGCTGCCGCTTCGATCTTTGGCAATGGATCTTTCTTGCCGGATAGCCTTATCAAATGGATTTTCTTGGTTGCTTTGATTTTCGGCCTGATGTATTTGGGCAGGATGTTTTTCGGATCAAAAAATCACGATCATGAACATGAAGCAATGCCCGTCCTGGAAGATTCGGAAGCAAAAAATATGAAAGAACTTGTCTCTTTAAAAGAACAAAAGAAAACCCTTGAAGATTCCTTCGATCTTAGCGATCTTAGCGATCTTGCTGACTTCGAGAAAGAAATCACCCAACTAGAAGAAGAATCTAAAAAATCTTAAATATAGAATCAAAAACCCGTCCGCCATCCGTCAACTGACGGAGGCGGATGGGTTTTTTGTTATAATGATATGGTGAAAAAGATTTCCAAAAATTTAAAAGATACCGAAGAAATAGCCAAACAAATCCTTAAGATGGTTTATGAGAAGGAGAAATCGGCTGCGACTATTGTCGGCCTCTATGGCAATTTGGGCGCTGGCAAGACCGCTTTAAGTCAGGCGATTGGTAAATTACTTAATATTAAAGAAAATATTACCAGTCCGACTTTTGTTATTATGAAGAGTTACCAGCTCTCCGGAGAGAACTTTCAAAAATTAATTCACATAGATGCTTACAGGCTAGAGAAAGAAAAGGAATTAATAAACCTTGGCTGGGCGGATATCATTGCCGACCCAAAAAATCTGGTTCTTATTGAGTGGCCGGAGAATGTTTCCAAAATTCTTCCGAAAGAGTACTTAAGGATAAACATTTGCCATGCTGGCGACAGCTCCCGGGAAATAGAGATAAAAATGATATAATTCAAGCATCATGGCTTCTAAGAATAAAAAACGACTGGTTTTGTTTGATGCGCATGCGATCATTCATCGCGCATATCACGCCCTGCCGGAATTCACTTCAAGCAAGGGTGAGCCGACCGGCGCTCTTTACGGTCTTTCTTCGATGCTCATCCGAATAATCAACGACCTCAAACCGGACTTCATGGCGGCGGCTTATGACTTGCCGGACAAAACTTTCCGTCATGAAGCCTATGATGAATACAAAGCCGGTCGAGCCAAGGCTGACCCGGCGCTTATAGCTCAGCTCAACACTTCGCGGGATATTTTTAAGAGTTTTAATATTCCGATCTATGACCAGCCTGGTTTTGAGGCGGATGATATCTTGGGTACGATTGTTGAGCAGATGAAAAAACATCCGCCGGCTGGCGGACTGGAAATCGTGATCGCTTCCGGCGACATGGATACGATGCAATTGGTCGACGGGGAGAAGGTTAAGGTTTTTACTCTCAAGAAAGGAATCAATGATACTATTTTGTACGACGAGAAGGCGGTTGTTGCGAGGTTCGGATTTGTGCCGAAACTCCTGCCGGATTATAAAGGCCTGCGCGGTGATCCGTCGGATAATATTATCGGCATCAAAGGTATAGGCGAGAAGACAGCGACTGAGCTTATTCAGAAATTTGGAACCATTGAAGATATTTATAAAAAATTAAAAAAGGATGAGCAGACTTTTGAGAAAGAGGGCATCAAGGTGAGAATAATAGAATTATTGAAAGCAAACGAAGAAGAAGCTTTATTTTCTAAGACTTTGGCCGAGATCAGGCGGGACGCGCCGATTTCTTTTATTTTGCCGGAGAGGGAGTGGAAAGAGGCGGTCAGCTTCGAGAGAATAGAAAAACTTTTTAAAGAACTTGAATTCAAGAGCTTGATTGAGCGGTTTCATAAGATGTTTGAGAATAGTAACCAAATCAGTGAGGAGTTTTCTCGGTCCTCGGGTCGCGTCGCTTCTGAGGCTTTGCCTACAGCAAAGCAAACGAAGCTAGCTCAACCAGACGCTCAAAAATCCCTCACTGATTTAGTGCCTGAAGATGAAGTTAAAAAAGTGGGCATAGCCCTTTGGCTTCTTAATTCCGAGATGACTAGTCCGACCGCGGATGATATCTTGGACTACGCCCAGAGCAAGTCTTTCGAAGAGGCCAAGGAGAAAATTTTTAGTGAAATCAAAAAAAATAAATTTGATTATCTTTATAATGAGATCGAATTGCCGCTTATTCCGATCATCAAGAAGGCTGAAGAGAGGGGTATATTGATTGATGTCGATGATATGAAAAAGTTATCATTGAAATATCATAAAAAACTAGTTGATCTTGAAAATAAAATATATAAACTCTCCGGCGGGGAATTCAATATTAATTCTCCAAAACAAATGGCTGAAGTTTTATTTGATAAATTGGGCCTTCACACAGCCGGCCTTAAAAAGACAACTGGCGGTGCCAGGTCAACCAGGGAATCAGAACTTGAAAAGCTCAAAGACAAACACCCGATCATCGAAAGTATTTTGCTTTATCGTGAGCTTCAAAAAGTTATCTCGACTTATGTAGATTCTATTTTAAGCATTGTGGACAAGAATAATCGCCTGCATACGAGTTTGAATCAAGCCGGGACGACGACGGGCCGGATGTCTTCAAACAATCCAAACCTTCAGAATATTCCGGTCAGAGGGGATTACGCCAAGGAGATAAGAAAAGCATTTATTGCGACACCAGGCTACAAATGGATCGCTTGTGATTATTCTCAGATCGAGATGCGAGTTATGGCGCTATTTTGCGGGGATGAAAATTTGATAAATATTTTTAAAGAAGGTGGTGATGTGCACAGCGCTGTCGCTTCAAGAGTTTTCGGAGTGCCGGAAGATCAGGTCACGCCGGATATGCGCAGGAGTGCCAAGGTGATCAACTTCGGCATTATTTACGGCATGGGGGTCAATGCGCTCAAAAGTAATCTCGGAACATCACGCGAAGAAGCTCAGCGGTTTTATGATAATTATTTTGAAAAGTTTCCGAAGATCAGAGAATTCTTCGACAGAGTAAAAAAGGAGACGAGAGAAAAAGGATATACGGAAACTCTTTTCGGCAGGCGAAGATATTTTGCGGGCATTAAATCTAAAATACCTTTCATCAAGGCGATGGCTGAACGGATGGCGATCAACGCTCCGCTTCAAGGCACGGCCGCGGATATAATTAAAATTGCCATGCAAAAAGTCGATGCCGAGCTGAAAGAGAAAAAATTGGACGGCAAGGTGCACTTTTTGTTGCAGGTTCATGATGAATTGATCTATGAAGCCGAAGATAGCGTCGTAAAAGAGGCGACGGAGATCATAAAAACTATCATGGAAACTGCGGTTGAGAGCCGTCTGCCACTTGCGGCAAATATTTATATCGGTTCAAATTGGGCCAGCCTCGAATAGGCGACTCCTATTGACTTTTTGGGTTATATATGATAGATTAATAAAAAAGTTTTTTGACAAACAAACCCTTTAAATCTAAAGCCAATGAACAGCTCGGACAGCACAAAAAACATTGTACCAAGAGGATACAATGAATTTTACTCAAAAATTACAATTTTTCTTTCAAAAATTATGTCTAAAATACAGGCATATGAATTTATTCCAAATTATTTAGTTTTGGAATTTGATTCAGAAGATTCCGCTGGAATTGCAGAACAAATTCTTACGGGAAATGAAACACTTTCTTGTAAAGAAAATGTAAAATATCTTCATATTCTTTTGCCAAACATTAATGAAAGCGAACAGGAAAGGAAAGATGGAACTATGTTAGTTGAAAAAGCTAACAGCATTATTACCAATGACCTCAAGATGCCTAAATCGACAGGAGAAATGAAATTTGGATATAAAAAACTTTTCATTTCTCAAAATCAAATGCTGGTAACGCGCGCAGAATTTGCTCCTTCAGAAAATATCGCCTATGCAGTTTCCGTATTGCGTAAAAATGATCTTTTTTGTTTTCAGAAAGGTTTGAGTATCTATTTATTTTTGAGTGAGTCTTCTATCGAAGACGAACTTCAAAAGAGACTAAAAGAAATAAATAATGTACGAAAAAAACTACTAAAAGGTCTGCCTGTAATGAATACAATCTACAGAGATACTTTTAGAAAAAATCCTGAAATATTTTCTTTAGCTCTTAAAAACCTAACTGATTGCAAAGAAGCCATAAAAAGATTAAACGGTGCTGGTTATCAAGCTCAGGAAGTAGAAGGCACAAAAACTATAAAAATTGTTTTTATCTATCATCGGGGGGATATAATTAGTAAGACAAAACAAAATATCACTAATAACCCCGCTGCCTCACCTAAACAGAAACCAAAAAAAGATCAGGCAGTAAGTTCACCCAATGAACTGGAGATGAAGTTGAAAAATTTGGCCCCAGATATATTAAAAATATTTCCGGAATTGGTTGCTCAATTTGCTTGGGAAAAATTGAATGCTGGTAAAATCATTCTTCTTGATCCGTCTTCAAGGAAGGTGCTTTCGGAGAAAGATTTCATCAGTTTATTCAAAAAGGGTTAATTTTAAAAAAGTCGTTGTAATAATTACAACGACTTTTTATTTTACTAAATACTCACAATACTATTTGAAGAAGATTTTATGATACAATCAAAATATATGGAAAAAGAAATAAAAGCGACCGTTCACCATGTTTTATCTTATTCTTACTCAGTTTTTTGGCTTGGTTTGATTTTGGGGATGCTTGTTGATTTGGCTTATCCGATCCGGATAATCCCTAAAGCGATTACTGAACCAATAGGGTTAGCTTTGATGATCCTTGCACCGCTCCTCATTTTCTGGGCCCAGTCCACTTCCTACAAGCTCTCCTTGAAGAAAGAAAAATTAACCAAAGAAGATTTTGGCCGCGGGCCCTACAAGCTGACCGGCAGCCCGACCCACCTAGGCCTTATGTTCTTATCTTTGGGATTTGGAGTTTTAATCAACTCAATTTTTGTAATTATCTTTACGATTATTTCATATTTTGTCTCGCGCCATTCTTTTGTTAAAGAGGAGGAAAAAATGCTCAGTGAAAGATACGGAGAAGAATATTTAAATTACAAAAAATCTGTTAATACTTGGCTATAAAAATGCTGTATCTTTTTTATGGTTCCAGTCTTGAGGCTAAAAAAAAGAAAATCCAGAAAATTTTAAGCCCCTTGGATTCGAATCAAATTCTGCAAATAACGGATATTAATTTCAATCCCGAACTTGTGAACAATGTGATCTATGGCGATTCTCTTTTTGATTCGAAAGAAACGATAGTTTTTAAGGATGTTTTTGAAAATAAAGAAGCTCAGGACTTTATCTTGAGCAGGCTTGAAAGAATGAGTGAGTCTAAAAAGACTTTTATTTTCTTAGAGCAAAAATTACTTAAGGATATAATTGATAAATTTAAAAAAGGAACAGCAGAAATCGAGGAATTTAAATCGGCTGCGGCAAGGGCAGAGAAATCGAATCCTTTCGCTGTAACTTATCCCTTGGGTAGTCGGGACAAAAAGAACACTTGGATTAGTTTTCAAAAAGTGATTCAAAATCAGGCTGAACCGGAGGCTTTGGCCGGCATAATTTTCTGGAAAATTAAGAGTATGATCCTAGAAAAAGATACGAAAAAATATTCTGAACGGGAACTTATAGAATTGTCTTCAAAAATAATTTCTATCTATCACGAAGGCCATAGGGGAATGGGAGATATAGAAACTGGTTTGGAGAGGTTGATATTGGAGAGTATATAATTGGTGGTCACAAATAATTTCTCGCCGTCGCTCGAAATTTTCGCGACCCCGGCTCGTGGTTTTGCCTGCTGGCAAAACATCACTGCGCCTCGCACAAACTAAAAATCCCCCGCAGAGGAGATTTTCTTAACATTTGTGCGCCCGGTTGGAATCGAACCAACGACCTTATCCTTAAAAGGGATCTGCTCTACCGACTGAGCTACGGGCGCAATATACTTACGCATTATTCTACATTTTTATAGTGGAAGGTCAATTGCCCAGATACCGGGGCCTAAGAATATCAGAGATAATAGAGTCAAAATCAGAAGCAAATGAAAATCATTTGATCGGCGAAGATGAGCCAATTCAACTCCTTGATTTACATTCATGAAAACAATGAATAGTATGGCTAGAATAAAAGCCGTCGGCTGAACCAAAAGCCCTAAAACTAGGAGTATTCCTCCGATGAGCGGTATTCCTGACCAGAGGATCACTCCCATTCCGCCGCCGGCTCTTTTGGAGATCATAAAATTTTCAAAGGCTGTCTTGAAAAGGAAATAGCCCAAAAACAATCTGAAAACAACCGGTACAAAACCGGCGTAGTTGTATAAATCTGGATAAAGGCTTAACATGCTTAACAGTATAACTTAATCAAATGAAAAAAGAAATTATTTTAATTTTACATGATATCAGAAGCGCCCAAAATGTCGGGGCGATTTTCCGGACCGCCGAGGCGGGTGGAGTTTCAAAAATATATTTGACCGGCTATACGCCGGCGCCGCTTGATCGATTTGGTAGGAAAAGAAGCGATGTTGCCAAGGCGGCTCTCGGGGCGGAGGACTTGGTCGCATGGGAGAGTAAAAAAAGCCTGCCGGCCCTAATATCTAAATTGAAAAAGGAGAAATTTTTTATCGTTGCCCTAGAACAAGCCGAGAACTCGGTTGATTATAAGAAGATTAAAATCGAAAATAAAACAGCCTTAATCGTCGGCAATGAAGTTCTCGGTCTACCGAAGAACATTTTGGATAAAGTGGATAAAATTGCTGAAATTAAAATGTTAGGAAAAAAAGAATCATTAAATGTTTCTGTTGCCTTGGGGGTGGCGCTTTACAGAATTTGTAACTTATAATGCACGGATATTTTTCTGCTGAAAAATTCCTCGTGCTCGCACCGCCGTGCTCCCAAGGCATTCTAAATTACAAATTCTAAAAAGCCTATTTATTATAGACTTGTCCGGTGATTGGCTTGAGGAATGGATTTTTTGAATTTTCAAGACGCGCCGGTCCGCCGGTGAAAAACCAGATAATCCAAAGAAGAGCCAGTATCAGTAATAAATATTTTAAATCTTTTAATGCTTCCATAATTTTTGATGCACGGGACAGAAATGCGCGCTGCGTCCGCCGACTACAATACGCATTATAACACCCTTACAGCCTGGTTTGGAACACTTCTCTCCTTTGCGCTGATAGGCGCGGTGGTGAAGCTGAAATTCTCCTCTTTTGCCCAATATATTTCGATAGTCTGACATAGAGTCTCCGCCGAGCGATATGCCTTTCTTTAGAACTTCTTTCATTGCATCAAACATTTTTTTAAATTTCTCGTCAGTTATATTTCTTACTTTTTCTTCCGGATGGATTCCGGACATCCAAAGCATTTCATCCGAATAAATATTGCCGATGCCGGCGATGATATTTTGATCCATCAAGACATTCTTAATCCTGCCAGTCGGCCTCTCCTTAATCCTGTTTTTAAATTTTTTCAAATCAAAATTGCGATCAAGTGGTTCCGGGCCGATATCCTTTAAGTGTTTGGTTGTTTTCAATTCACCCTCTTTAATTAATGTCACCTTGCCAAATTTTCTGGAGTCGCAAAAAGCTAAATGCTTGCCGTTTGAAAATGAGAAGACTACATGGATAAATCTGTTGTACGGATCGTTCAGCGGACCGTCTTCTGCAGGCTCCCATTCATTTTTTACTTGCCCCGCCATGGCGGTGGTTTTTTTGTATTTTCCATACAAAAGGTGCCCGGTCATTTTAAGATGAATCAAGATGGTTTTTTCATTTGAAAGATTGATTAAAATATTTTTGGCTCGGCGTTCAGCGGAAACAACTTTGCTGCCGATAACTTCTTTTTTAAAAATGTTAAAGAAATTTAGATTTTTTATTGTGTCATCAAAATGCCGCAGGGAGGGCTTCTTCACGGCGAGGTCTGTCCAGACATCTAAAATCTTCAGTCCCGGTAAGACTTTCTTTAATCCATTTACAGTTGTTTGAACTTCTGGCAGCTCAGGCATGCTATTATTTATAGCATGAGAAAGCTTTTACTCGTATTAATGTTTGTTTTAACTCCAGTATTTTGCGCGCAAGCCAATGCGCCGTATAAAATCCTAATTGTTCCCGGACATGATGACGAATCTTATGGGGCAATATTTAACGGAGTTAAAGAAGCAGATATGAATGTAAAACTCGGTTTGTATTTATATAACTTATTAAAGAAAGATAAAAAGTTTAAAGTTTTTATTACTCGTGACTGGCAAGGCTATACGAAAGAATTTAGTGATTATTTTGCAAATAATGGAGATAGAATAAATGACTTTATTGAGAATTCAAAAACTTCATTTCAAAATAAAATAGTCAGTGGAGAAATAAAAAAGGTTGATAATAATGTTTATCATAACTATGCGTCAAATAAAGTGGCAGGTATACTTTATGGTATTAATCTTTGGGCGAATGAAAATAATATTGATGCTGTAATCCATATCCACTTCAATGATTATGTGAGGGATAAAAAATGGGAAATAGGGGACTATAAAGGTTTTGTTATCTATATGCCATACAATCAATTTAAATTTGCCAAAGAAAGCACTGATTTAGCCGCGTATATTTTCTACTAGCTTTTCAAATATTATAGACCAAGCTCGTATCCGCCCGAACTTCTTGGTATAGTGCCTGATCTGAATTTAATTTCGATCGGAGAATACGACAC
>JAHFNP010000029.1 GCA_023267245.1 Candidatus Nomurabacteria bacterium
ATCCATGAGTCTGACTCGGCGCCTGGCCGATCCAATCTTTGGGCAGCCAAGTTTGCCAAGAGGATCGCCGTGTCTTTTGAAGAAGCCGGCCAGTTTTTCCCGAAAGGCAAGGTAGCCTGGGTTGGCCAGCCGATCCGCCAGGAATTGCAGAAAACTGTAAAAGAAGGCGTATATGAATATTTAAAACTTGATCCCAATATACCGGTTATCCTCATCCTAGGAGGCTCTCTGGGCGCTGAGATCATAAACAATGTGATTATCGAGGCTTTGCCGGATCTAATCAAGAAATATCAGATTATTCATCAAGTCGGCAAGAAAAATCTAGAGGAAGTGAATATTCGTACTGAATTAATATTAAAAAACAATCCAAACAAGGATCGATATCTGGTATATCCTTTTCTTGATTCGTTAGCTCTTAAAATGTCTGCCGGAGCCGCGTCTTTGATAATTTCTAGAGCAGGCTCGATGATCTTTGAGATCGCTTCCTGGGGCGTGCCGTCGATCATCATACCGATAACCAGTTCACACGGCGATCATCAGAGGAAGAATGCCTTCAACTATGCGAGATCAGGATCGGCTATTGTAATCGAAGAAATAAATCTGACCCAGCATCTGCTTTTCGCCGAAATTGAAAAATTAATTTCCAATCCAGCCAAGAGAGAAGAGATGTCTAAAGACGCTCTCAAATTCGCCCGTTCTGACGCCGCTTCCAAAATCGCCCAAGAGCTTATCAACATCGCCCTCTCCCACGAGAAATAAATGAATAATGATCCTAAAAAAGTTGTAACAAGATTTGCGCCGAGTCCAACGGGCTTTTTGCATATTGGCGGGTACCGGACGGCGATTTTTGCGTACTTATACGCTAAGCATAATGGCGGAGAATTTATTCTGCGAATTGAGGATACGGATAGAGAGCGCAACAAAAAAGAATATGAAGATAATATTTTAGAAAGCTTAAAATGGATCGGACTTGAATATGATAAATTTTACCGCCAGTCGGAAAATGTCAACAGGCATAAATTTTTTCTTGAAAAGATGATCAAAGAAGGAACTGCTTATATCTCAAAAGAAGCGGCGAAAGACGGCAGCGGTATTATCAAGGAAATTGTTCGCTTTAAAAATCCAAATATAGATGTCACTTTTGTTGATGAAATAAAAGGTGATATCACGATGAATACGACCGACTTGGGTGATTTTGTAATTGCTAAAAATTTAAATGAACCATTATTTCACCTCGCCGTCGTCGTGGACGACTTTGAAGAAGGCGTGACGCATATCATCCGCGGCGAAGATCATGTTTCAAACACTCCGCGGCAGATCCTGATCCAGCGGGCGATAGGAGCGCCGACGCCGATGTACGCTCATCTGCCTTTAGTTTTAGGCGGAGATAAATTGAAACTTTCAAAACGCCGAGGGGCTTTGCCTATTACGACTTACCGAGACCTCGGTTTTTTACCGGAAGCTATTTTAAACGGAGTAGCTTTTGTCGGCTGGAACCCGGGCACAGATAAAGAGATTTTTACTCACGATGAATTAGTCGGGGCCTTCAACCTTTCTAAGGTTCAAAAAAGCCCGGCTATTTTTAGTGAAGAGAAATTGGAATGGTTCAACAAAGAGCACATGAAAATGCTTGGCGGAGAAGAATTGGAAAAAAGAATTTTTGGATATCTGCCGGAAAATATGAGGAATAGAAAAATCATTCCGATAATCTTTGAGAGAATTTCGAAGTTTGGGGATATTAGAAAAATGATTGAAGCGGGGGAGTTGGACTTCTTTTTTAAACAACCGAAATATGCCAAAGAAAAATTAATTTTTAAAACTACTCCACCCGAAAAAATAAAGAGTAATTTAGAACAAGCGATAAAAGCCTTGGAAAATATAGATGAAAATGATTTCATTACGGAAAATATCAAGAATGCTTTAATGCTCATAGCCGATTCGCTAGAGAGTAGGGGAGAGCTGTTGCATCCCGTCCGTTTCGCTTTATCGGGCTTAGATAAATCGCCCGATCCTTTTATAATCGCTGATATTTTAGGAAAAAATGAAACTTTATCCCGACTACAAAAAGCTATTTAAATTTTTTCTTTTAGCTGCGTTGATTTTAACGCCGTTTGTTTTTTATGCTCAGAATGCCTCAGACCTCAAATCAAAAATCGATGACCGGAATAATGAGATCCAGAAACTGGAAGAAGAAATAGCTTCATATACAAAACAACTCGGGGTTATCGGCTTAGAGGCCAGCTCTCTTGGTAACTCTATAAAAGAGCTTGATCTAAATAAAAAGAAACTCAATGCTGATATAAAAATCACTCAAACTAAAATAGGCGGAACGAATCTCGATATTCAAAATATCTCTTTGGATATCGGCAACAAAGAAGAAAAAATTTCTGCCGATCAAAAAGCTATTTCTCAAGGGATCCGAGAAATAGGCGACAATGACCGTATAGATTTAATTGCGGTCTTACTGTCAGAAAATAAGCTTACCGACGCCTGGAATGAAATTGAGCAGATCAAAACGCTTCAGTCCAATTTAAGACAAAGAATAATTGAACTGAAGGACATCAAAACTGATCTGGAGAAAAACAAAAATGAAGCCGAGCAAGCCAAGCAAAAACTCGTTTTTTTGAATGGGGAACTGGGCGACCAGAAAAAGATCAATGATCAAAATACTACGGCAAAAAACAAACTTTTGAAGGATACAAAAAACAAGGAATCAAATTATAAAAAAATTCTTCAGGACAAAATTGCCAAAAAAGCAGCTTTCGAAAAAGATGTCCGAGATTATGAATCTCAATTGAAATTCATCCTGGATCCAAGCCTGCTGCCAAAAGCCGGTTCGGGAGTTTTAAGCTGGCCGCTGGATGATGTCTTTATTACTCAATTATTCGGAGCGACAGTCGACGCCAAAAGGCTTTATGTGTCCGGGTCTCATAACGGCGTAGACTTCAGAGCCAGCATCGGTACTCCGCTCAAGGCTATGGCGAGCGGCGTAGTCGTCGGCACCGGTAATACGGACGAGACTTGTCCAGGCGCATCCTACGGTAAATGGGTCTTTATTAAATACAATAACGGACTTTCGAGTATTTACGGGCATATGTCTTTAATCAAAGCCGTAGCGGGGGAATCAGTCAGTGCTGGTGAAGTCGTCGGCTATAGCGGCAGTACGGGCTATGCGACCGGTCCGCACCTGCACCTGGGCGTTTACGCCTCAAGCGCGGTCAAAGTAACAAGCCTGCCAAGCAAGGCCTGCGGCGGGCGCACTTATACGATGCCTGTAGCGCCGATCAACGCTTATCTTGACCCGATGCTTTACTTGCCCGCATATAATGCTTAAAAATGAATTGTGATATATAATAGGCCTATGATCGGATCTAATACAAATACCGGACTTGTCAGGCTGATAATCCTAATAGTGGTCGCTCTTTTGATATTGAGTTATTTCAACATAGATATAAAGTCGACCGTTGAGAAGCCGCAGACACAACAGAATGTCGGCTATGTTAAAGACGTGGCTTTGAATATCTGGAACAATGTTTTGTCCAAGCCAGTTTTATATTTTTGGAATAATATTTTCATGGGGCTCCTCTGGAGCGCCTTTGTGGAGAACATGAATCTGATCAAGCAAGGCAAGACACCGACTGATTTCAAAGCGACTGACCTCAATACCTTGCCGGCTTACAATCCTAAGTAGTTTTTTGATATATATTATTTATATGAGTGTCGCAAAGCTATATTGTGCGACATCGAAATAGTTTTGGTTCGGAATGTTTTCCGAAAGATATAGAGATGACAATTTTTATTTTAAACCAATTAGGACTCCCCTGGTATTGTTTATTGAATGATCAATC
>JAHFNP010000030.1 GCA_023267245.1 Candidatus Nomurabacteria bacterium
CATACACCGGCATAGTATACTATATTTGACTTACTGTCAAGCCTGTAATGTAATTATTTAATTACTCCCCCGCCGAGGCAAATATTACCATCATACAAGACAACTGATTGGCCGGAAGCTGCAAGGATTGGTTTTTCAAAAATTACTTGTTGAACACTCGGTGTTGAACATTTTATTTTGCAGGGTAAAAATTCTCCGTGATATCGGATTTGGGCTTGATAAGTTTTATTTTGATCAGGTTCAATTATCCAATTAGTACTTTCTAAATCTATTGACCCATTCGTGAGAATGTGCCGGTTAGAATCTTGCGACACTGTAATAGTATTTTTCTTTATATCTTTGTCGACGACATAATACGGTTTATCGTGATTAGTCTTCTTGGTGATTGTAAATCCATGTCGCTCGCCCAAAGTGAAAAACACTGCGCCGTCGTGTTCTCCTATTATTTCTCCTTTCTCATTTAGAACTTTACCTTTTTTTTCTTTTATAAAATGCTTGAGGAAATCTTTCATATCTAATTGCCCCAAGAAGCAGACTCCTTGGCTGTCTTTTTTCTCAAAGGTATGAAGCCTGTATTTCTCGGCCAATTTTCTCACTTGGGTTTTCTTTAAGTGTCCAATTGGAAAAAGAGTATGTTTTAGCTGATCCTGATTTAGAGTCCAAAGAAAATAGGATTGGTCCTTGGCTGGATCAACACCCTTTAATAGTTTTGCCTGCGAAACTACCCTCGCATAATGCCCAGTCGCCACAAAGTCAGCACCCATCGATAAGGCCTTTTTTAAAAATCCGCCAAACTTCACTTTTTTATTGCACATCACATCCGGATTCGGCGTCCGGCCGGTTTTGTATTCGCTTATCATATAATCCGCGACTTCTTTTTTGTATTCTTTTTCCAAATCAAAAGTAAGGAATGGTATATCAAGCGCCGCCGCAACCCGCATTGCGTCGCGCCTTTCCTCTCGCCAAGTACAGGTAATAAAGTCCGGCTGCCAGACTTTAATAAAAACACCGACAACATCATAGCCTTGATCTTTCAAAAGGGCAGCTGAAACAGACGAATCAACTCCGCCTGAGAGACCGACAAATACTATTTTTTTGTTTTTCTTCATAAATCAAATCCATTATACATAAAATAAAAAACCGCGCCTCTGAGCAAGAGACGCGGAATGAAAAAAGCAGATGACCCATCAAGGATGAAAAATTACGGTCCTTACGGGCCTTGATGAATCTTTTCAGAGGCTGCACCCCTGCCAAAGCTCCCTGGACCGTTAGATCTTAATAAAATTAAAAATCAAAACTGTTTTTACAATATCACACCTATATCAAAATAGCAAGTTTGATCGCGCTTCAAGTCGCATTTCAAATGACGAGATGCGACACGATTTCGTAAAATCGTGCGCGAGCTGATTCTGCAGAATCAGCTCTTCCAGCGGGCAAATATCCCGGCCGGCATAAGCCTCTTGGAATTAGATTCCTCTATGACAAGCTCCCCCGCTTCAACCTGACCGCCAAATTTCTGAGTTAAAAATTCTAAATTATTTCCGTACGCAATCGGCGAATATCCGGAAGCGTAGCCGTTGATCAGGAAAAATAATGGCGCAGGAGATAAAACATCTCTGCACAGCTCCATCAATTTCAAAAAGTCTTCTTCTATTTTCCAAAGCTGGCCGGAAGGCCCGTGTCCGAAGGACGGCGGATCCATGATGATCGCATCGTATTTATTACCGCGCTTGATTTCTCTTTTCAAAAATATACTTGCGTCATCAAGTATCCACCTGACAGGTTTCTCCTCCAAACCTGAAATTTTCGCATTTTCCCTCGCCCATTCGATCGCCTTTTTAGAGGCATCAAGGTGAATAACTTCCGCCCCAGCTTTCGCGCACGCAAGAGTCGCTCCGCCAGTGTAAGCAAATAAATTTAAAACTTTGATAGGTCGGTCAGACTTTTTTATCAATTCCGTCATCCAAGTCCAATTGGGCTCTTGTTCCGGAAAAAGTCCCGTATGTTTGAAAGATGTCGGTTTTATTTGAAAAATCAAATCACCAAAATTAATTTCCCAACTTTCAGGTAAAACTTTCTTTATATCATTTCCTCGAGCCGGCCTCCATTCGCCTTTTTCACCTTTTCGGATAAATTCAGCGTCAAAATTTTTCCAAATTTCATCTCCGCCACTTCTTGACCAAATGGCTCCAGGATCTGGTCTAACTAAAATATACTTGCCGTATCTTTCTACTTTTTTTCCACCACCAGACGCAATAAGTTCATAGTCTTTTTCCGCTTTAGTTATTAGAACAATAGAATTCATTTGATTAAAGATTCATTAATTTCTGATAAAGCTCAAAGGTCGCTCGGGAGTCCGACAAGGCAGTATGTGCCTTTTCGTTTACAATTCCAAAATGATCGCAAATATACTGCAGAGAAAAACGATCGACATCTTCATTTAAATAAAGCTTGGCGAAGGCGATCGAGATAGTGTCGAGCTTATGATAATGCATTCTATTGTCTTCTCCAGTTATATAGAAAGCCTTATTTAAAAAACAATAATCGAATACAACATTGTGCGCAACCATGATCGTATCGGCTGTTTTGTCAGAGAATATTTTCATCGCCTCAGGCAAAGTGGATGCCTCAGTCCAATCGGCTTCGTTGTAACCATTTATTTTTAGTGCAGATTTATCAGCATCCTCGATCCTTTCAGGTTTTACTTTAATTTCAAATTCTTCAACAACCTGAAAAGAAGGCTTACCATCAACCCACTCTTGAGTTGCAACGACAACCCCGATCTGTATGATCTCGTGACGCTCGGGGTCTAGGCCGGTCGATTCTATATCTATAAATGCTAATTTATGTTTTTTCATTTGATTTTGCAAATCACGTCGCGTAAGTCCTTTTGGCGCGACGCTAATTATTTAAATATTTTAATTCATTCGCTATATGTTCCTTAAATGTTTTAGCGTAGTGGATAACCCCATTCTTATCATGCAGATAAAAAAGATAAGGCGAATCTTTCGGGAATATCGCCGCCTTGATCGAGTCTAGGCCGGGATTGGATATCGGCGCCGGCGGCAGACCGAGATGGGTATATGTATTATACAGAGAATTGATTTTAAAATCATCCGATGCAAGCTTTGTACCGTCGCGGCCAGTCAAATATACTATCGTCGCGTCAACTTGAAGCCGCATTTTTAATTTTATTCTTTTCCATAATATGCCGGCGATATAGGCTTTGTCGTCGGGACCGCCGCTTTCTTTCTCTATAATCGAAGCCATGGTAATAATCTCTTTTTCACTTTTTCCCGATTTAACGATGCTATTTTCAAGCGGGGTTATTTTTTTTATGAAATTGTCTTCCAAAATCTTCGCAATAACTTCGGGGGTCATATTTGGATAAAGGAAATAGGTATCCGGAAAAAGGTGGCCTTCCTTGCCGGCAACTTCCGCTAGAAACCTTTCTTTATCAAAATTCAGGATATTAGTACTCAGCACATCCGTAATATCTCTAGAATTATATCCTTCCGGAATGGTTATCTTTACAGCCTTGATGTGGTATTGACCCAAGGATATCCGATAGGCGACGCTCCAGACAGGAAGCGGACGGTCAAAAAAATAATCTCCGGAGACAATATGCCTGTCTCCGCCAAAAAGTATGGAGAAAAATTCCAAAGCGAACCGGGAACGGATAATGCCTTCTTCTTTCAAATCTGCCGAGATACGTATAAGCACGCTACCGCTTTTGACGGAAACGATCGAACCAGTCGGGAAATGGGGTGGCGGTGAAATTAAAAAATAATAAAGAGAAAAAATTGCCGAGAGGCTGATCAAAGCCAAAGAT